>CANGAW010000039.1 GCA_947451925.1 Burkholderiales bacterium | reverse complement strand
GCAAATGATTGAGCAGTTTTATGCATCGAACTTAACGGCGGAAATGAATATTGGACTCTTGCAGAGCAAGCGCTTGACTTCTTCCGGGCGCAAAACGGAGCGAGAACAGGCGGGTGCTTCGGCGCAGTTTCAGCTGGAGCTTTAGTTGGCATTAAGCGTGTTGTGCTTTTAAATATCGAGTTAAACTATGCCCATCCTTGAATGAAGAAGAATTTTCTATGTCAGCTATCGAAAATCCTGTTGGTCGGCCGACCTCGCATACCAAGCGTTCTGCTAAACGGGCAATCAACCTCAGTCTGAGCGTTGAGCTTTTGGATGCTGCCAAGGCCCTGCAAATTAACATTTCTCAAGTTTGTGATCATAATCTACGAGAGGTTGTGCGTCGCGAACAAGAGCGCTTATGGCGCGAGACGCATTCAGATTTCATTGCGGCCTACAACAACACGATAGAGATAGAAGGTTTGCCGCTGGATCACTGGAAAACATTCTGATGCCGCGTTTTGATGTTTTTTCAAACTCAGGAATGCATGCCAACACGACACCTTTTCTTTTGAATGTTCAGAGCGATTTATTAGACGGTTTGGATAGCTGTTTGGTCATTCCGCTGCGCAGCGTTGAGCACTTTGCAAAAGTGAATTTACCTACGCGACTTACCCCAGTATTTAACATTTTGGGTAAAGACTATATTCTTGAAACACCCAAAATGGCTTCAGTGCCAAAACGTACGCTGAAGTCCTTTGTCGTTACATTGGCGGCAGAGCGAGAACACATTACGGCTGCGCTTGATTTTCTGTTTCAGGGGTATTGAATAGCCGTTTTTCGTAAATGCATTAGCACTTCTAGGCGTATAAATGAGCGAAAGTTGACGGGCGCTTAAAGGCAGTTTTAGTTTGATCTATAAGTTGACGAAAGCCGCTGGGTCCCGATTTTCATCGGGACGACGATAATCACCATCATCCCAACGCAAAAATGTTGTTGTACTGCCGCCAATCTGCACTAAGTAGTTCGTAGCTGTACCTCAGATAATCTGCAACCCCTCCGTCCCCGCAGCCAAATCGCGGTTTTGCGCATCTTTACCATGCAGTTTCAGCGCCAGTCGCAAATCATTGACCGAATCTGCATTGCGTAGCGCATCTTCAATCGTGATGCGGTCGGACTCAACCAGATCAAACAAGGCCTGGTCAAAAGTCTGCATGCCCAGCTCGCGGGATTTTTTCATGATCTCTTTGATTTCATGCACATCACCCTTGAAAATCAGATCCGAAATGAGCGGCGAATTGAGCATGACTTCCACCGCTGCGCAGCGTCCTGTGTCACCTTTTAAGGGAATGAGTCTTTGCGAAATCATGGCTTTCAGATTCAGGGACAAATCCATCAGCAGCTGCTGGCGCCGCTCTTCAGGGAAAAAATTCACGATCCGGTCGAGTGCCTGATTGCTATTGTTTGCATGTAGTGTGGCCAGACACAAATGTCCGGTTTCGGCAAAGGCGATTGCATGATCCATGGTTTCTCGGTCACGGATTTCGCCTATCAAAATCACATCTGGTGCTTGTCGCAAAGTGTTCTTTAAAGCTGTGTGCCAGTCAGCGGTGTCGGTGCCGACTTCGCGTTGGGTGATGATGCAGTTTTTATGCGGATGCACATACTCCACCGGGTCTTCGATGGTGATGATGTGGCCGTAGCTGTGCGCATTGCGGTGCCCAATCATCGCCGCCAGTGTTGTCGATTTTCCCGAGCCGGTGGCGCCAACCATAATGACCAGTCCACGCTTGGTCATGACGACTTCTTTCAATACCACCGGCACCGCCAGCGCATCAAGTTCTGGAATGTCGGTGGTAATCGTTCGCAGCACCATGCCGGCTTTCGCCTGCTGCACAAAGGCCGATACCCGAAAGCGACCAATGTCGGCCGGGCTGATGGCGAAATTGCATTCGTTTGATGCCGCAAACTCGGTGCGCTGGTGATCGTTCATGGTCGCACTGACCAGTTGCGCCGTGTCTTCAGCTGTGAGTGCTTGTGTTGAGACGGGCGTTAATTTGCCGCTGATTTTAATTGCCGGCGCAAAGCCGGCGGTGATGAATAAATCCGAGCCGCCTTTTTCTTTCTTCATCCGCAGTAATGCATGGATGAAGGCGCTTGCCTGTGTGGTGTCCATCTTCAGCCTGCAAAGTTTTCGGGCATTTTTGCCGCAGCACGTGCGGTGCCCATGGCAATCTGGTTGCGTCTTACCAGCTCCATCAGATTGGCGTCCAGCGTTTGCATGCCAAAGCTGGAGCCGGTTTGAATTGCCGAGTACATTTGCGCGACCTTGGCTTCGCGGATCAGGTTACGAATCGCCGGTGTGCCCAGCATGATCTCGTGCGCTGCCACGCGGCTGCTGCCGTCTTTGGTCTTGAGCAGGGTTTGTGAAATGACGGCTTGCAGGGACTCCGATAGCATGGCCCGCACCATTTCTTTTTCGTCACCGGGAAACACGTCCACCAGACGATCAATGGTTTTTGCCGCAGACACGGTGTGTAATGTGCCAAACACCAAATGACCGGTTTCGGCAGCTGTCAGCGCCAGCCGTATCGTTTCCAGATCGCGTAATTCGCCCACCAGCACCACATCCGGGTCTTCGCGCAAGGCAGAGCGCAGCGCAGCAGCAAAGGAATGCGTGTGCTTGCCGACTTCGCGCTGGTTGATTAAGCCTTTTTTGGAGGTATGCACAAACTCGATCGGGTCTTCCACCGTCAAGATGTGTGCATATTCGTTTTCGTTCACATGATTGACCATTGCTGCCAGTGTGGTTGATTTGCCCGAGCCGGTGGGGCCAGTGACCAACACGAGTCCACGTGGTTTCATCGCCAGCTCGGTAAAAATTTTGGGCGCATTCAATTCTTCCAGCGACAAAATTGTGGAGGGAATAGTGCGCAGTACCGCAGCGGCACCACGGTCCTGATTGAAGGCATTCACCCGAAAACGCGCCAGCCCTGGTATTTCAAAAGAAAAATCCACTTCAAGATGTTCTTCATAGACCTTGCGCAAGCCATCGCTCATCACTTCGTAGAGCATGCCGTGGACTTCTTTGTGATCCATCGCCGGCAGATTAATGCGGCGCACATCGCCATTGACCCGGATCATCGGTGGCAGCCCGGCAGAAAGATGCAAATCCGAGGCCTTGTTTTTGACAGTGAATGCAAGCAGTTCGGTAATGTCCATGACGAGGGAGATAAGAAGTTGAAAGACGTGGCGCCCCGATTCTGACGCGGGCAGCCATCGATCAACAAGAAGAACAGCGGAGAATAAGTGCCGCTGTTGTCAACATGCGGCATGAGAAAGCTAATGAGGAATTAAGCCAAAACGAATCCGGCAAAGACTGCAGCGCCCAGCCAGTTATTGTGACGAAACGCGGCAAAGCAGGCCATGCGTTCGCGATCACGAATCAAGGTCCAGTGGTAGAACGCAATGGCGGCGGCAACCAGTATGCCGGCCGCAAAACCGACCCCTAAATGTGCCTGCCAGCCCACCAGTGCAATTAAGCCCAGACTGATGGCGTAGCAGAGCATGACGGCAGCCACATCGTAGCGACCGAAGGTAATGGCTGAGGTGCGAATGCCAATTTTCAGATCATCTTCCCGGTCCACCATTGCATACTCGGTGTCGTAAGCCAGCGCCCAGAACACATTGGCCAATAGCAGCAGCCAGGCTTGCATTGGCACCTGATTTTGTACGGCGGCGTATGCCATCGGAATGCCGAAACCAAAGGCAATACCCAGGTAGGCCTGCGGCAGTGCGAAAAAACGTTTGAAGTACGGATAGCTGGCAGCAATCAGCACCGCTGCCAGCGAGAGTTGTTTAGTTAAGGTGTTGAGCGGCACAATCAGCGCAAAGGCAGTCAGCGCCAACACCGCTGCCACAGCCAGCGCTTCGCTGCCGCTGATCTGGCCGCTGGTTAAGGGACGCCCCGCAGTGCGTTGCACATGCTTGTCGAAATCACGGTCGGCGTAGTCATTGATGGCGCAGCCGGCTGAGCGCATCAGCACCGTGCCTGCTGAAAAAATAAGCAGCAGCCGCCAGTCAGGCAGACCGCCGCTGGCCAGCCACAAGGCTGAGAGTGTTGGCCACAGCAGCAACAAACTGCCAATCGGTTTATCCAGCCGCACCAGTCGTGCGTACAACAGTAGTCGGCGTTTAATCAGCAGCGTTTGCATAAGCGACCTGGTCCGGAAAACCTAGCTAATTTCTAATGCCGCGTCTGGCAGCATGGTTACGCCGTTGAGCGCGCAAGACAAGACCGCTTGCCGGATGGCCTCAATAGCGCCGCTGCGGGTAAAGCTCTTGCGCCAGGCGATGACGACGCGGCGCGAAGGCACCGGTTTTTCGAACGGCACATAGCGCAGCATATTGTCGCTGTCCTGCGTACCCGGTGCCGACGCTTTTGGCAGTACCGTAATGCCGATGCCTGAGGCCACCATATGCCGTATGGTTTCCAGCGAAGAGCCTTCGAAGGTGCGGGCAATGCCGTCGCCGCTGGTTGAAAAGCGCGACATCTCCGGACAGACTTCCAGCACCTGATCACGGAAACAATGGCCCGCACCCAGCAGCAGCATGGTTTCCGATTTCAGATCTTTGCTGGAAATCGTGCTGCGGTTTGCCCAGTGATGCGTACGCGGCAGCGCCACCACAAAGGGTTCGTCATACAAAGGCCGCACCATCAGGCCCTGATCCGGAAAAGGTAGCGCCATGATGGCGGCGTCCAGTTCCCCTGCACGCAAGAGTTCGATCAAGCGCACCGTAAAATTTTCCTGCAAGATCAGCGGCATTTGCGGCACGTTGGTGATCATGTTGCGTACCAGTTGCGGCAACAGATAGGGCGCAATGGTGTAGATGATGCCCAGCCGCAGTTGCCCCACCAGCGGATCGGTGTTTTGTTTGGCGATGTTTTTGATCGAGGCTGTCTGTTCCAGTACATGCTCGGCTTGTTCGACAATTTGCGCGCCAATCTGCGTGACCGATATTTCGGTGCCGCCTCGCTCGAAAATCGCCACGCCCAGTTCATCTTCGAGTTTTTTGATGGCTACCGACAGCGTGGGCTGGGCAACAAAGCAGGCTTCGGCCGCGCGGCCAAAATGCTTTTCACGGGCCACCGCGACGATGTATTTGAGTTCGGTCAGAGTCATGGCACTAGTGTCGCATAGTCAGTCAATCAAACCCGCAAAAAATCCTCGCGCGAGCCCAGCCAGCGGGCCAGATGCACATCCGCGATGTCTGATTGATCCTGTAGCAGTTGCTGCGCCAGATTGCGCGCCCGTTCAACCAGCCACTGATCCGTTTCCAAGTTGGCGAAGCGCAGCATGGCCTGACCGGATTGTCTTGCCCCTAAAAATTCACCCGGACCGCGAATTTCCAGATCGCGCCGCGCAATCTCGAAGCCGTCCGTAATTTCGCGCATGATGGACAAGCGCTGACGGGCAATCATGCCCAGCGGTGACTGATACAAGAGCAAACACACACTGGCGGCTGCACCGCGGCCGACCCGGCCACGCAGCTGATGCAGTTGCGACAAACCGAAACGCTCGGCATGTTCAATCACCATCAGCGACGCATTCGGCACATCGACGCCGACTTCAATCACCGTTGTCGCTACCAGCACTTGCAACTCGCCGCGGGAAAAGGCATCCATGATCTGCTGCTTTTCCTGCGTCTTCAGACGGCCATGCACCAGCCCTACCTGCAAGTCCGGCAGCGCAAGCGTTAAGGCCGCATGGGTATCGGTTGCCGTTTGCAGTTGCAGTGCTTCGGATTCTTCAATCAGCGGGCAGACCCAATACACTTGTCTGCCGTCGAGTGCGGCTGCATGCACCCGCTCGATCACCTGATCCCGTCTTTCCTGATCGATCAGGCGCGTGACAATCGGCGTTCGCCCCGGTGGCAGTTCATCAATGACCGACACTTCCAAATCCGCGTAATACGTCATCGCCAGCGTGCGCGGAATCGGCGTGGCAGACATCATTAACTGATGCGGCACGCTGTCTACCCCTTTGTTGCGCAGGGTCAGGCGCTGGGCTACACCAAAGCGGTGCTGCTCATCGACAATCACCAGCCCCAGCCGCTCGAACACCACTTCCTGCTGAATCAGCGCATGGGTGCCGATCACCAATTTGGCGGCACCCGATTCAATCCGTTCGCGGGCCGCTTCTTTTTCGCGTTTTTTCAGGCTGCCTGTCAGCCAGGCGACTTCAATGCCCAGCGGCTCTAGCCAGGCGGCGATCTTGCGGAAATGTTGCTCTGCCAGAATTTCGGTGGGCGCCATCAGGGTGGCCTGATAGCCGCTGTCAATGGCCTGGGCAGCGGCCAAGGCGGCGACTACGGTTTTGCCACTGCCTACATCACCTTGCAACAAACGTTGCATCGGATAGGGCAGGTGCAAGTCCTGACGCACTTCGTCGAGCACGCGTTGCTGTGCGGCGGTCAGCGCAAACGGCAGCGCCTTTTGCAAAGCCTGCGACAAGCTGCCGGCAGTATTTAACATCGGCGCGCCTTGCTGTCGGCGTGCGGCTTGTGCGCGCTTCATTGAGAGCTGTTGCGCCAGCAGTTCATCGAACTTCATCCGCGTCCATGCGGGATGGGTGCGTTCCATCAGCGCGTTTTCATCCACATCGACTGGCGGATTGTGCAGCAGGCGCACGGCTGCTTCGAACGGAATCAGGTCCAGCGAGGCGCGCAGCGCGTCGGGCAGGGTGTCGCTCCAGTCGGCGCGCGACATGGCCGCGGCAATCGCTTTGCGCAGCAGCGTTTGCGACAGGCCTTCGCCGGCCGGATAGACGGGCGTCAGCGCCTGCGGCAGCGGCGCGCCTTCTTCTACCGCTTTTACTACCGGATGCACCATCTCGTTGCCAAAAAAGCCGTGCCGCATTTCGCCGCGCACGCGCAGGCGTTTGCCTACCGCCATCTGGCTGGCCTGGCTGCCGTAAAAATTCAGGAAGCGCAAAATCAGTTCGGCGCCGTCGCCACTGATAGTGACGACCAGCTGGCGGCGCGGTCGGTATTGCACGTCGCAGGCGGTGACGATGCCTTCAACCTGCACCGTGTGGCCGTGCAACAGACCGGCTTCGTGCAGGGAATATATTCGCGTCTCGTCTTCATAGCGCATTGGCAGATGCAGCACCAGCGCCATATCGGTGGACAGGCCAAGCCGCGCCAGCCGGTCTACGGTGCGCAGGCTTTTGGTCGGACTGGCTTTCTTTTTAGGGGTAGGCATAGAGTTGTATTTTGGAGCCAGCGTAGAATACCGGCTTTTCCCGATTGTTAGCCAGTTTGATGCAAGACTCTGGGTCCTGACTTTCGTCAGGACGACGGTAGATCAAGCAATGTCGTCCCAACGTGCGTTCCAAGTGCTTAATCATGTATTCACTCTCCGACTTTGATTTCACCCTGCCGCCCGAGTTGATCGCGCAGCTGCCGCTGCCGCAACGCTCGGGCTCGCGCCTGCTGCAAGTGACACCTTCAGCGCTGATTGATCGCGCCTTTGCCGACATGGTTGATCTGCTGCAGGCGGGCGATCTGATGGTGTTCAATGACACGCGGGTACTCAAGGCGCGTTTTTTCGGCGTCAAGGAAAGTGGCGGCAAAATCGAAGCGCTGGTGGAGCGGGTGCTGGATACGCGAACGGTACTGGCGCAAGTGCGGGCCTCGAAGTCGCCGCCAGCGGGCACCCGCATCCGGCTGGCCGATGCGTTTGATGTCACTGTGGGCGAGCGCGCCGGTGAGTTTTTTACGCTGCATTTTCCGGATGATGTGATTACGCTGATTGAAGCGCACGGCAAGCTGCCACTGCCGCCCTATATCGAGCATGACGCCGACGCAGTTGACGCCGAGCGTTACCAGACCGTGTATGCCCGCGAGCCGGGTGCGGTGGCTGCGCCCACGGCCGGTCTGCATTTTGATCAACCCTTGCTGGATAAGCTCAAGGCCAAGGGCGTGCAGTTTGCCTATGTGACCCTGCATGTTGGCGCTGGTACTTTCCAGCCGGTGCGCACTGAAAATCTGGCCGAACATGCGATGCACAGCGAGTGGTATACCGTGCCGTCCGAGACGGTGGCGCTGGTGCAGGCCACGCAAGCGGCCGGCAAAAACATAGTGGCGGTTGGCACCACCAGCCTGCGGGCGCTGGAGTCGGCGTCGCAAACCGGCACGCTGGCGGCAGGCAGTGCGGATACGCGTTTGTTCATTACGCCGGGTTATCGCTTCAAAACCGTCACGCGCCTGTTCACCAATTTTCATTTGCCCAAATCGACGTTGTTAATGCTGGTGTCGGCCTTTGCCGGCTATGAACGTATTCATTTGGCCTATGCCCATGCAATCGCTGCCCGTTATCGCTTTTTCAGTTATGGCGACGCCATGCTGTTGACCCTGCAAGACTTACCAGAACACGAATGAAATTTACCTTATTGAATACCGACGGCAATGCCCGTCGCGGCCGCCTCGAAGTCAATCACGGTGTGATCGAGACGCCGATTTTTATGCCGGTTGGCACCTATGGCACGGTCAAAGCCATGTCGCCGCTGGAATTAAAAGAAATTGATGCGCACATTATTTTAGGGAACACCTTTCACCTGTGGCTGCGCCCGGGTCTGGAGGTGATTAAAAAATTCGGTGGACTGCATCGCTTCATGGGTTGGGATAAACCTATCCTGACCGACTCGGGTGGCTTTCAGGTTTTTTCGCTCGGTGCGATGCGCAAGATAACGGAAGAGGGCGTGAAATTTTCTTCGCCGATCAATGGCGACCGTTTGTTTTTGTCGCCGGAAGTATCGATGCAAATTCAGCGTGTTTTAAATTCCGACATCGTGATGCAGTTTGACGAATGCACACCCTATGAAATTGACGGTCGTGCTGCCACCCGCGAAGAAGCCGGTGCTTCGATGCGCATGTCCTTGCGCTGGGCTAAGCGCTCACTGGATGAATTCAAACGCGAAGACAATCCGAATGCCTTGTTTGGCATTGTGCAGGGTGGCATGTTTACGGATTTGCGCGACGAATCTTTGGCCGGTCTGGAAGAGCTGGATTTTGATGGTGTGGCCATCGGCGGCTTATCTGTTGGTGAGCCAAAAGAAGACATGCAACGCATTCTTGCGCATACCGGTCCGCGCCTGCCGGCCCACAAGCCGCATTACTTAATGGGTGTGGGCACGCCGGAAGATCTGGTTGATGGTGTGGCCAATGGCATTGATATGTTTGATTGTGTGATGCCGACTCGCAATGCGCGCAACGGCTGGCTGTTTACCCGCTTTGGCGATGTGAAAATTAAAAATGCACGCCACAAAGATGAAGATCAGCCGCTGGACGCCAGTTGTGATTGTTATACCTGCAAAAATTTTTCACGTGCCTATTTGCATCATCTGCATCGCGCGGGTGAAATACTGGGCGCCCGTCTGAACACCATCCACAATTTGCATTACTACCTGCAACTGATGCGCGAGATTCGCGCGTCGATTGAGCAAGGTCGTTTTCAGCAATACGTTGCGCAATTTCATCATGAGCGTCAGATGGGTAGTTAAAAAAACTTAGCCTGAACTTTTGCGCGTGTTTGATCTGCTGCAAAACCGCATGGCCTCGCATTTTGACAGTGGAACTGGCAGTCGGTAATTCTTCCCTATTACAGGCTGTCGTTTGGTGCTGATAATTTAATAGCCAGCATGCAATCGACATGGATCGATTCATTCACTGCAGATGCGAAAGGCTTGCCATGAACTCACTCGCTTCGCTACGTTCAAATTCTTCATCCTCTTCTTCTACATTCTTGTCTGCGCAAGATCTCCAATTGGTTGTCGAACCAATTCCGCAAATGTTGACTGCCGCTCCAAAGCAAGTGGTGCTGGGTACCCCACTGCAAGTCGACGCCGTGCTGCTGGTGAGTAGCGAACCGGTGCTGCGTGCATTGAGCAATGCGTCTTCTGTTCTGCAACAAGAATCGGATTCTTCCGAAGAGTTTTCTTTTAATGACCTGATGGGTGAGCTCAGCTGCGATCGGGACAGTCGCTCGGCAAGCTGGTGGCATTACCTGTCGCCGCTGTCACAGCTTTGCAGCATGACCAACCCCAATACGTCTGACGCTGAAATTCATGTGCTGATTAAAAAAATCACGGCAATGATTGAGCAGGGCGAAAACTTGCATGCGTGTGATCCGGCGCTCGGCCGCACCGTATTGCATTGGGCTTGTTTAGCAGGCAACGAAGCGGTGATTCGGTTTTTATGCAAGATCGGCGCCGCTGCCGATTTGAATTGCGCGGATTACGATGGCAATACGCCATTGCATTGCCTGTTGAGCAATAAGTCCTTGCCCAATATGAGTGACATCCTTGCCTATCTATTGCGTGCGGGTGCAGACATTCGCTTGTTACACAACGGTGGTCGTGATCTGTTGTACGAAAATTTTCTCACTGTCGAGATTGCACAATTGCTGGCCGGGCGTGGTCTGGAACTGGACTATAAAGAAAGTCGTAAAACTCTGGAAACACCGCTGATCATGGCCTGTTCCCGGGGCAATCTGGACCTGGCAAAATTTTTCCTGGAGCACGGCGCCAATCCGCATGTGGTGGGGTTGTTTGGCTGCGGCTTGCTGCATATAGGCACCATGTCAGAAGAGATGGCATCGTTGATTATTCAATATGGCACCGAGGTTGATAGCCTCGACGACACAGGGGCTTCGCCGTTGATGATGGCCTGTGAAGAAGGCAACTTGCCACTGGCCCGTTTACTGGTGAAGCACGGTGCCTCGTTGTGGCGGGTTGATGATGAAGGCTTGAGCGTACTCGATTTTGCGAGGAAATCCGGTGGTGCGGTTTTTCGTTTTATTCAGGAGGAAATGAATCTGGTCTCTGGTGTGCGGCTGGCAAATCAGTAGTCGGTGAATTTGTTTCTCATTTTTACCAGTAAGAAAAATGAGCCTGCATTTTTAAAATCGACTGCAAGGAGCCATCCATGAAAACCAATGCGAACACGAGAGCAAGCGCAGAACATTCCGCTGGTGTCACTCAATCTGCGCCCAAACCGGCAGTCAAGTTGCCGCCGAAGATGGTGTCGAAGAAGCAAAAAACCAGATGGATTAATTATCAGGTGTCAAACGGGAAAGTGGTCAATCCAATTAGAGCCGTGTCCCAGTTTCAATCTCAATTTCCAACACAACAGCAATTGAACGCCGGTTTCGTATTGTTGCCGCGGCCTGTGCAAGGCATCACCTCCGCGTCACTCTTGCAGGATGTGGTCCCAGAAACACAGCCAGCCCCTTTGGCATATTTGCAAGCACTGGGTAAGGAAATCACTGGCATGGATGAGGAAGGCAAAACCATGCTCATGCACGCTGCGGCGTCAGGCGACCTGACGATGACCAATACCCTGATTGACCGCGGTGTGGGGGTTAATGAAGCGGATGTTAATGGCTGGACGGCGATTGATTACGCCGTAGAGGGTGCGCATTTCGATGTGGCCACATTGCTGTTGCGGCAAGGGGGACTGATTCGCGAGCAGCATCTGCATCATCCCAGTCTGCTGCTTGATGCGCTGCTGATGGGTAAGCGTGAATTTGCCATGCTGCTGATCTTGCTTGGTGCCCCTCGCTACAACGTCGATGCACAAGGCAGGTCCGCGCTGCATATGGCAGTTGACATGCAGGATGCTGAATTGCTCACGCAACTTGTCTGCGCTGAAAATATCAATTTGCAAGATGCTCATGGTGCGACAGCTTTGCATCTGGCAGCCTCGCGTGCTGATAGCCAGACTACGGCTTTGTTGTTGAAACATCAGGCGACCATCAATCTGACCGATACCTGCGGTCAAACCCCCTTGCTTTGCGCGTGTGCACTGGACGATAGTACTGTTGTCATGCAGCTGCTGGCGGCAAAGGCGCAGACCACACAGATGAACTGCCATGGCCAGACGCCGTTGATCGTAGCCACACAGGCGGGCAAGCTCGATATCGTGCGCATGCTGGTGGTCGCCGGTGCCGAAGTCAACCGGCCCGGTGGTCAATGCTACACCGCTCTGGACCTGGCTCGGCAGGCCGGCAATGCGCCGCTGATCGCTATTCTGCAAGCCGCTGGTGGGCAGTAAAAACAAGCCGGTGCGGGGCAGGTCGGTGGGCTTCGGTTCCAGTGCTAGAATGCTGGGTCTTATTACAATCCCAAACCGGAGTCGTTCATGTTTATTTCCAACGCGTACGCGCAATCTGCCTTAGGCGGCGCAAACGGCAATCTGATGAGCTTTTTGCCCATCATCCTGATGTTTGTGGTCTTGTATTTCCTGATGATTCGTCCACAGATGAAGCGTCAGAAAGAACAAAAATCCATGATTGACGCCTTGTCCAAGGGCGATGAAGTCGTGACAGCTGGTGGCGTACTGGGCAAAATCAGCAAAGTCAGCGATGCTTATCTGACCGTTGAAATCGCCAATGGCACTGAAGTGGTGGTCCAGCGCGCATCGGTCACCATGCTGCTGCCTAAAGGCACCATCAAGAGTTTATAAGGCATTGAAATACACCATGTCCGGCAGTTTTTGCCGGACATTTTTTTTCTGAGCAGGACACTATGAACCGTTACCCCCTCTGGAAGTACATCCTGATTGCGCTGGCCTTGTGTTTCGGCGCGCTCTATACCGTGCCCAATTTTTTTGGCGAGTCGCCGGCGGTGCAAGTCAGCAGCGCCAAGGCCACCGTCAAGCTGGGGCCCGAGGTGGTCGCGGTGGCAGATGCGGCACTGAGCAAGGCCGGCATTCATGCCGAAACCCTGGTCTTTGAAGACAATGCCAACAACAGCACCTTGCGTGCGCGCTTCGCCAATACCGATGTGCAGTTCAAAGCCAAGAGCGTGCTGGAGCAGTCGCTCAACCGTGACCCGACTGACCCGACTTATCTGGTGGCCTTCAATTTACTGCCCAATACACCGGGCTGGCTGCAAAGCCTGCATGCCTTGCCGATGTATCTGGGACTGGACTTGCGCGGCGGCGTGCACTTCCTGATGCAGGTCGACACCAAGGCCGTACTGACCAAACGCCTGCAGGGTTTGCAAACTAGTGTGCGTTCCATCCTGGTTGAAAAGCGGGTGCGGTTTTCCGGTATTACGCGTGACGGCGACGCCATCGATATTCGTTTCCGCGATCAGGTCGCGCTCGACGCTGCCAAAGACGTGCTGGCTTCGCAATTACCGGAGCTGAGCGTGGTGGCAATGGCTGACCCGGAAGGACAAAAGCTGCGCGGCAGTCTCAGCCCGCAATCCTTGAAGCGCACCGTTGAAGACGCGGTTCAGCAAAATATTTCTACCTTGTCCAAGCGGGTCAATGAGCTTGGCGTGGCCGAGCCCATTATTCAGCGTCAGGGCGCCGACCGTATTGTGGTGCAGCTGCCGGGTGTGCAGGATGTGTCTCGGGCCAAAGACATCATCGGCCGCACCGCCACACTGGAAGTGCGCATGGTGGATGAATCCATTCGCCGCGGCACCGAAGACAGTTCAGCGATACCGCTGGGTTCGGAATTATTCAAAGTCGGCAAGAGCGCTCCCGTGGTCTTGCTGAAAGACCCGATCATTACCGGCGACTATATTTCCAATGCAGGCGCCAGCTTCGATCAGAACCAGCAAGCCGCAGTCAGTATTGATTTGAATGGCGATGGCGGACGCAAAATGCGTGAAGCCACCCGCAGCAAAATCGGCAAGCTGATGGCCATTGTGCTGTTTGAAAAGGGCAAGGGCGAAGTGCTGACCGTTGCCACCATTCGCGACGAACTCGGTTCACGCTTCCAGATTTCGGGCATGGAGTCGCCTACAGCAGCGTCGGATCTGGCCCTGTTGCTGCGCGCAGGTTCCCTGGCCGCGCCCATGGAAATCATTGAAGAACGTACCATCGGCCCGCAACTGGGCGCTGAAAATATCAGCAAGGGTTTCAATTCCACGCTCTACGGTTTTGCGGCCATTGCGCTGTTCATGATGATGTACTACATGCTGTTCGGTTTTTTCAGCGTGTTTGCACTGGCGGTGAACGTGATGCTGTTGATTGCGCTGCTGTCAGTGATGCAGGCAACGCTGACCTTGCCGGGTATTGCTGCGATTGCACTGACGCTGGGTATGGCGATTGACGCCAATGTGCTGATCAATGAGCGTATTCGCGAAGAGCTGCGTGGCGGCAGTGCGCCGCAAGCGGCAATTGCGGCCGGGTTTGAACGTGCATGGGCCACCATTCTGGATTCGAACGTCACCACCCTGATTGCGGGTCTGGCGTTGTTGATCTTTGGCTCCGGCCCGATTCGCGGCTTCGCCGTTGTGCATTGCCTCGGTATTTTGACCTCCATGTTTTCGGCCGTGGTCGTGTCGCGTGCGCTGGCCAATCTCTGGTACGGCCGCAGCAAAAAACTGAGCAGTATCTCCATCGGACAAGTGTGGAAGGCCAACGCCTGAGCGCGTGGCGATTCATAAAGAGGATTAGCAATGGAATTTTTCCGGATTAAAAAAGACATCCCGTTCATGCGCCATGCGTTGATATTCAACGTCATTTCAGCGCTGACTTTCGTCGCCGCCGTGTTTTTCCTGTTTCACAAGGGCCTGCACCTGTCGATCGAATTTACCGGCGGCACCGTCATGGAAGTGGCGTATACCAAGCCGGCTGACATTGAAGGCATGCGCAAGACCATCGGTGCGCTGGGTTATACCGACAATCAGGTGCAGAGCTTTGGCACCGCACATGATGTGCTGATTCGTCTGCCGGCACAAAAAGGCGCCAATTCAGCCCAGATGAGCAGTCGTGTGACCGAAGCACTGAAGGCGCAGGACGCCAGTATGGTGATCAAGCGGGTTGAGTTCGTCGGCCCGCAAGTGGGTGAAGAACTCGCGCATGACGGCGTCACAGCGCTGCTGTTCGTCGTGGCCGGCATCATGCTGTATCTGGCCATTCGCTTTGAATGGAAATTTGCCGTGGCCGCCATCATCGCCAACTTGCACGACGTGGTGATCATTCTCGGCTTCTTCGCATTTTTCCAGTGGGAGTTTTCACTGACGGTGTTAGCTGCTGTGCTGGCCGTGCTGGGTTATTCGGTGAACGAATCGGTGGTGGTGTTTGACCGGGTGCGGGAAGCCTTCCGCGACCGCCGTTTCGGGAAGCTGGGTCCGCCTGAAGTTTTGAACCACGCCATTACCAGCACCATTTCGCGCACCGTCATCACCCACGGTTGTACGCAGCTGATGGTGTTGTCGATGCTGTTGGTCGGCGGCCCGACCCTGCATTACTTTGCACTGGCGCTGACCATCGGTATCTTGTTTGGTATTTACTCTTCTGTCTTTGTTGCCGCTGCGGTGGCGATGTGGCTGGGTGTGAAACGTGAAGACCTGATCAAGCCAGTGAAGGTCAAGGATGAAACGGATGGGGCGGTGGTGTAAGTCTCGGACGCATTAAAAAACCGGCTCAATGTGGCCGGTTTTTTTTGGTTCAACGCCTGAGTATAAAAACCCAACCCGCTTAATGATGTGCCAATTCGCTATGCAGTTTCAGTCCGAGTGCCTTGATCACTTTGATGATGGTCGCAAATTCAGGATTACCTTGGTCTGATAGCGCCTTGTACAAACTTTCGCGCGCCAAACCTGTTTCACGCGACAGTTGACTCATACCACGCGCCCGAGCAATATCACCGAGTGCGGCTCGAATCAGGCTGCCATCGCCGGGGTCATCTTCCAGGCATGCTTCGAAATAAAGAGCAATATCTTCGTCGGTCTTGAGCTCTGAGACCGCGTCCCATTCTGTAAATTTTTCAGTCATGTCTCGGTTGTCCATTTTTTGGCAATGGCAACGGCACGCTCTATGTCTGCCTGTTGCGTACTCTTTTCGCCGCCTGCCAGAAGCAACACAACCAGCTTCTGACGTTGGGTAAAGTAGATGCGATAACCCGGGCCGTAATCTATTCTCAGTTCAAAAATCTTCTCTTTCAAAGCTTTGACATCACCAAAATTACCGTTCGATAGTCGTCGTATTCGAGCATTAATTTTTGCAACTGCGAAGCGATCTTTTAGTCTGGTTTGCCAGTGCTGAAAAGTTTCGCTCTGAATGATTTTAATCACTTAAAGAGTGTAATCCATGGCTCACGTACTGTAAACCATGGATTACATTTATAAATGAAGAAGAATTCGAATTATTTTTTGAACTTCTTTTTGTAAGACTTGTGATGTTGTTGCTTTAGCGGCGTCATGAACAGCCGCATTTTTTGCTTATTTTTCTTAGTCTGCTGAACTTGTCAATCAGACCTTCCCCGTGCAACTCCCTCAAATTTCCTTAGCCAGCTGCGTCGCCAAACCGACATAACTGGCCGGCGTCATCACTAGCAACTGGTCTTTCGCGCTCTGTGGAATTGCCAGGCCATTGATGAACTCACGCAGGGCGTCACGCGATATGCCTTTGCCGCGAGTGAGTTCTTTCAGTTGTTCATACGGGTTTTCGATGCCGAAGCGGCGCATCACGGTTTGTACCGGTTCGGCCAGCACTTCCCAGCTATGATCCAGATCTTCCGCCATGCGTGACGGATTGACTTCGAGTTTGTTGAGGCCGCGCAGGCAGCTGTCGTAAGCGAGCAAGGTGTAGCCCAGGCCAACACCAATGTTGCGCAACACGGTGGAGTCCGTCAGGTCGCGCTGCATGCGTGAGACCGGCAGTTTTTCTGCCATGTGTTTGAGCACCGCATTGGCCATGCCGAGGTTGCCTTCGGAATTTTCAAAATCAATCGGGTTGACTTTGTGCGGCATGGTGGAAGAACCAATTTCGCCAGCCTTGGTACGTTGTTTGAAATAGCCGAGCGAGATGTAACCCCAGATGTCGCGGTTCAGGTCGAGCAAAATTGTATTGGTGCGGGCGATGGCGTCAAACAGTTCGGCCATGTAGTCATGCGGCTCGATCTGAATCGTGTAGGGATTGAAGCTCAGGCCCAGACGCTGTTCAATGACGCGACGGGAAAACGCCGGCCAGTCGAAGTCCGGATAGGCAGACAGATGGGCATTGTAGTTGCCGACTGCGCCATTCATTTTGCCTAAAATTTCTACTGCTGCGATGCGCTGTTGCGCACGGCTCAGGCGTGCCACCACGTTGGCGATTTCTTTGCCTAGCGTGGTCGGGCTGGCCGGCTGGCCGTGGGTGCGCGACATCATCGCCATGTCGGCGTTTTCATGCGCTATGGTGGTGAGTCTGGCGATCAGGCCGGCGAGTTGCGGCAGCAGCACGGTGTCGCGGGCGGCCTTTAACATCATGCCGTGCGAGGTGTTGTTAATGTCTTCCGAGGTGCAGGCAAAGTGAATGAATTCCGATGCCGCGACCAGCTCGGGCAGGTCTTGTACTTTTTCTTTCAGCCAGTATTCCACAGCCTTGACGTCATGATTGGTGACAGCTTCAATGGCTTTGATGCGTTCGGCATCGGCTTCGGTGAAATCATTGGCCAGTTTGTTGAGCAGCGCAGCGGCCGCTGCGGAAAATGGTTTGATTTCGGCAAAACCGGCCTCAGACAGTGCGATCAGCCACGCGATTTCGACTTTCACCCTGTGGTGCATGAACCCGGCTTCGGAAAGAATGGGGCGCAAGGCGTCGGTTTTGGAAGCGTAGCGGCCATCAAGCGGAGAAAGGGCGGACAAAGTCGATAAAGGCATGATTTAAATTAAAAAGAGGCAGTGGAGGTGGCACAACAGAAGCGCTGGATTTTACCATTCGCGCCAGTCTCGGCTCCGCTGTACTACAGCGCGTTTTTCGCTAACTTGCCGATGCTATAATTCCTTCTCCTTTTTCTGCCTGCTTAATATGAAACTCATCGGATCACTCGCCAGTCCTTACGTGCGCAAAGTCCGCGTCGTTATGGCAGAAAAAAAGCTTGATTACGAGCTGGTTCTGGAAGACGTGTGGGCGCCGGACACCATCATTTCCGCATCGAATCCTTTAGGTAAAGTACCTTGCCTGATCATGGAAGACGGCGGCGCAATGTTTGATTCGCGGGTGATCGTCGAATACCTCGACACCATGTCGCCAGTCGGTAAATTATTGCCTAGTCTGGGACGTGAACGCGCTAATATCAAATGCTGGGAAGCACTGGCCGATGGTGTGCTCGATGCAGGCATTGCGGTGCGCCTCGAACGTACTCAGCGGCCGCTCAATGAGCAGAGTGCGGCATGGGTCGAGCGCCAGTTGAGCAAAGTCGATTGCGGCTTGAAAGCAATGTCGGCGGGCTTGGGCGAGACGCCATTTTGTGTTGGCAATCATCTGACGCTGGCCGATCTGGCAGTTGGTTGCGCGTTGGGCTGGCTGGCATTTCGTTTTCCCGAGATCACCTGGCGCGATGACTATGCCAATCTGGGCCGCTTGTTTGACAAGCTCTCGGAACGCCAGTCTTTCAAAGATACGGTTCCTCAAGTCTGATAGCACACAGGCTGATATAAAAAAACGGAGCGCAATTCAAATGCGCTCCGTTTTTTATTGGGTGCTTCGACTTCTTTACCCTGCTTCTACCTGCGATTGTAGATAATTTGGCAAGCCGAGTTTGTCGATCAGATCGATTTGCGTTTCCAGCCAGTCGATATGCTCTTCGGTGTCGTCGAGGATGTGCTGGAAAATTTCGCGTGACACATAGTCGTGAGCCGCTTCGCTGGCAGCGATGCCTTCTTTCACCGTCTTCTGTGACAGGTGTTCCAGTTTTAGATCACATTGCAGCATCTCGGGCGTGGTCTCGCCCAGCATCAGCTTGTGCAGTGCTTGCAAATTAGGCAGGCCTTCGAGCATCAGAATGCGGTTGATCAATTGATCGGCATGCTTCATTTCGCCAATCGATTCTTCGTATTCTTTTTTACCCAGCTTGGCAAAGCCCCAATGCTGATACATGCGCGCATGCAAAAAGTATTGGTTGATTGCGGTCAGTTCGTTGGTCAGCTGCGCGTTGAGCAGCTTGATAATTTGTACGTCGCCTTTCATGGGGGCCTCTAAAAAAGTTAGGTGGGTTTAAAAGAAACAGGAATGGGACAGAAAGATAATGATCTAGTTTAGTTAAATAGATATATTTTTGTGGCTTGTACGGATATCACCCAGACTGGCGCTGCCAGAGAATATTAAAGCCATGCCTGTTTGAATAACCAGTTTTTTGGCTACTCTGAAGCCATTTTATTGCGAGTACTTATTTTTTTGGGTCGGTAATAAATCCTATTTTGGTCAGGCCACCGGTCTGCGCGGCAGACATTACTTGTGCAATTTTTTCATATTGCGTTGTGCGCTCAGCACGCAGATGCAATTCCGGTTGTGGCGTCTGTTGTGCAGCGCGTGCAATGTTTTGCGTCAGCATTTCTGCATTGATCGCTTGGTTATTCCAGAACAGCTGGCCTGCTGCATCAATGGCCAGATTGACTGTTTCCGGCTGGACCTTGTTGGGCTGGCTGCTGGCCTGCGGCAGATTGAGTTTGACGCTGTGATTGATGACGGGGATGGTGATGATAAAAATAATCAGCAGCACCAGCATCACATCCACTAAGGGCGTGGTGTTGATCTCGGGATTGAAATCGTCGTCCGACGTTTCGGACAGCGTACCCATTGCCATTACGCGCCCCGCACAACAGAAAGTTTGGTGCCGGACTGCGCAGCGCCATTACCATCGGTAGAGCGCGAACCGGTTACGAACAGGGCGTGCAGATCGAAACCGAATTTATTGAGTTGCGCCGCGATGGATTTATTACTGCGCACCAGTGCGTTGTAGCCGAAGGTGGCCGGTATGGCGACGGCCAGTCCCAGTGCCGTCATGATCAAAGCTTCGCCGACCGGACCTGCCACTTTGTCGATACTGGCCTGACCGGTGGTGCCAATCGAAATCAGCGCATGGTAAATGCCCCAGACCGTGCCAAGCAGGCCAACAAAGGGTGCCGTTGAGCCAACCGATGCCAGTACCGCCATGCCGCTGGAGAGGCGCGCGCCTGATTCATCGATGGCTTGTCGTAAGGATAAAGTCACCCAGTCGCTCAATGACAGCTGTTCACTCAAATGCCCTGCATGCGCCTGATGATGCTGTACCGCTGTCACCCCGGCCTGTGCCAGATGAGCGAAGGGATTATTGTTGCCGAGGCTGGTCACGCCTTCATCCAGGCTAGCGGCATTCCAGAATGTGCGGCGTGCCGAATCCAGTGCACGCCGATAGGCAAAGGCTTGCATGCCTTTGGCAATCATCACGTACCAGGACGCCACCGACATGCCAAGCATTAGCAGGGCGACGGCCCGGGTAATGACATCTCCCTGTAGCCACAGCGATTCGAGGCCGTATGGACTTGCTTGCATGGCGTTTCCTTTTTATTGTTTGATGAATTGAATGAATTAAATGGATTGAATAAATTGAAAAAATTATTTGATGCTGAAGTTAACCGGCACGATCACAAAGACTGCTACCGCACGGCCATTTTCGGTATGTGGTTTGAACACTGCATGCAAGCCAGCTTGCCGCGCCGCTTCGTCTAGTCGTGGGAAGTTGCTTGACTGATGAACGTCCACTTTTTCGGGCAGACCCATTTCATTGATCAGGATGCGCAGCATGACCTGACCTTGTTCGCCAAGCCGCTTGGATGTCGCCGGATAGCCAGGCTTGGGCGCCTGCACATACTCGACACTGGAAACCGCTTTTGCCTGAGAAGTCTCTGCGTGTTCGGTTGCAGATTTGGCCAGTGCCGGGCCCGGCGCTGGTTTGGCCGCAATAGCTGGCGTGGCAGTGGCAGGTGTTGCGGACGCTATTGCTGGGGCAACAGATGGCGTTGCCGCGGGTCGTGTTGGTGCAGCTGGAGCGGCAGGCGGTGTTGGCGCAGCAGGCTGCGCAACAGGTGGCGCAAGCACGGGCCGTTGAACAACAGGTGTCGGCACGACAGGCGCTGCAATCACCGGCCTTGGAGTTACCGTGGGCGGAGCAACAGGTGCTGGCGCGACAGGTGGCACTATTACAGGCCTGGGCATGGCCGTGGGTGCAGGAACAGGCACTGGCGCTGGTGCGACAGGCGGTGCTATCACAGGCCGCGGCATTGCCGTGGGTACAGGAGCAGGTGCTGCTACGACAGGATGGGTAACGACAGGCTGCGGAGCAACGGTAGGCGGAGCAACAGGCGTTGGAGTAACAGGTGGCGCAACGACGGGTTGCGCAACAACAGCTGGCGGGACGACAGCCGATGTAACGACAGGTGTCGGCACCACAGGCGGCGCAAGCGCAATCGGTGGCGGCTCAGTCGCACGCTCCGGGACAGATTGCGGAACTTGTGGAGCGAGATTTTGCTGGCGAGTGACTGGCGCGGTTTTCGCAGAGGGCTTGCTTGAGGTGGCCGACGTCGATGTGGTTTGCGGCGTCACTAAGGTGATCATTACTTCTTTAGGCAGCACACGCTCGACATCGCGCATCAGCCCATGCTGCATCGCCAGCAGCAAAGCCAGATGCAGCATTACTGCGCTAACTAAGGGGGTGGCTCGCCAAAATGCTTGAGATTCAAAAGATGCCGCACTGGCGGCAAGGTTTACAGCATGCATGTCGAATTATCAGGCGGAGGCGAAGCTGGGCTGAAACGGTATGGCTGCGCTGGATTGATCTTCCAGACATTCCCGTAACACCGTTTTGGCGCAAGAATGGCACTTGCCGCAGCAGGTGCCTACAGCAAGCTGCTTGCGCAAAGCAGGCATGGAAGTCGCGCCATCATCCACCGCTTTGCGGATAGCTTTATCAGAGACATTGTTGCAAATGCATACGATCATGGAGTGGCCTGCTATGGACTGGTTTTACTGCTAAAGCCTGCAATCTTTTGTTCAAGCGGTCAGGATTAATTTGTTCGACTGTGTCAGACGTAAGCGATAAATTTTGCCGTCATGATCAATTTCTATTTCGCGCCACTGAGCCAGCAAATCCGCCGTCTTGATTCTGCGCATCACCTTTTTTGCGGTGCTGCACTGAGCAAGGGTGTCTGACTCTTCGGGTTTAATGACTACGTTCATGGGCTAATAATCTAAATGCGAACAATTCGTATTTAGATTATTAACGATCTCAGGCTTGATGGCAAGAGGTTTCTGATTATGTTTATGGACCGAAAAGTGGATGACTGCCCCTACAACGGTGCCAAGACTCATCCATGAGACGACATCCCACAGGCCATCTGCAAGAAGTGCGCTGAAAAGGCCAATCAAACTGATCAGGGCCAGGGCGAGGGGAGCGCGAAATATTTTCCAAACTGAGTTCACGAACTGGCCTCTTCGGGCGCAGCTAATTCAACAGCCTTTTTTTGATTGGCACGCGACCACCAAAGATAGAGGCCACTGCCGGTTACAACCATCATGATCAGGTCAAGCAGTGTCCATAAAATCTTCAATGGAAGCTCGCCATAGTCACCAAAATGCAGGGGCTGCGACAATTGCAGCATAGTGACGTACCAGGGTCGCGCGCCCGCTTGCAGTACTTCGCCATTCGTTGGGTTAACCAATACGGCTTGTGTCAGCCGCGCTGTTAGCACATCGCTGCCGCGAAGAATGATGGCAAAGTGCTCCGGTGTACTGCGCAGTGTGCCGGGAAAAGCAATCATTTCTACCTGCATTTCAGGAAATGCCTTCAGTGCGCGGGCGACAGAGAGGTCAATGCCACTTGTGCCGGCGACAAGCCCTGGATCGGCAGCCATGATGATTTGTGTCCGGCCCTGCTGAAGTTTGCTGATTTGTTCGGACTGCCAGGCTTTCAGAATCAAATCGGCCCATGTGTTGATGACGCCCGTGCCGCCGACAATGAGCATCCAGACGACCGTGGCAATGCCCAGCAAATTGTGAAGATCGAGCCAGCGAATGCGCGGCGAACGTTCAGCACGGACGGTGCCGAACGCAAGCTTGCGCATGAACGGAGCGTACAGAACGACGCCGGACACGATCGCGATGATCAGAAATGCCCCCATCAGGCCGAGAAATAGTTTGCCTGCCAGGTTGAAAAAAAGATCGACATGCAGTCTGTACATCACATGCATGAAGCCCTGACCGAATTCTGGTGCCCCTAATACTTGCGCTGTTCTGGCATCAACGGTGGCAAATAGCGCCTGTTGTTCGTCGCTGGCGACGTGCTGATCAAGCTTGACCAGCCAGAGATTGGGGTCATCCTCTTCTGAAAAGAAATACAGTGGCACCAGTCCGGGCCGATATGCAACTGCGGCTTTAGCCACTGCTTCCAGACTGGCGCGCGAAGCGCCCGCCGGCATGGCGGGGGCTTCAATGCTGTTGCCTGTCAACTGATCTATTTTATGCGAAAAAATCAGTGGCAGCCCTGTTATGCCCAGTAACAGCATGAACAGGGTGCAAACCAGGCTGCTCCATTTGTGCAGCCAGCTCCACATGCGAACAGCTTGCACGGACATCAAAAATCAATCGATGCGTTGATTGAAAAGATACGCGGCGTACCAAGCACCATGTAATTGGCGCCAGGGTAGCCGCCAACGGATGCCCAATAGTTGCTGTTGGTTGCGTTATCAAGACGTGCGCGGAATGTGACTTTTTGATTGTTAATCTTGGTGGCGTAGCGTGCACCCAGATCCAGTCGCGTCCATGCGGGCGCGCTCAGGGTATTGGCAGCATCGGCATATTGCGAAGAGGTGTACAAGGCACGAGCAGTCAGCGTCAGGCCAGTGGCATTGGGCACATCCCATTCGGTGCCGAGATTGATCTGCGTTTTCGGGACGCCAATGGCCGTTTTGCCGTCGGTCGTGCCATCGCTTGTCCTTGTTTGTTTTGCGTCCAGAAAGGTCACGCCGCCAAGCAGGCGTAATCCGCGGGCTGCTTCACCAAAAACACTGATTTCCGCTCCTTGGTTGCGCTGTTCACCTGCGGCCTGAAACACGGCATCCTGAACGATGCCAAAAGGCTTCTCGGTTGAGAACAAAGCCAGACTGGCACCGACATTGCCTTCGTCATATTTGACGCCGATTTCTTTTTGCTTCGACTGATAGGGGGACAAAGCGCTTCCGGCGTTCGTAACAGGCTGTCCGCCGCTGGTGGCAGGAGCAACATCGCCTTTGGCCAGGCCCTCAATGTAATTGGCGTAAAGCGAAAGATGCGGGTTGGCTTTAAACACAATGCCGGTCATCGGCGTCAAGCGGCTTTTATCGTAGGCGGACTCCAGTGCACCGGTGTCATAGTTGTAAGCGTTTTGCTGAATATTTTGATGTCTGGCACCGACAGTTAACAGTACCCGATCCTGGGCGAAAGACAGGGTATCTGCCAAGGCAATACTGCGCATATCAATGCGCTCGGTGACCAGCGGTGCGTTTAAAGAGCCGCCTGTAAAAAAATTTGCTGCAGGGATGGCAACATCGAAAGGGGCAGTAAGGCTACCTGCGAAACCGGCAAAATTTGAAAACGCGTAAGCATTACGTGAACTGCTCTGGAAGTTTGAGACTGTCGCCGCCCAGGTATGCGAGACAGAGCCAGTGCGCAGTTTTCCGCGCAGACCGGCCTCTGCCGTTTTTACACTATCTTCGCGGGCATTATCAAAACGGAAGGCGGACGTGACGCCGCTTGAGGTGGCACTGGGGTTGGCCAGTACATTGCTCTCCGTGCCTTCCCGCATGCCTGCGGCTACCCATGCTGTCATATCGGCGTTGAGATCGAACTCGCCGCGCACGGTACCGAAGGTCTGGCGTTCGCTGGAGTAGGTCCAGGGCTGGGCGAAATTGCGTCGGGCGTCTGGTGCCGTCGGAATGCCGCCGTTGGGTGTCACGCTTGGCCGTGGCGCATCGATATGGTGATTCTGGTAGCCGATATCAGCGGAAAGGCGAAAATCATTGCCACGGTAGTCGGCGCCCAATGAAATTACATCAAGCTCCCGTTTTTCTCTGTCGATGCCGGTGCTGCCATCGCGTTTGGCTGCATTCAGGCGCAGACCCGTACTCTGATCCGGTCCGAAACGCCTTGCCAGATCCGCAGCGACATAGACTTGGCCACTACTTTCCAGACCTGTGGTCACGCGGCTTAAGGGATCATTCGGTGCGCGCTTGGGCAGTAAATTGATGGCGCCGCCAATGCCGCTGCCGCCCGGTGCTGCACCATTTAAAAAGGTATTCGCGCCACGAAATACTTCCGCCCGTTCTATCAGTTCGGCCGCTACATATTGGCGTGGCAATAATCCATACAGACCGTTGTAAGCCATGTCATCAGAAAATACAGGCAGGCCACGAATGACATACAGTTCCTGAAAATTACCGAAGCCACGTGCGACTCGCACGGATGGATCGTTTTGCACCACATCAGAAACACTGCGTGCCTGCTGGTTTTGAATCAGTTCAGAGGTGTAAGCGGTGCTGTTAAATGGCGAGTCCATCAGATCGACGTTGCCCAGCATGCCGACGCGACCGCCACGCGCCACCTGGTCGCCGGTATAGTTTTCCGGCAGGCCGGCTGCGGAAGCATCGGCGCTGGCCTGAACCTGGATGGTGGACAAGACCGCTGTGTTATCGGGCTGCGCATTGGTGGTTTGCCCAATAGCACAACTGGTATTACTCAGAATGGCACCAGCCATCAGACTAGAAATAGCCAGATGAACGGATGCGGCCAGTGGACGCAAGGTCGGTTTTTTTTGCATTGTTATCTCGGATAGGCAGGCCACAGTGAGTGGCAGTTAAAAACTTTGGCTGGCTATCCGAGGACAAAAACGGGACTGGCTGGCTAGGTGCGTGCTGCAGTAATAAGGTATTTATTAATGCGAATAATTCTCATTTGCATTATTAATGATGGCGAAATTATTAGCAAGAAATTTTTTCTTGAGCGAAACAAAACCCCGCCTTAGCTGCAGCGGAAATGAAAATCGGCAGAAAAATGCTTAGTCCGCCGGGCTGGCCGACGCGATTATGCCGCCGCCTAAACAGATGTCGCCGTCATACAGCACCGCAGACTGGCCGGGTGTGACTGCCCACTGAGCTTGCTCAAATTGCAGCGCAAAACCTCCGTCAGGCAGGCTCTGATGAACACAGGCCATGTCGGCCTGGCGGTAGCGGGTCTTGGCTGAAAAAGCGCCATCTGGCGGCGGTGAGCCGGCTACCCAGCTGGCCTGATCGGCGCTGAGTCTGGCCGACAGTAACCAGGGATGGTCATGGCCTTGTACGACGTAGAGCGTATTGCTGGCCACGTCTTTGCGTGCTACATACCAGGCGTCATGATTGCCTTCGCTGTTGGTCAGTGATTTGGTGCCGCCAATGCCGATGCCTTTGCGCTGGCCCAGGGTGTAAAACGACAGGCCGACATGTTCACCCATGCGTTGGCCTTCCGGCGTTTTCATCGGGCCTGGCTGAAATGACAGATAACGATTCAAAAATTCGCGAAACGGACGCTCGCCAATAAAGCAGATGCCGGTTGAATCTTTTTTTTGCGCATTCGGCAGATTCAGCTCAGCCGCAATTTTTCGCACTTCCGTCTTGTGCATGTCACCCAGCGGGAATAGGGTAGTGGCCAGTTGCGCCTGATTGAGCCTGTGCAAAAAATAACTCTGGTCCTTGCTGGCGTCGACGGCTTTGAGCAATTCAAAGCGGCCAGCCTCTGACGATTCACGCACCCGTGCATAGTGGCCGGTGGCGATCAGATCGGCACCCAGCGTCATCGCATGGTCGAGAAAGGCTTTGAATTTGATTTCGGCGTTGCACAACACGTCAGGGTTGGGCGTGCGTCCGGCCTGGTATTCCCGCAGGAATTCGGCAAAGACCCGGTCTTTGTATTCACTGGCGAAATTGACGGCATCGATATCGACGCCGATCACATCGGCGACGCTGGCCGCATCCAGCCAGTCCTGACGGGTGGAACAATATTCATCATCGTCATCGTCTTCCCAGTTCTTCATGAACAAGCCGATGACTTCGTATCCCTGCTGTTTGAGCAGCCATGCAGCGACCGAGGAATCGACGCCACCGGACATGCCAATGACTACTTTTTTAGCGCACATCGTCACTCTCAGTGACGCTAGGGTGGGTGCTTAATAATGACAGCGGGCTGCGCTTGCCGGCCAGGTAATCGTCCACACATTGCAGCACCAGCGGGCTGCGATGTTTGGCTTCACAGGCGCGCAGTTCATCGTAAGTCATCCAGACGGTGCGCAAAATGCCGTGGTCCAGCGGTTGATCATGCGCCGCTCCGAGCAAGCCGGTAAACGCAAAGCGCAGGTAGGTAACGTTTTCGCCGGTACGGCTTGAAACATAGCGTGATAGATAAACACCGACCAGACTCTCGGCACTGAAGTCGTGCGCGGTTTCTTCCAGCGTTTCGCGACTGACAGCCGTGATGAGGGACTCGCCCGGGTCTAGATGGCCGGCCGGCTGATTAAAGCGGATACCATCATTGGTTTCCTCTTCGACAAGCAAAAATTGTCCGTCGCGCTCGATGATCGCGGCGACAGTAACGGAAGGTTTCCAGAGTGTTGACATGGTTTCTTTCAGAGAGCCGGCATTTTACCCTTTCATCGAACCGGCTTCTTGCGTGCAGCAACGGGTAGGGGCTTGGCCCAAATCAAGTTGGCTTATTGACCCGCTATTAATGGTTTAGGATTTATTGTCCGGATGTTACATTTTTTGGTTGTCGTGTAAGATTCGGACGAAATTTTATTTTTTGGAGAATTCCATGAAAATCGGCATCCCCGCCGAGACGCGGCAAGGTGAAACGCGCGTCGCCGCGACACCTGAAACAGTCAAAAAGCTGGTCGCAGCAAAGCATCAAGTCATTATTGAGTCCGGCGCCGGCGTATCTGCCAGCGTAACCGATGAAGCTTTCATTGCAGCCGGCGCCCAGATCGGTTCGGCCGCTGACGCCTTTGCTTGCGAGATGGTGCTGAAAGTTCGCGCGCCCTCAGCCGAAGAACGGGCCCAGATCAAGTCTGGCAGTGTCGTCATTGGCATGTTGAATCCCTTTGATGCGGACAACACGGCTGCCATGGCAGCCGCTGGCCTGACCGCCTTTGCGCTGGAAGCGGCACCCCGCATTACGCGGGCGCAGTCGATGGACGTGCTGTCTTCGCAGGCCAATATCGCCGGCTACAAGGCCGTGCTGCTGGCGGCTAATACCTATCAGCGCTTTATGCCGATGTTAATGACAGCGGCCGGAACGGTGAAAGCCGCTCGTGTGCTGATCATGGGCGTGGGTGTGGCCGGCTTGCAAGCGATTGCGACTGCCAAGCGTCTGGGTGCCGTCATTGAAGCCTCGGACGTACGACCACCGGTGAAAGAACAGGTTGAATCGCTGGGTGCAAAATTTATTGACGTGCCCTTTGAAACGGACGAAGAACGTGAAATCGCGCAAGGTTCGGGCGGCTATGCGCGCTCGATGCCGCAAGCATGGATGGAACGTCAGGCAGCCCTGGTGCATGAGCGTGCCAAACAGGCCGACATCATTATCACCACCGCGTTAATTCCGGGCCGCAAAGCACCGATCCTGATTGGCGAAGATACCGTCAAAGCAATGAAGCCGGGCTCGGTGATTCTGGACATGGCGGTGGAGCAGGGTGGCAATTGTCCTCTGTCCGAAATGGGCAAAACGGTGATCAAGCACGGCGTGCATATTATTGGCGAAGCCAATTTGCCGGCCTTGCTGGCAGCCGACGCGTCGGCGCTGTATGCGCGTAATGTGCTCGACTTCTTGAAACTCATCATCGACAAAGATGCAGCGCTGGTGATTGATCGCAGCGATGAAATCGTTGCTGCCACGCTGGTTTGCGCCGGTGGTGAAGTACTGCGCAAATAGGGGGCAGCATGCAAAGAATTATGCTGCGCGCGAAAATACATCGCGCAACGGTGACGCAATGTGACCTCAATTACGAAGGTTCATGCGGCATTGATGAAGACCTGATGGACGCCGCTGACATGCGTGAGTTTGAAAAAATCGAACTCTACAATGTCAATAATGGCGCGCGTTTTTCTACCTACATCATCAAGGGCAAACGCGGCAGTGGCGAAATTTCGCTCAATGGCGCAGCGGCCCGTCTGGCGCATCTGGGTGATCTGCTGATCATCTGTACCTATGCGCCGATGACGGATACCGAGATTGATACCTACAAACAAAAAATCGTATTCGTCGACGAACACAATCGCCTTGCCGGAATAAAAAAATAATCTTCGCCCGCCTGCTGAAAGAGCAGGCATGCGTCGGTCACTCACTATCTGTCTATCACCAAGAGGACATCATGGAAGTCAGTCATACCATCATCAATCTGATCATCTTCGTGCTGGCAATTTATGTCGGCTACCACGTCGTGTGGACCGTCACGCCCGCATTGCATACCCCGCTGATGGCCGTTACCAATGCGATCTCGGCCATCATCATGATCGGCGCCATGCTCGCCGCTGCGCTGACCGAAGGCCCGGTGGCCCAGATTGCCGGCACCCTCGGTGTGGCGCTGGCTGCAGTCAATGTATTTGGCGGTTTCCTGGTGACGCAGCGAATGCTGGAAATGTTCAAGAAAAAAGAACCGAAGGCGGCTAAAGAGGGAGCCAAATCATGAGCATGAATCTTGTCACCCTGTTGTATCTGCTGGCTTCAGTCTGCTTCATTCAGGCTTTGAAAGGGTTGTCGCATCCGGCCACTGCACGGCGTGGTAATGCCTTCGGCATGGCCGGCATGGCGCTGGCGGTGGTCACGACGCTGGCCCTGATCGTCAAACTTAAATCCGAAGCCACCACCGGCTCCGGTCTGGGCTATGGCTTGGTCGTCCTTGGTGTGGTCGTTGGCGGCAGCATCGGCGCTATTCTCGCCAAGCGCGTGGAAATGACCAAGATGCCGGAACTGGTCGCCGCCATGCATTCCCTGATTGGTCTGGCCGCTGTCTGTATCGCGGTGGCTGCGGTGTCCGAGCCATGGGCTTTTAATATTGTTAGTCATGGTGAAGCCCTGCCTTTAGGTAACCGCCTTGAACTCTTTATCGGCACCTTTGTTGGCGCGATTACCTTTTCGGGTTCAGTGAT
>CANGAW010000038.1 GCA_947451925.1 Burkholderiales bacterium | reverse complement strand
TTCGGTCATGTTCGGGGTAAATCAGGCGCGAAAGGATGCCGGGGACCGGCATGAAGCTGTTATCGGCTCAGATTGGGCGTGTTTCATCATGATCAATAGCCCGTCGTTGCGGTGCCAGCAGCAACCAGCACACCACCGGCCAGACCAGGGTCGCCACCACACTTTGGGCAAAATAAAACCAGCCGGGCTGTTTGGCGCTGACGGCCAGTTGAATCAGCATTTGCACGATTTGCATCACGATCAGCAAAGGAAACACATGCAAGGCCTGAATCGCTGGCCGAAACCACAACACGCGACGATGGATGGTAATGGCGAAGTAGGACAACAAGGTATAGGCGAGCGCGTTTTCACCCAGCAGCGAAGCGCTGTGTACGTCCATCACCAGGCCCATCAGGAAGGCAATGCCGATACCAACTTTGCGCGGCTGATAGATGCTCCAGAAAACCAGCGTCAGCGCAACGAAGTCCGGCATCCAGGCCCAGCCGCCCCAGGGAAACAGATTCAGGAAAAAGGCCACCACCAGACTTAAGGTGATAAAGGCCGGACTCACCGGCAACAGGATGTAATTGCGATCCATCATGGCGACTCCTGCTGTTCCTGACGTGCACTGCGTCTTGGTCGCGTGTCGGGCAATACTTCTTCCTCTGGGCGTGGCTCAGGCAGTGCGCGTGCGTCCGGCAGCAATACCAGCAATTGCCGGTTGCGCGATACGCCGGCAGTCGGCAGACAAAGAATGCGCGCAAACGCGTCCGAGGTTTTGCTTTCGACCGAGACCACGGTTGCCACCGCCAGCCCGGCCGGATATACACCGTCGATGCCGGAGGTGAGCAGCACATCCCCCTTTTGAATGTCCGCATTCGAGGCCATGAAGCGCAACTCCAGCACGCCGGCCTGACCGCGGCCATAGGCGACACTGCGCACGCCGCTGCGCAAGACCTGCACCGGAATCGCATGGTCTTTATCGGTCAGCAAAGTGACTTCGGCAGTCATCGGGAATACGCGCGTGACTTGTCCGACCACGCCAAGATCATCAATCACCGGCTGGCCGCGCTCGATGCCCTGGCGCTGCCCGCGGTTGACAATGAGCTTGCGGGAAAAAGGATCACGCGCGTCATAAAGAATTTCAGAAAGCACCGAACGCGGCGCAATCGTTTCCGAGGCTGCCAGCAATTTCCGCAATTGCGCATTCTCGGCCTGTAGCTGCCGGTTTTGCTGCAATTGTTGTGCATTCAATATTTGTTTTTCATGCAGCAGGCGGTTTTCGCTGTGCAGGGTATTGAGCGAAGAAAAGTAATCGGTAACGGCAAAAAATCCGTCACGTGGCAGCATGGCCAGCACTTGCAAAGGATAGAGCACGACGCCAACCACCTGACGGGCAGCACCGAGCGCACCCAGACGCGCGTCAGCCATCAGCAGGGCAACGGCAATCAGGGCAAAAAACATCATTTTGGCGCGTGCCGAAGCGCCTTGTTTGAAGAGTGGCGGTGGACTGTATTCCATGGGCTCAGTGCAGGCAGGTCAGCCGGTATACGTCGCAGAAAACAAGAACGGGGCTGTTCGCCAACATGTGCCGAACAGCCTTCGCATTACTCGTAGGAGAAGAGTGAACCCAGTTTGTCCATACGCTCGAGTGCCATACCGGAGCCACGTACCACGCAGGTCAGCGGATCTTCGGCAACCAGCACGGGCAAACCGGTTTCTTCCATCAGCAAGCGATCGAGGTCACGCAGCAACGCGCCGCCACCTGTCAGCATCATGCCTTTTTCAGCGATGTCGGTACCGAGTTCGGGCGGGGTTTGTTCCAGCGCGTTTTTAACGGCGGAGACGATGTTGTTGAGCGGGTCCGTCAGCGCTTCCAGCACTTCGTTACTGGAAATGGTGAAGGAACGCGGAATGCCTTCGGACAGGTTGCGGCCCTTGACTTCCATTTCGCGCACTTCGGTGCCGGGGAAGGCGGAACCGATTTGCTTTTTGATCATCTCGGCAGTTTGCTCGCCGATCAGCATGCCGAAATTACGGCGGATGTAGTTGACGATCGCTTCATCGAATTTGTCGCCACCGACGCGGACCGAGCCTTTGTAGACCATACCGCCGAGCGAGATGATGCCGACCTCGGTGGTACCGCCACCGATATCGACCACCATCGAGCCAGTTGCCTCGGATACCGGCAAGCCGGCGCCAATGGCAGCGGCCATCGGCTCTTCGATCAGAAATACCTGGGATGCACCAGCACCGAGTGCAGATTCGCGAATCGCACGGCGCTCGACCTGGGTCGAGCCGCAAGGCACGCAGATGATGATGCGCGGCGAAGGCTTGAACAGCTTGGTGTCATGCACCATGCGAATGAATTGCTTGAGCATTTGCTCGGTGACGGTAAAGTCGGCAATCACGCCGTCTTTCATCGGGCGAATCGCCTCAATATTGCCCGGCACCTTGCCCAGCATTGCTTTGGCTTCTTTACCGACGGCCTGAATGTTCTTTTTGCCGTTCGGGCCGCCTTGCTGGCGAATTGCCACTACCGATGGCTCGTCGAGCACGATACCCAGACCACGCACATAAATGAGCGTGTTGGCCGTACCCAAATCGATCGCCAGATCATTTGAAAAATAACTACGAAGGAATCCAAACATGAATCGTGTCCTTATGCGCCAATATGAGACGCGCTGTGGCAAGTTAACGCTGCCTTGCCGCGAAAGCGGAAGGTCTCCGCAGCCCGCATGCATCGACCAATAACCCGACATTCTACCTTATAATCGGGGCCAGATTGGCTCGGTGAAACGCTAAAAATATGGGCCTTGTGCCCTTAGTGCTGTTGAAACAAGTCAGCCCCTCCTTTTTAATTTTTTAATCATTTTCTACTGCGCCGTACGGTGCTCCGCCCTCATGTCCCTGAACCTCTCTGATATTGCGCGGCTGTCCAAACTGGCGCAGCTTGACCTGACCGGGCAGCAATCTGCCGATGCGCTCGACAAACTCAACAGCATTTTTGCGCTGGTCGAGCAAATGAAAGCGGTCGACACCACAGGTGTTGCCCCTCTTTCGCACCCGATTGCAGCCTGGCACGGCGAACTCGCGCTGCGCTTGCGCGACGACCGCGTAACGGAATCCAATCGCCGTGAGGACTATCAACAGCCGGCACCCTCCGTGCAGGATGGTCTGTATTTGGTGCCCAAGGTCATTGAATAGACTGCCCCTGGCTCAAATTTCCGCTGCCGTTCCGGCAAACAGGCTTCTGCCGTTTTTGTGACACCATTGACTCATGCACACCCAGACCCTCAAACAACTCTCAGCACTGCTGAAAGACAAACAAATTTCAGCCACCGAGCTGGCGCAAATCTATCTCGGCAAAATCGAAGCCAGCGATCTGAATGCCTTCATCAGCATTGATGCCGCTCTGACGCTGGAGCAGGCAAAAGAAGCAGATGAGCGCATCGCACGCGGCGAGGCAGGCCCGCTGACTGGCCTGCCGATTGCTCACAAAGATATTTTTGTCACACGCGGCTGGCAATCCACTGCCGGCTCGAAGATGCTGGCTAACTACAGCAGCCCATTTGATGCCACCGTGGTCAAACAGTTCCGCACTGCAGGCATGGTGACACTGGGTAAATTGAATTGTGATGAATTTGCCATGGGTTCATCGAATGAAAATTCTTTTTTTGGCGCAGTCAAAAACCCGTGGGACAAAACCGCCGTACCCGGCGGCTCCTCGGGTGGATCGGCCGCAGCAGTGGCAGCGAGCCTGACACCGGCGGCCACCGGCACTGACACGGGCGGCTCGATTCGCCAGCCGGCTGCACTGTGCGGCATTAGCGGCATCAAGCCGACTTATGGCCGCGTGTCGCGCTTTGGCATGATCGCTTTTGCGTCTTCGCTGGATCAGGGCGGACCGATGGCGCACACCGCTGAAGATTGCGCGATGCTGCTCTCGGCCATGGCTGGTTTCGACGAAAAAGATTCAACCAGTATTGAGCGCGAAAACGAAGATTTCTCCCGCCTGCTTACTGATGGCGTCAAGGGATTGAAGATTGGCGTTCCGCGCGAATATTTCAGCGAAGGTTTGGCGCCCGATGTGGAAGTCGCAGTACGTGCCGCGCTCAAAGAATACGAAAAAATGGGCGCCACTTTAGTCGACATTTCATTGCCCAAAACGGCGTTGTCGATTCCGGTTTATTACGTCATTGCGCCGGCCGAAGCTTCGTCAAACTTGTCGCGTTTTGATGGCGTGCGTTATGGTCATCGTGCTGCCGAATATAGCGATTTGTCCGACATGTATCGCAAAACCCGCGCCGAAGGTTTTGGTGACGAGGTCAAGCGCCGCATTCTGGTTGGCGCCTATGTGCTCTCGCATGGTTATTACGATGCCTACTATTTGCAGGCGCAAAAAATTCGCCGCCTGATTGCGCAGGATTTTCAGCAGGCTTTTACCCAATGCGATGTCATCATGGGGCCGGTCGCGCCCACCGTGGCGTGGGACCTGGGTGCGAAAGCCAATGACCCGCTAGCCAATTATCTGGCCGACATTTTTACGCTCTCGACCAGTCTGGCGGGCTTGCCCGGCATGTCGATTCCCTGCGGTTTCGGACAGGGCGCCGTAAATGAAAAGCGTCCGGTCGGCCTGCAATTGATCGGCAATTATTTCGAAGAAGCGAAGCTCTTGGGCATTGCACACCAGTTCCAGCTGGCCACTGATTGGCACAACCGCCGCCCTGCTGGCATCTGAAGAGGAAAATCACATCATGCAATGGGAAGTTGTTATCGGACTTGAGACGCACGCGCAACTCACGACCGAATCGAAAATTTTCAGTGGCGCGCCTATCAAATTTGGCGCCGAAGCCAACACGCAAGCCTGCCCGGTTGATCTTGCGCTGCCTGGCGTTTTACCGGTGTTAAACCGTGGCGCAGTTGAACGCGCGATCCAGTTTGGTTTGGCGATTGGCGCGACCATTTCACCGGCCTCCGTTTTTGCCCGCAAAAATTATTTTTATCCCGATCTGCCCAAGGGTTATCAGATCAGCCAGTTCGAGCTGCCGGTGGTGCAGGGAGGCACGCTGTCTTTCGTCGTTGAAAAAGACGGCAAGGCCGAACTGAAAACCGTGCAACTGACACGCGCGCATCTGGAAGAAGATGCCGGCAAATCGCTGCACGAAGATTATCAGGGCATGACCGGCATTGATCTCAACCGCGCCGGTACACCACTGCTGGAAATTGTGACGGAACCAGACATGCGCAGCGCAGCCGAAGCCGTAGCCTACGCCAAAGCCCTGCATTCGCTGGTGATGTGGCTGGATATTTGCGATGGCAATATGCAAGAAGGCTCTTTCCGCTGCGACGCCAATGTGTCGGTGCGGCCAGTCGGACAGGCAGAGTACGGTACCCGCTGTGAAATTAAAAACCTGAACTCTTTCCGTTTTCTGGAAGAGGCCATCAATGTCGAAATCCGGCGCCAGATTGAACTGATTGAAGATGGCGGGCGCGTGGTGCAGGAAACCCGGCTGTATGATCCGGACAAAAAAGAAACCCGCTCCATGCGCAGCAAAGAAGATGCGATGGACTATCGCTATTTTCCTGATCCGGATCTGCTGCCACTGATGATTAGTCAGGACTGGATCGCCCGCGTCAAAGCCAGCCTGCCTGAACTTCCAGGCGCGATGCGCGAGCGTTTCGTCAATGATTACCAACTCTCCGAATACGACGCGATGGTGCTGACGCAATCGAAAGCCATGGCGACTTATTTCGAAGCCGTGGTCACTGCTGCCGGTCGCGAGCAGGCCAAGCCTGCTGCCAACTGGCTGATGGGGGACGTGGCCTCGACGCTGAACCGGGAAGGCATCGATATCAGTGCCTCACCGGTGGCAGCGAATCAGTTTGCCTTGCTGCTCTCGCGTATTGCCGACGGCACGCTGTCAAACAAAATTGCCAAGGAAGTGTTCGCTGCAATGTGGGAAGCAAAATCTGCTTCAGCAGCACTGGCGGATGAACTGATTGAATCCAAAGGTCTGAAACAAATTTCGGATTCCGGCGCGCTGGAAAAAATTATTGATGAAGTGTTGGCCGCCAACGCCAAGTCGGTTGAAGAATTCAGGGCGGGCAAAGAAAAAGCCTTCAATGCACTGATTGGTCAGGCGATGAAGGCTTCCAGGGGCAAGGCGAATCCGGCGCAGTTAACGGAGTTACTGAAGCAGAAATTGGGATAAATAGAAGCAGGGGCCCATTTTGAGACACTGGGTCCCGATTTTCATCGGGACGACAGGTGGTGAGTGGGAAGCGCCTCAACCGCTACCGTCTTCCCGGTTCTGAAATCTGCATCAGGCCACACCATAGCGCTGGCGATACGCCGCCACCGCATCCCTATATTGCCCCAACTCAGGGCTGGCCCCCGGCCCCGACAGATAGGCAAACAAGTCATTGAGGTTCGCAATCGGGATCACCGGTATGCCGACCGACTGCTCGACTTCCTGCACAGCAGACAATTGCGACATCGCGCCTTCGGCTCCGCTTTTTTCCATCCTGTCCAATGCAATCAATACGGCGCAGGGCGTGGCACCCTGTGCGCGGATCATCTGCACCGATTCGCGCACGGAGGTGCCCGCCGAAATCACATCGTCAATGATCACCACGCGTCCAGCCAGTTTGGCGCCAACAATGGTGCCGCCTTCGCCATGGTCTTTGGCTTCCTTGCGATTGTAAGCAAAGGGGACGTTACGGCCGCGGGCCGCCATCGCAACAGCAGTGGCAGAAGCCAGCGTAATGCCCTTGTAGGCAGGACCGAACAGCATGTCGAACTCCACACCGGAGTCCAGCATGGTCTGAGCGTAAAAGTCTGCCAGACGGCCCAGGCTCGCACCGTCGTTAAACAAACCGGCATTAAAAAAATACGGCGACAGCCGGCCAGCCTTGGTGACAAATTCGCCAAAGCGCAGCACGCCGGCCTTGACGGAAAATTCGATGAACTGCTGATGATGATTAGTCAAAATGAAGGCCGGCGATAAGGTTAGGAAGCGCGTATTTTATCGCGTGGCGAATCGGTTATGCTGTCGGCCAACATCATTCACTGGCAAGCCTCATGAAAATAATCTCCGCCAACCTCAACGGCATTCGCTCCGCTTCCAAGAAAAATTTCTTTGACTGGATGGCCAGAGAAGACGCCGACTTTGTCTGCGTGCAGGAACTCAAAGCCCAGCACGCCGATATGACGCCCGACTTCCTCGCTCCCGCCGGTTATCAGGGTTATTTTCATTACGCTGAAAAAAAGGGCTATTCCGGCACCGGTGTGTATTGCCGCAAGGAGCCAAACAAGGTGACGATTGGTTTTGGCAATTACGAATTCGATGCCGAAGGCCGCTATGTGCAATGTGACTTCGACAATCTTTCCGTCATCTCCGTCTATTGTCCATCCGGCTCATCGAGCGAAGAACGGCAATTGGCGAAATTTCGCTTTATGAAAGACTTCATGCCGCACCTGACGCAATTGGTCTCTTGCGGTCGTGAAGTGGTGATCTGCGGCGACTGGAATATCGCGCATCAGGCCATCGACCTGAAGAACTGGAAAAGTAATCAGAAAAATTCTGGATTTTTGCCAGAAGAGCGGGCCTGGATGACCACGCTATTTAGCGAAGTGGGCTGGCGCGATGTGTATCGCGCGCTGCATCCTGAGACAACGGGCGAGGCCTATACCTGGTGGAGCAATCGCGGGCAGGCCTGGGCCAACAATGTCGGGTGGCGAATTGATTATCAGGTGGCGACGCCCGGCATTGCCGCGCTGGCTCGTTCGGCTGCGATTTACAAGGATGAGCGCTTTAGTGATCATGCGCCGTTAATTATTGACTACGCGGCTGGCTAAAGAAGCGTTCATCACCCGCTACTGCTGCCAGCGTAGTCTTGCGGCTTCTTGTTGATTCAGGAAGCCCTTTAACGCGGAATACGGCAGCACCACGGGCGCAAAACAGGCTTGCACGACATGGGCTCCGGAGTAGGTGATGGCCAGACCCTTATGTCCTAAGGCTACGATGCCATCATCGATGTGCCTGATATCGTCATCTTTGAGAGCTTGCAGGCACTCATCGTCCTTTAAAGTTGGGCCACGTTTTTCAATCAGACGCTGACGAATCATTTCTCGAACTGAAGAACGAAATTCGTAGCCAAACTGCCCTTTGCTGGCAATCGCATAGAGCTTCAACGGATCGTAAGCCTTGCCTGTGGTGAGGTCGAAGACTATGCCTCTTTCCACGCGGTCGGGGTGCGCACCACCGCAAAACACATTCAGACTGAACGCCACCGAGAAGAGAGTGGGCGCATCGAGCAATACTTCGTAGCTGAGGTCAAACTCGGCTTCTATCGATAAGCGTTTTTCTTGCGCCTTGATCTTCGCCACTTGCCTGGCGCACTCCTGTGCTTCGATCCGTTTTTGTTTATCCCAGGCTGACAAGCTACGCATCAGCGCTGCGGAAACTGGCGCAGATTTCGGTTGCGGAATGCGGGGTATGTGCGGGAGCTGCTGTGTGCCTGCAAGTGCCATAGCAGAGCAGAACAACACCATTGCGAAGGCAATTATTCGCAGGCTTACGCTGGAAATAGACGCTGCATGCGAGTGTCGGCTTGTATGTATAAGCATAGCTAGACCGCGTAATGCGCAAATGCTTTCACCACCTTCAGATCAGGCCCAAAGTGAAAGACTTCTGCAGCCAACTGCCCACGCACGCCTTTGTAATACAACGTGATGCTGTTGACGCCCACAAGTGATGTCACCAATTCGAAGTGCAGCTCAGGTATGCGCTGCAAGGCAATGGCCCAGTACGCGCCCACTGCGGCTTTACCTTTTAACAATCCAGACGGCTCACCAGCAATATCGATAATGCGCGGCGACGACATCTCGAAATTTTCTGCATAGTGAGACAAAACTTGGTTGAGATCGTGTGCATTCCAGGCTTCGATCCAGTCCTGCGCAAACTGCTCTGCGAACGATTTTTCCATATTTACTCTCCTTTCTTGTGCGCTTGCCTTGGATGCGCCTGGCAGACTTTAGAAGTTTGTTTACTTGCAAATCAGTTTGGCCTAATTTTTCAGTCAGCTTTGCGATCGTAACTACTCCGAAGCGATACAAAACCAGACCTGCCATTCTCTATGGTTTCAAGCAACAGAAAAAACAGCGGCTTTGATCAAATTATGCCAATTTATGTCCATTGACATAAATTATGTTGGATCACATAATTCAACATAATCTCGTTACAAGGCGCACCCATGAACTACTTCACTTTCCATCGTCCTGATCTGGCGGCAGACTTGTGCAATCGCTTAGCAGGCAAAGGACTGGTCGACGCCAGCTCCGGGCTTTTCTTATCCGCCCCACGGCGTGTCGGGAAAAGTACCTTCCTCAAAGAAGACTTGATTCCAGAGGCTATCCGGCGCGGATGGCTTCCGGTTTATGTGGATCTATGGGTAAACAAGGATCGCGATCCGGCTTTGTTGATTGCCGACACACTCAAAGTTCAATTGCAGCTGCACGAGGGAAAACTTAAAAAGGCAGCACGCTCTATCGGGCTGTCAAAAGTCATCGTCATGGGAGCGCTGACCTTCGATTTAAGCCGGCCAGGGCTACCTGAAGATATCACCATCACCGACGTGCTCGAAGAGCTTCACAATCGGACTAAACAGCCTATCGTCTTGATCATCGACGAAGCGCAGCATGCCTTGTCAACGCCCGCTGGCGTAACGGCAATGTTTGCGCTGAAGTCTGCTCGTGACAAATTAAATTCCAGCGATGCTGATCGCAAACTACTCCTTGTATTTACAGGATCAAATCGCGACAAGCTGGCAAACCTGGTACTCAATCGTACCCAGCCTTTTTTTGGATCGGGCATTACGCCATTCCCTCTATTGGATAGAAACTTTACAAATGCCTTTACCACTTGGGCTAACGCCTCTCTCGCAGAGGGCAACAAGCTCGAGGAAGAAGGCGTCTCACATGCGTTTTCTTTAGTAGGCCATCGCCCGGAAATGCTGCGCGACTTGATTGGGCAAGTTGCCATCAGTGGTGAAGCGGGCAATCTGACATCGCTGATTGAAAAAGGCGCGGACATCAATAGCCGGCTCTGGGATGAATTTGAAAGCGAGTTTGCCTCACTAACAAGCATTCAGAAAGCAGTACTTCAAGTGCTGATTTTGAAAGGTGCACCCTGGTCACCGTTTGCAGAAGAATCGATGGCAGCCTATCGCGCCATTACCGGCCAGGACACGATATCGACGGCAACAGTGCAGACTGCGTTAGACGGATTGCGCGACCGCAGCCTCGTCTGGCGTGAATCCCGCGGTGCTTACACGCTCGAAGATCAAGGTTTTGCCGAGTGGTTTAAGCATCGTCGTATTTTGCAAATCAGTAGCGAAAACTAACTCGGACACCACCTTTTTAGTTTCTATGACCGCTGCACCCCGCCTGATCGCCCATCTCGATATGGATGCATTTTATGCATCCGTCGAGCTGTTGCGCTATCCGGAATTGATTGGCCTGCCGGTAGTAATAGGTGGACGCTCCGCACATCAACCACTGACGCAAGCCGATGGCAGTCGCCATTTTTACCGGCTGCGTGACTACACCGGCCGCGGCGTGATCACCACCTCCACCTACGAAGCCCGCGCACTAGGGGTATTTTCTGCAATGGGCATGATGAAGGCCGCCAGGCTGGCGCCGGATGCGATTTTATTGCCGGTCAATTTCGATGACTATCGCCACTACTCACGGCTGTTCAAGCAAGCTGTTGCCAGTGTGGCGCCGTTGATTGAAGACCGCGGCATTGACGAAATTTACATTGATCTCAGCGCCTTCTCTGATGAGCCTCGCGCCATCGCGCTGCGCATCAAACAGGCGGTGCGGGAAGCGACTGGCTTATCGTGTTCTATCGGTCTGGCGCCGAACAAACTGCTGGCAAAAATTTGCTCGGATCTGGAAAAGCCCGATGGGCTGACTATCCTGTCGCAAGCGGATCTGCCAACACGTATCTGGCCTTTGTCGGTACGAAAAATTAATGGCATCGGCCCCAAGGCAGGTGAAAAACTCGCAGCGCTCGGCATTGACACCATTGCCGATCTGGCCATGCAAGACCCGGCCTTGCTGCAAACGCATTTTGGCCTCAGCTATGCCCAATGGCTGACCAAGGTCGCGCAAGGCATTGACCTGCGGCCAGTGGTGACAAGTTCAGAACCCAAGTCCATCAGTCGCGAAACCACCTTTGAGCGCGATTTGCATGCACGGCAAGATCGCGAAACTTTATCGGCCATTTTTACCCGCTTATGCGAACGCGTTGCCGAAGATTTGCAACGTAAAAAAGTACTGGGTCGTACCGTTGGCATCAAGCTGCGCTACGCTGATTTTTCTACCGTGACGCGCGACATCAGCTTGCTATTGCCGACTGCTGACGCAATTAGCATACGCAAAGCAGCTGGCGAATGCTTAAAGCGGGTACCGCTACAAAAACACTTACGTTTGCTTGGCGTTCGCGTCAGCAATCTGTCACCATCAAATGGAGAACACAGAGAAAACTATGGTACGCAGGCAGAACTGCACTTTCTACAAGGAGAACTTGATGAAAACCCTGGTTGAAAACCTCAGCCAATACGCCGGCTATCACCGCGACAGCCGCAACGTCGCCACCCATTGCGTCGGCATCCCGATGATTGTGCTGGCTGTGACCACGCTGATCTCGCGTCCTTCTTTGCAGCTGGCTGCGCTGAGCTTATCGCCCGCACTGCTGGCGGCCGTGGCGGCGGCCTGGTATTACCTGCGGCTTGACCGTCGCTTTGGCGTGGCAATGAGTGTCTTGCTGGCGTTGTCGGTTTATATTTCTGCGGTGATTGCTGCGCAACCAACCCTGTTCTGGCTGGTCTGCGGCCTGGGTTTATTCGTCATTGGCTGGGTGTTTCAGTTCATAGGCCATTTCTACGAAGGCAAGAAACCGGCCTTTGTCGATGATGTGATGGGACTCATCATCGGGCCGTTGTTTGTGGTGGCTGAATTGGCTTTTATTTTCGGACTGCGCAAAGAAATACAAATGCAAATTGAAGCCACTACTGAACGAGTACAAACAAAGATATAAGAGCAAATTTGATAATAAAAACAGGTTGACTTTGCTCATCGACGTAACCACATTAATGTAGTTACAATTTCGAATGCAAAGGGGTCACTTTGTTCTCTTGGGATAACGAAAAAAACGAAAGTAATAAAGCTAAACACGGCATCAGTTTTGAACTTGCAGAGCTTGTGTTCGAAGACCCCTTGCATGTGAGCCAGCAAGATCGTACCGAAAACGGCGAACTACGCTGGAGAAGAACATATCCGCATTATTTCAGCGCGACGTGCCACAAAAATTGAAAGGAAAATTTATGAAAAAAATATCTGAATCACAGCGCAAAGAACTGGAAGCGCTGGCAGCCAAATCAGAAAGCGAAATCGATTTTTCCGATGCCCCCGCCACCACTGAAGGGGATTGGAAATCTGCGGTGCGTGGTAAATTTTTTCGCCCCGTCAAACATCAATTAACTGTGCGCATTGATGCAGATGTGCTGGATTGGCTCAAGAGTGATGGCAAAGGCTATCAAAGCCGCCTGAATGATATTTTACGCAAGGCGATGCTCAACAATCATCGGTAATAATTGACTTAGCCCTTCTGCCACCCACTTATCCAAAAAACCAGTAACAGACCGCTATCGACGCCAGCACGCCGGCCAGATCTGCCAGTAAAGCGCAAGCCACTGCATGCCGCGCCCGCTGTATGCCGACTGCGCCGAAATAGACGGCCAGCACATAAAACGTGGTCTCGGTACTGCCCTGCATGGTGGCAGCCAGCAGTGCTGCAAAACTATCCACGCCGTGCGTGCTCATGGTCTCTATCAGCAAAGCCCGCGCAGCACTGCCGGAGAAGGGCTTGACCAGTGCTACCGGCAAGGCATCAATGAAGCGCGTGTCCCAGCCGGCATGGGCCGCCAACCAGCGCAAACCATCGAGCAATACATCGAGCGCACCGGAGGTACGCAAGACACCGACTGCGCATAACATCGCCACCAGATACGGCAGCAAATTTTTGGCGACATCAAAACCTTCTTTTGCACCTTCGATAAAGGCTTCATATACGGCCACACGTTTGCATGCACCGGCCAGCAGAAACAGCATGATCAGGCCAAACAAAACCAGATTGCCCATCAGTGAAGATAGCGAGGCAAGGGCGATGGCCGACAACGACGCCAGGCTGGCCATCAGCGCACCCAACAACAAGGCGGCAGCGCCCAGCCATGCCAGCACCACCGGGTCCCAGAGCTTTAAGCGCTGCACCAGCGCCACCGACAATAAACCGGCAACCGTGGAGGCAGTCGTGGCTAAAAGGATAGGCAAAAATACCAGCGTGGGATCGGCTGCGCCTTGCTGCGCGCGGTACATGAAAATGGATACCGGCAGCAAGGTGAGTGAGGAAGCATTCAGCACTAAAAATAAAATCTGCGCATTGCTGGCGATGCCCGGCAATGGGTTAAGTTCTTGCAAGGCACGCATGGCTTTCAGGCCAATGGGCGTGGCCGCATTGTCTAGTCCTAACGCATTGGCGGTGAAGTTGAGTGTGATCAAACCCAGCGCCGGATGGCCAGCCGGCACTTCCGGCATCAAACGTCGAAACAGGGGCGACAGCAAACGCGCCAGCCATTCGACCAGTCCGGCTTTTTCAGCGATGCGCAAAAAACCCAGCCATAAGGTCAAGGTTCCAAACAACAGCACCATCACCTCGACCGAGAGCCGCGCCATCGCAAACAGACTCTCGACCATGGCCTGAAATACGGCAGGCTCGGCATGCACCAGCCAGCGCCAGCCGGCACTTCCGGCAGCCACCACAAAAAATCCCAGCCACAAGGCATTCAGCATCTTGATCCTCAACACACACAGTGCCCACAGTGTAGTCTGCCGCAATGAACTTTCCCCCGCAAGCCTAGGGCTCACTGTTAGCATGGTGCGGTTTGATGATGAGCCGCTGACGATGCAAACAGACCCCGCAGAAAAAATCCGCCGCAGACCCATGACAGACCAGACGTCGTGGCAGAAAAAGCTCGGGCCGGGTTTGATTACGGGCGCGGCCGATGATGACCCAAGCGGTATTGCCACCTATTCGCAAAGCGGTGCGCAGTTTGGCTTTGCCATGTTGTGGACGCTGCTGTTTACCTATCCGCTTATGTCGGGCATTCAGATTGTCAGCGCCCGTATCGGCCGCGTTACCGGCGACGGGCTGGCCGGTAATTTACGCCGGATGCATTCGCCGTATTTATTGTTTTTCATCGTTGGCTTGCTCACTATCGCAAACACCATCAACATCGGCGCCGACATTGCCGCCATGGCCGACGCCGCGCAGCTGGTGGCCGGCGGCTCGCATACCGGCTGGGTGGTGGGTTTCGGTATGGTGTCGGTGTTGTTGCAAGTCTTTATTCCCTACACCAGCTATGTGCGCGTGCTGAAATGGCTGACGCTGGCGCTGTTTGCCTATGTGGGCATTGTTTTTACGGTGGATATCGAATGGCGTCAGCTACTGTGGGCGATGGTCTGGCCGCCCATTTCAGTGAGCAAGGATTACCTGACCACGGTCGTGGCGATCTTTGGCACGACCATCAGTCCCTATCTGTTTTTCTGGCAAGCCTCGCAAGAGGTTGAAGAACTGGAAGCCGATCCGGCGGCGTCGTCATTGCGTCTCGCGCCGGAGCAGGCGCGTGTGCATTTGCGCCGCATTTCGCAAGACACCTGGTTCGGCATGGGGGTGTCGAATCTGATCGCTTTTTTTATTATGCTGACCACGGCAGCGACCTTGTTTCAGCATGGGCTGCATGACATTCAAACCTCGCGACAAGCCGCGCTGGCACTGCGCCCGATTGCCGGTGAATTTGCCTATTTGCTGTTTTCCGCCGGCGTGATCGGCACGGGTTTGCTGGCCATGCCCGTGCTGGCAGGTTCAGCAGCCTATGCCGTAGCCGGCGCCTTCGGCTGGAAAAAAGGACTCAACCTCGGGCTGACCCTGGGTTGGCGTTTTTACGGCATCATCGCCACCTCCACGCTGATCGGCGCCTTGATTGGCACCAGCGGCTTAGACCCGATCAAGGCGCTGTACTGGGCGGCTGTCCTCAATGGCGTGGTGTCGGTACCTATCATGGCGGTGATGATGAAGATGGCGCAAAGACGCGATGTGATGGGTCCGTTTGTAGTGGCGGGCAAAATCAAATGGCTGGGATGGGGCGCAACCTTGATGATGGCGCTGGCCGTGACGGCGATGTTTGTGGTGCAGATTACTTAGTGAAAATCTTCTTCGCGCTGATGTCGCAACGCGATAATAGTCACCATATCGGCTTGGCTAATTTCAAACAGTGCCACATAGCCGGAAGATCCAAATGGAATAACTAATTCTCGCAAAAATGGGTTGTCGGGCATCGCTTTACGGCAAGAAAACGGAAAATCACTTAAAAATTCAATGCTTTTTGCGATCGCGCTACGGGCACGATGAGCCGCTGATACATCCCTTTCGAGCATGAACCCAGTCAGCCGCCGCACATCATCACGCGCCGCCTTTGTGAAACGAACCTTGAAACTCATGCGCCAGATTTAGCTGCTGAGTTACGAAGCATCTCATCCATTTCTGCCAACACCTCTTCGGCAGAATAGTATTCACCCGTCAGAAGCGCTTCATCCCGCGAACGTAATCCTCTTTCGATAAATTCTTGCTGCATACGACGTAGATTGATGTTGGCTCGAACTGATTGCTCAACAAAGCTTGAAAGGCTTTCACCTTGCTGCAAGACGCTCTCGGCGGCATCGCGCAATTCCTGATCGACGCGAAGTGGTGGGAATGTAGCGGATTTCATTGCGACTCCTTATGCATAGCATTTGCGATGCATTATCTCTCGACGTCTTTTTTTTGACAACCTGGCGGCACTGATAGTGGCACGTGAAAGCAAACCCTGACTCACATATAGATCAATCGACTGCCGGCCTTGCATTCCATGGCGCGACCTTCGGCAGCAACAGCATGCCGGGAATGGCTAAGGCAAAACAGATCAGAAAGAAGCTGACCCAGCCGGTCTGGTCTACGATGAAACCGGTCAGGGCGTTGAAGAATGTGCGCGGCACGGCGGCCAAGCTGGTAAAAAGCGCGAACTGTGTGGCGGTATAGCGCTCGTCGGTGGTGGTGGCAATAAAGGCGGTGAAAGCGGCTGTACCCAGTCCGACTGAAAACGCTTCCATACCAATTACCAGTCCGAGCATCACCGTATCGGGCGCGGATCCTGCGGGCGCGCTAACGCCAGTTTGCGCCAGCAGTGCAAAGCCAAGTATGGCCGCAGCCTGCAAGGCGCCAAAAATCCATAGCCCGCGATTGACGCCGGTTTTTTCCAGCCACACTGCGCCAATGATGCCGCCTGTCAGGCTGGCCCAAAGCCCGGCATTTTTGGCCACCAGTCCAATCTGAGTGCGCGAAAAGCCAAGCTCAATGTAGAAGGGCGTCGCCAGCGCGGTCGCCATCGAGTCACCCAGCTTGTAGAGAAAAATGAACGCCAGTATCAGCAGCGCGTACGACCAGCCACGGCGATGGATGAATTCCCTAAACGGCTCCACCACCGCTTCACGCAGCGTGCGCGGCGGCTCGCCATATATGGCTGGCTCACTGATGAGTAGCGTCGTGAACAAGCCAGGCAGCATGAACAGGGCCGTGATCGAAAACACCATCTGCCAGCTCATGAAGTCGGACAAAATCAGCGACAAAGAACCGGGCACCAAGGTCGACATTTTGTAGGCATTGACGAACAAGGCCGTGCCCGAACCTTGCTCGTGGTCAGACAGCAGTTCACGCCGGTAGGCATCAATCACGATGTCCTGACTGGCTGACAAGAATGCTGCCAGTCCTGCCAGAAACACAATCATCGTCAATTCTGTGGCCGGCGAATAAAAGCCCATGCTGCCGATCACGGCCAGCAGGGCGAGCTGGGTGATGAACATCCAGCCACGCCGTCTGCCCAGCATGGGAAAATGGAAGCGGTCCATCAGCGGCGACCAGATGAATTTCCACGTATAGGGAAAGCCGACTAATGCAAACAGACCGATCGCCTTCAGATCAACCTGCTCGGCCTTCAGCCACGCCGACATCAGGTTGTAGAGCATGAACAGCGGCAGCCCGGAGGTGAAGCCGAGCATGACGCATATGAGCATCTTGCGATTGAAGTAATGGCGCCAGCCGGTCTGACGGGGGACTGAGGCGGAGTGAGGCTGGCTCATGCGATGTGGATGGCTGTGCTTATTTTTTACGAAGGCGGAACACCGCCAGGCTGCCGCGCCAGTTAGGCAAGAAGCTGACCGGTGCGCCATTGTCTTTGAGCGCCACGCAATCGAGTACATCGAGCCCAAGCTCATGCGCGAGTTGTTCGAAATCGCGAATCGTGGCGCAACGCAAATTCGGCGTATCAAACCAATCGTAAGGCAAGCTCTCCGACACTGGCATGCGGCCGCGCAACAGGGACAAGCGATGCGGCCAGTGGGCAAAATTAGGAAAGGACACAATCGCTTCCTGGCCGACACGGTTAATGTCGCGCAGTACGCCCTCGACGTTTTTCATCATTTGCAACGCCGACAAGCACAGCACGCTATCGAAGGCATTGTCGGCAAACATCGCCAGCCCGGCTTCGAGGTCTTGCTGAATTACCGACACACCGCGCTGTATGCAACGCGGAATTTTCAGGTCATCAATTTCGACCCCATAACCGGTGCATTGTTTATCCACCTGCAGGTAGTCGAGCATGGCGCCATCGCCGCAACCAATGTCCAGCACCCGCGAGCCCGGCGCAACCCAATGGGCAATAAAAGCCAGATCGGCGCGCAGGCCGGCGAAGTGTGCCGCGCTCATGCGGCCTCCAGCTGCTTGGTGGCGACTGCAGATTCAAGGGCTTGCCACACCTTGTCGTAATAGGTGCGCACCACCGCCATGTAGCGCGGATCATCCAGCAGGAAAGCGTCGTGGCCGTGCGGCGCATCGATTTCCGCGTAACTGACTTTGTGATTATTTTTGACCAGTGCCTGCACAATTTCGCGGCTGCGTTCGGGCGCAAAGCGCCAGTCGGTCGAAAAGGAAACCACTAAAAATTCGGCCTGGGTATTGGCCAGCGCCGCAGTCAGGTCGCCGTTAAAAGCGCGGGCCGGATCAAAATAATCCAGTGCCTTGGTAATTAACAAATAGGTGTTGGCATCGAAGTATTCAGAGAATTTGTCACCCTGATAGCGCAGATAGGATTCGATTTCAAAATCAATGCCGTAGCCGAACTGGTAGTCAGCGCCACGCAAATCACGGCCAAATTTTTCTGCCATGTCGTCATCCGACAGGTAGGTGATGTGGCCGATCATGCGCGCGACCCGCAAGCCGTTTTTCGGCACCACGCCATGCGCGTAAAAGTCGCCCGCATGATAGTCGGGGTCAGTCAGAATCGCCTGCCGGGCTACGTCATTGAAAGCAATATTTTGCGCCGAGAGTTTGGGGGTGGATGCAATCACCAGACAATGCCGCACGCGCGACGGATACAAGATGCTCCAGGCCATGGCCTGCATGCCGCCCAGGGAGCCGCCCATCACGGCCGCGAATTGTTGAATGCCCAGTTTGTCGGCCAGCCGTGCTTGTGCATGCACCCAGTCTTCAACCGTCACCACCGGAAACGCCGCGCCATAGGGCTTGCCGGTGGCCGGATTGGTATGCATGGGGCCAGTTGAGCCGAAGCAGGAGCCAGGGTTGTTGACGCCAATGACAAAAAAACGATCGGTATCGAGCGCCTTGCCGGGGCCGACCATGTTGTCCCACCAGCCGGTGCTGCGCGGCTGGCCTTCATAGGTGCCGGCGACATGGTGCGAGGCGTTCAACGCATGACAGACCAGTACAGCATTCGAATGGTCGGCATTCAGGGTGCCGTAGGTCTCGTAGACCAGTGTGTAGTCAGCCAGCGATGCGCCGCTTTGCAAAGGCAAAGGCTGCGTGAAGTGCATGGACTGAGGGGCGACGATTCCGATTGATTGCATAAATTATTCTGGATGAAAAAAGCCCGATGGCATGTCGGGCTGAATTCGGATCGTCAATTCAAGCTCGCTTTAGCCGTATTTATTCGGGATGGTCCCTGGCGCCCGCAAGCTGGGTTCAAATCGGCGCAATGGCTTAAGGATAGCGAAGTCGTCAGGATGCGTCAAACCTGAATGTTCAAGCTTAGATTCAGCACCAATGGCGTCCCGGTGCTTTTACAGTGCCCGCAATCTGTCCACCGCCTCGGCAATGGCGCTTGGTTCATAAATGCGCAAGATTTTTTTAACCTGCGGCTCAATCAGCCGCAGGTCACTATTCAGAATTTCCTGCTTCACGGCCAGCAGCTGCGCGGGGTGCATGGAAAATTCGCGCAATCCCAGGCCCAACAACAGTCGGGTCAGTTTCACATCGCCGGCAACCTCGCCGCATACAGCCACAGGAATATTGGCCTTGGCACCGGCGGCAATGGTGGTGGCCAACAGATACAGTACGGCCGGATGCAGCGGGTTATACAAGTGTGCGACTTCGTGATCGACGCGATCAATCGCCAGCGTGTATTGAATCAGGTCATTGGTGCCGATCGACAGAAAATCGAGCCGCTTGATAAACAAGGGCAGCGTCAGTGCCGCAGCAGGAATTTCTATCATTGCGCCGACAGGAATATCGGCATCAAATTTCTTTTTCGCTTCGCGCAACTGGGACTTGGCCTGTTCAATCATCAACAGCGATTGATCAATCTCAAACGCATGCGAGAGCATGGGGATCAGCAGATTGATGGGCCCATAAGCAGAGGCACGCAAGATTGCGCGCAGCTGAGTCAGAAACATCTGCGGCTCGGACAGGCAATAGCGAATGGCGCGCAAACCCAGCGCCGGATTGAGTGCAGTTTCTTCGGCTTTATCGAGCGGCTTGTCGGCACCAACGTCGAGAGTACGGATGGTGACGGGCCGCCCTTTCATGGCAATGACGGCTTTGCGATAGGACTCGAATTGCTCATCTTCAGAAGGCAGTTTGCCGGCATTGCCGGTGCGGCCCATGAATAAAAATTCCGAGCGAAACAGGCCTACACCAACGGCGCCGGATTCGAGTGCGCCACTACAGTCTTCCGGCAATTCGATATTGGCCAGCAAATGAATCTGCGTGCCGTCTTTGGTAATGGCCGGTGTTTTTTTCAGCTTGCCGAGTTTTTTGCGCTCGCGCAGCAAACGACTTTGCGTTTCCCGATATTGCTCCAGCACGACAGGCGCCGGATCAACGATGACGATGCCGGCGTCGCCGTCAATAATGACCCAGTCATCCTGATTGATCAGCATCGACGCATTGGCCATGCCGACTGCGGCAGGAATATCCAGACTGCGGGCAACAATCGCGGTATGCGAGTTTTGACCGCCCAGATCGGTGACGAAACCAACGAAGGCACGGTCGCGAAATTGCAGCATGTCGGCCGGTGAAATGTCGTGAGCAATCACGATCATGTGCGGCGCAGATTCGTCAGCGTCACGCGGCTTTTGCAGGGTGATGGCACTGCCGGTCAAGACTTTCAGAATCCGTTCGCCAACCTGGCGGATATCATTTTTGCGTTCACGCAGATAAGCGTCTTCGATCTCGTCAAACTGGGCCGAGAGTTCGTCGATTTGTGTCAGCAGCGCCCACTCGGCGTTGTAATGACGGTTGCGGATAATGTCGAGCGGCTGCTCGGAGATGATGGGGTCGGACAAAATCAGCGCATGCACATCAATGAAGGCACCCAGCTCGGAAGGCGCGTCGGGCGGCAGTTCTCTCCAGATTGTCTGCAATTCCTGATGCACGGTTACGATGGCGCCGGAGAGTCGCTGCACTTCGTCTTCGACCTGTGCTTCCGTTACCAGATAATGTTTGACGTCCAGCGCAGCAGGCTTTAGCAGGTGCGCGCGCCCGATCGCGATGCCACGCGAAACCGGAATACCGTGAAGTGAAAAGGAAGCCATGGCCTGGTTTTTTCTTGTTTATTCGCTCTCGCCAAAGCGTGCTTCGATCAACTGAGTCAGCGCATCCATACATTCCTGTTCGTCTGCACCTTCGGTCTCGAGCTCGATGGTGGTGCCTTTGCCGGCAGCCAGCATCATCACGCCCATGATGGATTTGGCGTTGACCCGGCGTCCTTCGCGGGTCATCCAGACTTCACATTGAAATTTTGCGGCAAGCTGGGTCAGCTTGGCGGATGCACGCGCATGCAGGCCGAGCTTGTTAATGATTTCTATGTTTTTGGTGATCATCTCAATATGTTTTAGTTATTTTAATTTGGTGACAAACGCACGCGACCGTCGACCCGGCAAACGCCGCTCTGCCCCCCGGCCAAGGCCATTTCAACGGCAACATCCAGCGTATTGTGACGATAGGTAATAGCGCGCAGCAGCATCGGCAGACTGATGCCGGCAATGACTTCAACCTGACCTGGCAGACAGAGTTGCAAGGTACAGTTCGATGGCGTGCCGCCCATCACATCGGTGATGACCAGCACACCGTCGCCGGTGTTAACGCGGGTAATCGCGTCCAGTGCGGCCTGTTGTACTTCGGCCGGCTCCTGGTCGGCGACGACGTCAATCGCTTCGACTTGCGGCGGGGGGCTGCGAAATACATGAGTCGCGGCTTCGATGAAGGCGCGGCCCAGCGGGGCATGGGTCAGAAGCAGAATACCAACCATGAAATTTTCGCCGTTCTCACAAAATGCACAAAATACGCATTGCGTTACCGTGTTCTGTTTATTTTTTTTCGACTGCGTCGATGAACATCTTGGCAACATTAAAGCCCGTCTGCTGGGTGATCTCCTGAAAGCAGGTCGGGCTGGTTACATTGATCTCGGTGAGGTAATTGCCGATTACGTCCAATCCTACCAGTAACAGGCCGCGCTTCTGCAAAACAGGCGCGAGTGCTTCGCCAATTTCACGCTCACGCGGCGAGATTGGCATGGCCACGCCCAGTCCGCCAGCGGCAAGATTGCCGCGCACTTCGCCGGCTTGCGGAATCCGCGCCAGGCAGTAAGGCACGACCTCGCCACTAATTAACAACACCCGCCGGTCACCCTGACTGATTTCGGGAATGTAGCGCTGAACCATGATGGTCCGCATCCCGTTGTGGGTCAGAGTCTCGATGATGGAACCCAGATTCAAGCCATCGGCGCCGACACGAAAAATGCCGGCACCACCCATGCCATCGAGCGGCTTCAAAATAATGTCTTTGTGCTCTTCGTGAAAAGCACGTACGCGGGCGCCATCACTGGTCACCAGAGTTGGGGCTATGAATTGCGGAAAATGCGTGATCGCCAGCTTTTCATTATGGCTGCGTATCGCTTCGGGCCGGTTCAGCACCCGTGCGCCATGCGACTCGGCCAGCTCCAGCAAATAGGTCGCGTAGATGTATTCCATGTTGAACGGCGGGTCGGTCCGTTCAATGACTGCGTCAAAAGCGGTCAGGCGCTGTTGCACCGGCGCCTCTTGCCGATACCAGTGTGTCGCATCGCCAGTCAGGCTTACGTGCGACGCATTGGCCAGCACGTCCTTGCCGTCAAACAGCAAATCAGCATGACCAAAGACATGCAGCTCATGACCGCGTGAAGCCGCTTCGGCCATCATCGCGTAGGTCGAATCTTTGTAGATTTTGAAGCCTGACAGCGGATCGGCTGCGAACGCGATTTTCATTAATATTCTTCCGGATTCGGATTGGTTTTTTCCAGCTCAAGCGAAGCCGCCAGCAAGGCCAGACGCGCCACCACGCCGTACATATAGAAACGGTTTGGCGCTGCGGTGCCCGGCTTGGCGGCCAGATCCGGTAACGCGTGTTGCTGGGCAAAAGCCAGCGGCACAAAATGCGCGCCCGGCGCATTGAGATTTTCATCCACACCGCGCTCGGCATGCACCCGATAAAAGCCGCCGACAACGTAGCGATCCATCATGTACACCACCGGCTCGGCCACCGCATCGTTGATATGTTCGAAGGTGTGAACGCCTTCTTGCACGATCACGTCCGAAACTTCCATGCCTTCTTTGATGACCGACATTTTGTTGCGCTGCTTACGGTTCAGGTCTTTGACTTCGCTGGCGTCGCGAACCGTCATGATGCCCATGCCGTAAGTGCCGGCATCGGCCTTGACGATCACAAAAGGCGTTTCCTTGATGCCGTATTCCTTATATTTCTTGCGAATCTTGGTCAGCACAGCATCGACACTGGCGGCTAAGGCATCTTCACCGATACGTTCATGAAAATTGATGCCGGTGCATTTGGCAAAGTAGGGATTCAACATCCACGGATCGACATCAATCAGTTTGCCAAATTTTTTCGCCACTTCATCATAAGCAGCAAAGTGATTGGTCTTGCGGCGCACGGCCCAGCCTGCATGCAGTGGTGGCAACAGGGTTTGTTCATGCAGGTTTTCCAAAATAGACGGAATACCCGAAGACAAATCATTGTTGAGCAAAATCGTGCAGGGATCAAAGTTTTTCAGCCCCAGACGACGACCATTGCTTAAGCGTTCAAGCGGCTCAAGAACAATGCTGCTGCCATCAGGCAGTTCAATCGTGGTCGGCTCTTTGACTTCTTCAGACAAACTGCCAAGCCGCACATTGAGCCCGGTCTGACGGAAAATTTGCATCAGCCGGGCCACGTTTTGCAAATAAAACGTGTTGCGGGTGTGCCGCTCCGGAATCAACAGCAGGTTCTTCGCATCAGGGCAGTACTTGTCAATGGCTGCCATCGCTGCCTGCACCGCCAGCGGCAGCATTTCTGGTGCCAGATTGTTAAAACCACCCGGGAACAGATTGGTGTCCACTGGCGCCAGTTTGAAGCCTGAATTACGCAAGTCTACCGAGCAGTAGAAAGGCGGCGTATGTTCCTGCCATTCGAGGCGGAACCAGCGTTCAATGGCTGGCGTGGCCGCCAGAATTTTCTTTTCAAGCTCGAGCAATGGGCCGTTTAAAGCCGTGACCAGATGGGGAACCATGAGAAACCTTATTCGGAAATCGGATACGCAGAGAGATCTTCAGGGACGGATTCTAACGGGAATCCCCGTTTGCCGCGCCATTGAGCACAGACCATAAAACACTCAGTTTCCTCAGATTGGGCTGGCAAGCCGGTTTTAAAGTCCGGCCAGCAAAAAAAAGCGCCTCCCGAAGGAGGCGCTTTAGTGACCCGGTGCGGCGGGCCGAACTACCGGGAAAACTTAACAGTGAAACTTAACCGTGATAAGCAGATTCACCGTGGCTGGAAATGTCCAGACCTTCGCGTTCTTCTTCTTCGCTAACACGCAGACCGATGATCATGTCAACCAGCTTGAAGGCAATGAAGGCAACGACTGCCGAGACAACCACGGTGGTCAGCACTGCCTGGAACTGAATCCAGACCTGGCCAACGATCGAGTAGTCAGGCGCAACCGCATTGGTCACGTAGTCATAGATACCAGTGCCGCCGAGTGAAGGCGAAGCAAACACGCCGGTCAGCATCGCACCCAGTGCGCCGCCTACACCGTGTACACCGAACACGTCGAGGGAGTCGTCAGCGCCAAGCATGCGCTTCAAACCACTGATACCCCACAAGCAGACGATACCTGCCAACAGGCCAATCACCAGACCACCCATGGCGCCGACAAAACCGGCAGCAGGCGTGATGGCAACCAGACCGGCAACTGCACCGGAAGCAGCGCCCAGCATCGAAGGCTTGCCTTTGATCAGCCACTCACCCATGGTCCAGGACACGACTGCACCAGCGGTTGCCAGCAAGGTGTTCAGGAAGGCCAGTGCAGCAGAGCCATTGGCTTCGAGTGCGGAGCCGGCGTTAAAGCCGAACCAGCCCACCCACAGCAGGGAAGCACCAACCATCGTCAAGGTCAGGGAATGTGGAGCCATCGACTCTTTGCCCAGACCAATCCGCTTGCCAACAACGAACGCGCCAACCAGACCAGCAACAGCAGCATTGATGTGCACAACGGTACCGCCGGCGAAATCAAGCGCGCCTTTCTGGAACAACCAGCCCGAAGCAGCAACCGCTTTTTCAGCAGCAGCAGCGTCAGTGAATGCGTCAGGACCTGGCCAGAACCAGACCATGTGCGCAATCGGCAGGTAAGAGAAGGTGAACCAGATCACAACGAACAACAGCACTGCCGAGAACTTCATGCGCTCGGCAAAGGAGCCAATGATCAGGCCGCAAGTAATTGCTGCAAACGTTGCCTGGAAAGCCAGGAAAACGAATTCAGGAATGACCACGCCTTTACTGAAAGTGGCAGCCATTGAATCCGGCGTCATGCCTTTCAGGAACAGACGATCGAATCCGCCGAAGAAAGCACCACCTTCGGTGAAGGCCAGCGAGTAGCCGTAGATGCACCACAAGACAATGATGACGGAAAAAATCATCATCACTTGCATCAGCACCGACAACATGTTTTTCGAGCGAACCAGGCCGCCGTAAAACAACGCCAGACCAGGAATCGACATCATGATGACCAACAGCGTGGCAACCATCATCCACGCGGTGTCACCCTTGTTGGCAACCGGTGCTGCCGGTGCTGCTTCAGCCGGTGCAGCAGCTGCAGCTGCTGGTGCCGCAGGAGCAGGCGCGGCGGCTGGTGCTTCAGCAGCAGGTGCGGCAGCCGTTGCAGTCGCCGCAGGTGCAGCGGCATCTTCAGCGGAGGCGAGAGAGGTCATACCCACTGCAAACAACAACAGGCTGGCGCTCAAAAGGCTTGCAAAACTTTTTTTCATGTAAATCCCCTTAGAGTGCTTCTTTGCCGGTTTCGCCGGTACGGATCCGCACAACTTGCTGCAGGTCGTAGACGAAAATCTTGCCGTCACCGATCTTGCCGGTACGTGCTGCGTTTTCAATCGCTTCAATCGCGCGCTCGACGATGCCATCGTCGACAGCTGCTTCGATTTTGGTCTTAGGCAGGAAATCGACAACGTATTCAGCGCCACGATACAGCTCGGTATGGCCTTTCTGGCGACCGAAACCCTTGACTTCGGTGACGGTGATGCCTTGCACACCGATGGCCGAGAGGGCTTCGCGCACTTCATCAAGCTTGAACGGCTTGATGATGGCAGTGATGAGTTTCATATCAGCCTCTTGATAATGATGAATTAGAAGGATTTGGTCAGGGAAACGTATGCGCCGGTTTTGCCTAAGAAACCTTTGCCACCGAAGTCATAATTAGTGGTGTCATTAACAGCATCCGTGCCAACGACAGCCAGCGAAGCAACTGCAAAACCGAAGTCTTTGGTTACGCCGACTTTCCAGTCTGTGTAATCTGCCGAGCCCGCATTGAAATTTTTGACAACCTGTTTACCTACATGCAGGTTCAACACATAACCCTCTGTCAGTTCTGGGTTAAAGCTGAGATCAATATAGTTACTACCATCGGTTTTTGGGCCCCAACCGATAAAATTCGTAAGTGAATAAGAGTATTTAAGCGTCGCAGCGCCATAACCAGCCTGAACATAGGCTTCGGTGGTGTTAGCGCTGGTACCCAATGCATTAGAAGGGTAGTAATAACGGATTAAGCCCACGTCATAAGCAACGCCACTGATTTCACCACGCTTACCACCGTAGAGATCAAATTCGAAGTTGGAGTCACCGCCCAAATCTTTGACCCATTGGATGCTTGACGTCCATGCACCTGCGTAAAAGCCGGTAGGGCTATTGGTATAGTCCACGCCACCAAAAACAGCTGGCTTCAGACGTGACTGCGAAATACCACGGAAACGGTAATCAGAAGTTGCGCCAAAATTATAGGCAACAACATGGTCAGCCACCGGTGCGGCAGCAGGTGCTGCTTCTTCAGCAAATGCGGTGTTGGCAGCAAAAGCGGCGAGAATCGAGGCGGCAAGAATCAGTTTTTTCATAGCGTTCCTTTGGTTTATGTTTGGTATTGAATGCGGCCCACTGAAGCCTTGTGTGCTTTCGTTAACTAAGCAGGAGGCATGCCAGCCATGAAAGCAGAATTGTCTTATCATTTCGACTAACTAATCTCTCAAGTTCCCCAGACAACGCCGAACGCGCTGACAGAAGATGCACCAGCAACGCGCAAGCGCCTCAAAACAGTGCAGAACCCAGGACTCCAAGGCCATCATGAACAAACCCACTCTCTTCGAAGACCTGCAAGCCAAGATCAGTCAGGTGATGCAGCAGTCACCTGCCAAGGATCTTGAAAAAAACATGAAAGCGATGATGCATCAGGGGTTCAGCAAACTGGATCTGCTCACGCGCGAAGAATTCGATGTGCAGGCCGAAGTGCTGGCGCGTACCCGCGCGCGACTCGAAGCACTTGAGCTACGGGTGGCCGAACTCGAAGCGCGCCTGAAGTCATAACTACTGCGCAGTGAGTCTGGCCGTACTTCACAGTCGGGCACTGGCGGGCATGGAAGCGCCCGAGGTAACGGTCGAAGTGCATCTGGCAAATGGACTGCCCGCATTTACGATAGTCGGACTACCTGACGCCGAAGTCCGCGAATCCAAAGACCGGGTTCGCGCCGCACTGCAAAATGCCGGCTTCGATTTTCCGGCCAGACGCATCACCGTCAATCTGGCGCCCGCTGATCTGCCCAAAGAATCCGGGCGCTTTGATTTGCCGATTGCCCTGGGGCTCCTTGCTGCCTCCGGCCAAATCAGCAAATCAGAACTCGACCGCTATGAATTTGCCGGCGAGTTATCGCTCTCTGGTCAATTGCGTCCGGTGCGGGCAGCACTCGCCATGACGCTGGCGATTCATCGCAGCGGCGCATCACGCGGAGAGCATCGTGCCTTTATTTTGCCGCGGGCAAACGCTGCCGAAGCGGCGCTGGTGCCAGAAGCTTGCATCTACCCGGCGGATTCCCTGCTGCAAATTTGTGCGCATCTGGCCGCCGTCAATCAGGATGCGCGGCTGACGCGCTTTTGCGCTGCTGCGCCAGCTGCGCAGCCTGATGCAGCGGATTTTGCGGAAGTGCGCGGTCAGGCACAGGCCAGACGCGCTCTTGAAGTAGCCGCAGCGGGTGCGCACAGTGTGCTGATGTCTGGTCCGCCTGGTGCCGGCAAATCGATGCTGGCCACAAGGCTGGCGGGCATCCTGCCGCCCATGTCTGACGATGAAGCGCTGGAAGCGGCTGCCGTGCAATCTCTGGCGGGGAGTTTTTCGCTAGCGCGCTGGCGGCTAAGGCCGTTTCGGGCGCCGCACCATTCGGCCTCTGCGGCAGCACTGGTCGGCGGCGGCAGCATTCCGCGGCCGGGTGAGATTTCACTGGCTAACCATGGCGTGTTGTTTCTGGATGAACTGCCCGAATTTGATCGCAAGGTGCTGGAAGTATTGCGCGAGCCGCTGGAGTCAGGACGCATCAGCATTTCGCGGGCGGCGCGGCAATCCGAGTTTCCCTGCCGCTTTCAACTCATTGCAGCCATGAATCCTTGTCCCTGCGGTTACCTGGGTCATCGCACCCGTGCCTGTCGCTGTACACCGGACAATATCGCGCGCTATCAGGGGAAAATTTCCGGCCCGCTGCTGGACCGTATTGATCTGCAAATTCAGGTGGCCGCACTCAGTCAGGAAGAACTTATTGGCGCAGCGCCCGGCGAGTCGTCTGCGACGATCGCCGCCCGGGTCGCGTTGGCCAGAGAGCGGCAATATAAACGCCAACAGAAGGCCAATGCCTTGCTGAGCGTGGCCGACATCGACCTACATTGCCAGCCTGACGCAGAAGCCGGGCAATTACTACGCAGCGCGATGACACAGCTGAATTGGTCGGCGCGCAGCTGTCATCGGGTGCTGAAAGTGGCGCGCACCATTGCTGATCTGGCCGGCTCGGTCAATATCCTTAGCGTGCATGTAGCTGAAGCCATTCAATACAGGCGTGCCATCAATTTGCAAAACTAGACAGGGCGCGCAGGACAAAACAGTGGACTGCACTGGGCTCCTGATACCATTCGTCCCATGATCGCTCATTTAAATTTTCATTGGCAAAAACTTGTTGCCATCGCCCTGCTGCTGACGGCCGCAGCCTGCAACCCGACCATGAACTGGCGCGAAGTTCGCGGCGAGCTTGCGCCCTATTCGGTGCTGATGCCTGCCAAGCCTTCGAGTTTTTCACGGGAGGTGGATCTTGATGGGGTGAAAGTGATGATGAACATGACTGCCGCCGAGGTGAGTGATGTCAATTTTGCCATCGGCAGTGCGAGTGTTGCCGACCCCGGACAACGCAGCACGGCGCTGCTTGCCATGCAAAGCGCGATGGTAGCCAATATTCATGGCGAAATCCGGCGTAACAAGCAGGTCAGCCTGCCCGGCGGCGCCATTGCCACTGACATGGAAGCACTCGGTCAGGCTGGCCGATCAGGAACGCCGGTTTTGCTGGCGGCCCGCTTCGTCAGCCACGGCAACTGGGTTATTCAAGCCATTGCAATTGGTCCGGAAAAAACGCTGACGCCGGAAGTCATCGACACCTTCCGCAGTTCACTGACCCTGCACTGACATGGTTGCAGGCCTACCCGTCTTGCAAGGCAAAATGGCCACCCGCGTGGTGCTGATTTTTGCCGCCGCTTATTTGCTGTCGTATGCCTTTCGCGCCATTAATGCCGTGATTGCACCGGCACTGATGGCTGATTTGCATTTGTCCAATGCAGAACTCGGCTTGTTGTCTTCAGCGTATTTTGTCGGCTTTGCGAGCATGCAGTTACCGCTGGGCGTATGGCTGGACAAATACGGCTCGCGTCGCACCGAATCCGGTTTGCTATTGTTTGCGGCAATTGGTGCGGCGGTGTTCGCGATGAGTTCAAGCCTGACAGGATTATGGATAGGCCGCGCGATGATCGGGGTGGGCGTGTCGTCCTGCCTGATGGCACCGCTGAAAGCGTATCGGGTCTGGTACCCGGTAGAAAGGCAAAGCCAGCTGGCCAGCTGGATGCTGGTGTTTGGCACCTGCGGCGCACTGGCCACCACCATACCGGTTGCGGCAGTGTTGCCCATCATCGGCTGGCGCGGCGTATTCTGGATTATGTCGGCGCTGATTTTG
>CANGAW010000037.1 GCA_947451925.1 Burkholderiales bacterium | reverse complement strand
GGTGCGCAAGGCCTTGATCGAGCGCGAAGTCTTGCTGCGCTCGGCGCCGCACATCATGTGGCCGATGCGCTTTGTCATGCCACACGATAAAGGCCAGCGACCCGCATGGATGATTCGCGCCGGCTTGCTCGCCTACGACCTGCTTGCCAGGCGCGAAATCTTGCCCGGCTCAGGCAGCATTGATCTGCGCACCCATGCAGCGGGCAAACCACTGAAACCCGAATTCACCAAAGGCTTTATTTATTCCGATGGCTGGGTAGATGACGCGCGACTCGTCGTTTTGAATGCGCTGTCCGCAGCGGAAAAAGGGGCAACAGTGCTGACCCATACCGCTTGCGAAGCGGCGCACCGCGACGGCGATCACTGGCAAATTAGCTTGCGTCATAAACAGGGCCAGCAAACTCAGGTTCGCGCGCGCTGTCTGGTCAATGCTGCCGGTCCCTGGGCGGCGCAATTTTTACGCGACGCCGCCAGCCGGCCAAGCTCAAAAGCACTGAGGCTGATTAAAGGCAGCCACATCGTCGTCAAAAAATTGTTCGACCATCCTTACGCTTATATTTTTCAAAATCCTGACGGTCGCATCGTGTTTGCGATCAACTACGAACAAGACTTCACGCTAATCGGTACCACCGATCTCGAGTATCACGGCGACACCAACAAGGTGGCCATTGATGAGAGCGAGATTAGCTATTTGTGCGAACTGACACAACGCTATTTTCAGCAACAACTCACACCGGCCGACGTAGTCTGGGCTTATTCAGGTGTGCGACCCTTGCTGGAAGATGAATCGGCCAAGGCCTCTGAAATTACTCGTGATTACAAGCTTGATCTGGAACAAGCTGGCGCGCCGCTGCTCTCGGTATTCGGCGGCAAAATCACCACCTTTCGCAAACTGGCGGAAGAAGCCGTGGATTTAATTGCTCCGCTTTTGGGCAACGCAAAAGGTGCGTGGACTGCGCATGCTTGTCTGCCCGGTGGCGACTTGTATGGCAGCGTGCCGCAAAATCGCGCAGTCATCGAATATGACGGCTATGTGCAGCAACAGCAGACGCACTATCACTGGCTGCCAGCAGCAACGATTGCACGCTATGTTCGCGCCTATGGCACCCACATTCATCTCCTGCTTGATGGCTGTATAGAATTAGCCGACATGGGCGAAGAAATATACCCCGGCTTGTACGAAGCTGAATTAATCTATCTGATGGATTTTGAATGGGCGAGCTGTGGCGCCGATATACTCTGGCGACGCTCCAAACTTGGACTACATCTGCCGGCGGACGCGGCACAGAAGATAGATCAGTGGATGGCAAGACGGATAACAAAAATATAAATCTGTCAGCGCGTCATCAAAGCGAACCGCAAGAATTTATAAAATCAATCGGTCGCAAAAGTATTTTAGGAGACATAGTGCGTCTGGAATTAAATAAGGTCAGCAAGAAAGTGGGGGCTGACACCCATCTGTATCCAATGTCTCTGGCTTTGGTGCCCGGTGCCATCAATGTGATTTTAGGCACCACGCTGGCCGGCAAAACCTCATTAATGCGTCTGATGGCAGGTTTAGATAAACCGACAACAGGCAAGATCATCGCTGACGGCGTCGATGTCACGGGCGTGCCTGTGCGTGAGCGCGGTCTGGCGATGGTGTATCAGCAATTCATCAACTATCCGTCATTGACGGTATTTGAAAACATCGCGTCGCCATTGCGTATCGCAGGCCAGCTGAGCAAAGATGAAATCCGGCTAAAGGTCAATGCAATGGCCGAGCGATTGCACATATCGGCGTATCTCGACCGCTCGCCCGCCGCCCTGTCCGGCGGCCAGCAACAAAGAACCGCGCTGGCTCGCGCGCTTATTAAAGACGCTGGGTTGTTATTGCTCGATGAGCCGCTGGTCAATCTCGACTACAAACTGCGCGAAGAATTGCGGCGCGAACTCACCGAGCTTTTCGCCAACGGCAAAACCACCGTGGTCTATGCCACCACCGAGCCGCTGGAAGCGCTGCAACTTGGCGGCCATACCCTGGTACTGCATGAAGGACGCTTGCTGCAACATGGCGAAACCTTATCGGTGTTTAATGCGCCGAATTCGATCGCCACTGCGCGCACCTTCAGCGACCCGCCAATTAATCTGATCGACGCCACCATCGATGACAAGGGCACTGCACATCTGGCAGAAGGCCTGAGCATGCCTTTATCGGCAGCGCAACGCCAACAGGCCGCCGGTCATAAAAAACTGATACTCGGTGTGCGCGCGCATAGCCTGCGCTTGTCGGATGAATACAGCAGCGAACTGTTTGCCCTTGCTGCAACAGTTGATCTGGCTGAAATCAGCGGCTCCGAAACGTATGTGCATTTGCATCGTGGCGCCATCAGTCTGGTCGCACAACTGCCGGGCGTGCATCAACTCGAAATCGCGCAGGCAGCGACAGTGGTTTTCAAGCCCGCCGATGTTTTCCTTTTTAGTGCCGATGGTGCCTTATTGTTTGCACCACTGCAGGCAGGAGTCTGAGCATGGCACGTATCGAATTAGTCAATCTGGCCCACGCTTACAAAGCCAACCCCGCCAAGCCATCGGATTACGCACTACTGCCGATGACGATGAGCTGGGACGATGGCGGCGCCTATGCCTTGCTAGGCCCTTCCGGCTGTGGCAAAACCACGCTGTTGAATATTATTTCCGGTCTGGTCAAACCCTCGCATGGCAAAGTTTTATTCGATGGCAAGGACATCACCAACTTGCCCACAGAAGCACGCAATATTGCCCAGGTGTTTCAGTTCCCGGTGATTTACGACACCATGACGGTGCGCGAAAATCTGGCCTTCCCGCTGAAAAACCGTCAATGGAAAACCGCCGATATCAATAAGCGTGTTGGCCAGATTGCCGAGATTCTCGAACTCACGCCCGATCTGTCGCATCGCGCCAGCGGCCTGACTGCCGACGCCAAGCAAAAGATTTCGCTGGGCCGCGGACTGGTGCGTCCCGATGTGGCGGCGGTGCTGTTTGATGAACCCCTGACCGTGATCGACCCGCATCTGAAATGGCTGTTGCGCCGCAAGCTCAAAGAAATTCATCACGAATTAAAACTCTCGCTGATCTATGTCACGCACGACCAGATCGAAGCGCTGACCTTTGCCGACCAGGTGGTGGTGATGACGCAAGGCGAAGTAGTGCAAGTCGGCAGCGCACAAGCCTTGTTTGAAGAACCGGAACATACCTTCGTTGGCTATTTCATCGGCAACCCGGGCATGAATCTGCTGCCCTGTACCGTCAGCCAGCATCGTGCGCACATTGCCGAAGTCGGGCAATCGGTGGCGGTGCCTACGAGCCTGGCGATTGGTCCGGCCAGCGGCGTGGTCAAGCTCGGCATACGGCCGGAATTCGTGATGGCGAGTGCCACGCAAGCGGCTGATGCACTGGCATCCATCCTGACCAGCGCGCGCAATATGGGCACGCACTGGCTGCTTGAATGTCAGCTCGGCGCGCACAGGATCGCAGTCAAGCAGCATGCGCCGCCGGATGCGCGCATTGGTGAGACTTTATGGCTGAGTTTCCCGCCAGCGCGCACGCTTTTTTACGTCAATGACAGACGGGTGGTCTGATATGAAATCCTATAACAACAAAGCGTGGTGGCTGATTCTGCCGGTGATTATTTCGGTGGCATTTTCCGCCATCATGCCGCTGATGACGGTCGTGAATTATTCAGTGCAGGATATTCTGGGGCCGGACCAGGCCGTGTTCGTCGGCATGGAATGGTTTCGTGCGGTGATGCGCGACAGCGATTTGCACAGTGCCTTGTCGCGTCAGCTGGTGTTTTCACTGGCAGTACTGAGCATCCAGATTCCGCTTGGCATAGGCGTGGCATTGACCATGCCGGCACAAGGCTGGCGCGCCTCATTAGCGCTGGTGTTGGTCGCCCTGCCCTTGCTGATTCCCTTCAATGTGGTCGGCACCATCTGGCAAATTTTTGGCCGTGGCGATATTGGTCTGCTGGGCAAAACCATTAATGACGCCGGCATCAGCTACAACTACACCGGCGACTCGGTCGACGCTTGGGTGACGGTACTGGTGATGGATGTCTGGCACTGGACGCCCTTGGTCGTCTTGCTCTGTTATGCCGGCCTGCGCTCGATTCCGGACGCCTACTATCAGGCCGCGCGCATTGATGGCGCATCGCGGCTTGCGGTGTTTCGCTTCATTCAATTACCCAAACTGCGCAATGTATTGATGATTGCGGTGCTGTTGCGTTTCATGGATAGTTTCATGATCTACACCGAGCCGTTTGTACTGACCGGTGGCGGGCCCGGCAATGCGACGACCTTCCTGTCGCAATATCTGACGCAGAAAGCCGTTGGCCAGTTTGACCTCGGCCCTGCGGCGGCTTTTTCGCTGATCTACTTCCTGATTATTTTGCTGTTTTCCTTTGTCTTGTACACCTGGATGCAGCGCGTGGGTACCGGAGACAAAACATGATGCGCAATCAATTCTCCCGCTTTTTTTTGCTGGCCTTTTTGCTGGCGTCGCTGTTGCCGATTTACTGGATGGTCAACATGTCGTTAAAGACCAATGAAGAAATCATTGGCGTGATGACGATGTGGCCGGCCAAACTGACCTTTGATAATTACCTCACCATCTTTACCGATGAATCCTGGTATGGTGGCTATATCAATTCCATCATCTATGTCGGCATGAACATGGTGATGTCGGTGAGTCTGGCGTTGCCAGCGGCCTATGCCTTTTCGCGCTATTCATTTTTGGGCGACAAGCATCTTTTTTTCTGGCTGCTGACCAACCGCATGACTCCTCCGGCCGTATTCCTGCTGCCTTTCTTTCAGCTGTATTCGACCATCGGTCTGATGGACACCCACATTGCCGTGGCGCTGGCGCATCTGTTATTTAACGTGCCGCTGGCAGTGTGGATTCTGGAAGGTTTCATGTCCGGCATTCCAAAAGAAATCGATGAGACGGCCTATATCGATGGTTATACGTTTCCAAAATTTTTCGTGAAAATTTTCCTGCCGCTGATTAAATCCGGCATCGGTGTCACGGCTTTTTTCTGCTTCATGTTCAGCTGGGTTGAACTGCTGCTGGCGCGCACGCTGACTTCGGTCAATGCCAAGCCGATTGCGGCCACCATGACACGTACCGTCTCGGCAGCCGGCATGGACTGGGGCGTACTGGCAGCAGCAGGGACGCTGACGATTGTGCCGGGCGCACTGGTGATCTGGTTTGTGCGGCATTACATTGCCAAAGGTTTTGCGATGGGAAGGGTCTGAGATGGCAAATGCATTTGCATGGATGGCATGGACACCGCCAATTGCGCTGTTTTTTACCGGCGTTGTATTGATGTTGATTGGCATGACAGTCTGGCAGCTGCGCTCGCCCAGTATTGAGCGCAAGGGTTTTCTGCCGATTCCCACAACACGTGGCGACCGGCTGTTCATTGGCTTATTGTCCGCCGCTTACGTCAACCTGGCCTGGGCCGGCTTAACGGACATAACGCAGTGGATTGCGGCCGCTATCGGATTGATTGTTTTAATCGTATTGATGCGTTGGGGCTGACCCTCGCTTCATCATGGCACCGGGTTTCTTCCCACCGGGGCCTGCAGTAAAGTCCGGGAAGGTGCGAAGAGGAGAACAAGACGTGAAAATAAAATTAAGCGCGATTGCAATCGCTGCCATGCTAGTCACAGGTTCATCCTGGGCTGATATGAAAGCGGCTGAGAAATGGGTCGACAAGGAATTCCAGCCATCGACACTGTCGAAAAAACAGCAGCTCGAAGAAATGCAGTGGTTCATTGATGCAGCAGCCAAACTCAAGGCCAAAGGCATTAAAGAAATTAATGTGGTGTCTGAAACCATCGACACCCACGTTTATGAATCCAAGGTGATGGCCAAGGCGTTTGAAGAAATCACCGGCATCAAGATCAAGCATGATCTGATTCAGGAAGGGGACGTGGTTGAAAAACTGCAGACCTCGATGCAATCAGGCAAAAGCATTTATGACGGCTGGATTTCCGACTCCGACCTGATCGGTACCCACTTCCGTTACGGCGCCGTCGTGCCACTGTCGGACTACATGAGCGGCGCTGGCAAAGATTTCACCAACCCGAATCTGGACCTGAAAGATTTCATCGGCATCAGCTTTGTTACTGCACCAGACGGCAAGCTGTATCAACTGCCAGACCAGCAATTCGCCAACCTCTACTGGTTCCGCGCTGACTGGTTTGCACGCAAAGATCTGCAAGACAAATTCAAAGCCAAATATGGCTATGCACTGGGCGTGCCGCAAAACTGGTCCGCCTATGAAGACATCGCCAACTTCTTCACCAACGACGTCAAAGACCTCGATGGTAAAAAAGTCTTCGGCCATATGGACTATGGCAAAAAAGATCCATCACTTGGCTGGCGTTTTACTGACGCCTGGCTGTCGATGGCAGGCACTGCCGACAAGGGTATTCCGAACGGCATGCCGGTTGACGAATGGGGCATTCGTGTTGGCGCCGACAAGTGCACGCCGGTGGGCGCATCAGTCTCGCGTGGTGGTGCAACCAACTCGCCAGCAGCGGTCTATGCGCTGACCAAGTACATAGACTGGATGAAAAAATACGCACCGCCTGAAGCGATGGGCATGACCTTCTCCGAAGCCGGCCCGGTGCCAGGCCAGGGTCAGATCGCGCAGCAAGTGTTCTGGTACACCGCGTTCACCGCATCGATGAGCAAGGCACCTGCTGTCAACAATGCAGATGGTTCGCCTAAATGGCGTATGGCGCCAGGCCCGCACGGCCCGTACTGGAAAGACGGCATGCAGAATGGTTATCAGGACGTCGGTTCCTGGACCTTCTTCAAGTCCACTCCAGACGACCGCAAGGCAGGCGCATGGCTGTACGCGCAGTTCATCAACGCCAAGACCACGTCACTGAAAAAATCCATCACCGGTCTGACCTTCGTGCGTGACTCCGACATCCGTCATGAGTACTTCACGAAAAACGCAGCCAAGTACGGCGGCCTGATCGAGTTCTATCGCAGCCCTGCCCGTGTTGCATGGACCCCGACCGGTACCAACGTGCCTGATTATCCTAAGCTGGCTCAGCTGTGGTGGAAGAATGTCGCCACCGCGATCACTGGCGAAAAAACACCACAGGCAGCAATGGACACACTGGCTACCGAGATGGATGACGTGATGGGCCGCCTGCAACGCGCTGGCATGAAAAACTGCGCGCCTAAGCTCAACGACAAAGTCGATCCGTCCAAGTACCTGTCCGACAATGCGGCGCCATGGAAGAAGCTGGCTAATGAAAAGCCACAAGGCGAGACCATCGCTTATGACAAGCTGCTTCAGGCTTGGAAAGAAGGTCGCGTAAAATAATTACGCGCTTGAGTTCGGATACGGCTCATAAAGCGGTATCAGGGTTCATCCTGTTTTGATGATGCGCGGCTTGATGCCGCGCATTTTTTATAACCTATCGCTGTATGTTGCGAGGCCTGCATGTCAGAACAATTCATTCTCGCGCTGGATCAGGGTACGACCAGCTCACGTGCCATTCTGTTTGATCGCTCCGGTCGTATTCACGGCAGCGCACAACAAGAGTTCCGACAAATTTTTCCCAACCCGGGTTGGGTTGAGCATGACGCTGGCGAAATCTGGACATCGCAACTGGCGGTCTCGCAGCAGGTACTGCGCGAGCATCATTTAACGGCAGCTGATATTGCTGCCATTGGCATTACCAATCAACGCGAGACCACCGTTCTGTGGGATCGCACTACCGGCGAAGCGGTCGCGAATGCGATTGTGTGGCAAGACCGGCGCACTGCAAATTTGTGCGACAGCTTGCGCGCCGAAGGCTATGGCTCGCTGTTTCAGCAAAAGACCGGCCTCATTATTGATGGCTATTTTTCCGGCACCAAGCTGCGCTGGCTTCTCGACAATGTGCCGGGCGCACGCGAACGTGCCGAGCTTGGCGAGCTGGCTTTTGGCACCGTGGATTCCTGGCTGATGTATAAACTCGCCGGCGTGCATCTGACGGATACCAGCAATGCGTCTCGCACGATGATGTTCAATATTCATACGCTGGAGTGGGACGATGAACTACTCGCCATTCTGAAAATTCCGCGTTCACTTTTGGCGCAAGTTGTACCGAGCAGTGGTGTAGCTGCTCACACTGATGCAAAGTTTTTCGGTGCGCCGATTGCCATTGCTGGCATAGCCGGCGATCAGCAAGCTGCGACTTATGGTCAGGCTTGTTTTCATAGCGGCATGGTCAAGAGTACTTACGGCACGGGCTGCTTCATTCTGATGAATACTGATAAGGCGGTGACTTCTCAGAATAATTTACTCACCACCGTTGGCTGGACTACTGGTCACGCATCACCGCACAAAACTGATTACATGCTCGAAGGTGGTGTGTTCATGGGTGGGGCAACCATTCAGTGGTTGCGTGACGGGCTTGGCATTATCAAAGACTCTTCTGAAGTTGAAGCGCTGGCGAGCCGTGTGCCTGACAGTGATGGCGTGAGCTTCGTTCCAGCCTTTTCCGGACTGGGCGCACCGCACTGGGATGCTTATGCCCGCGGCACGATGCTTGGCATTACACGCGGTACGACGGCAGGTCACATTGCACGTGCTGCGCTGGAAGGCATTGCATTCCAGACTGCCGATGTGGTGACTGCCATGCAAAAGGACGCAACCATTCCTTTGAAAGAATTGCGCGTCGATGGTGGTGCGGCTCGTAACAATATGCTGATGCAGTTTCAGGCCGACATACTGGGTGTGCCGGTGGTGCGTCCTGAGGTGACGGAGACTACTGCACTGGGTGCTGCTTATCTGGCTGGGCTGGGAGTTGGTTACTGGTCTACGCAAGACGAGATTGCTGCGCAGTGGAGGATGGAGCGGTGCTTTGAGCCGCAGATGTCCATGCCTGATCGGGAAGCTAAGCTTGGCGTTTGGGGGCGGGCTATTGAGCGGGCTAAGGGGTGGGCTTAACTTGTTTTTGTCTTCGTTATAGTTTTTGGTATTTGACGAAAGACGCTGGGTCCCGATTTTCATCGGGACGACGGTAGTAGGTGAGGCTTCGTCTAAATATCTTCCGTCGTCCCAGCGCAGGCTGAGACCCAGTGTCTTTCCTCGAATACAAAAAAAGGCAGCCAAAGCTGCCTTTCTCATTACTGCAATATCTACTGCGTGTTGCTTAACGATGATTGCGGAAACGTGCAATCGCGGCCAACTGCGCCACGGCGACTGCCAGCTCTGCTTGCGCATGCGCGTAGTCGATTTTTGAATCCTGATTAACCATTGCTTCTTCAGCCTGCTTCTTGGCTGCGCTTGCTTTGGCTTCATCCAGATCACGACCACGGATGGCGGTGTCAGCGAGTACCGTTACGGCATTCGGTTGCACTTCAAGTATGCCCCCTGCGACGAAGACAAATTCGTCTTCGGCCTGGCCAACAACTTTGATGCGCACCGCACCCGGACGGATGCGCGTGATCAGCGGCGTGTGTTTTGGATAGATACCCAACTCGCCCGCTTCACCCGGCAACGCGATGAACTCGGCTTCGCCGGAGAAGATGTTTTCTTCGGCGGAGACCACGTCAACGTGAATTGTGTGTGCCATATGAGACCTTTAAAGGTGCTGCCGCTCCAGTGTTCCAGAGACGGCAGCGTCAGACCTTGATTACGCCAGCTTCTTCGCTTTTTCGATTGCTTCGTCGATGGTGCCGACCATGTAGAACGCCTGCTCTGGCAGGTGATCCAACTCACCAGAGGCGATCATCTTGAAGCCCTTGATGGTGTCTTTCAACGAAACGTATTTTCCTGGCGAACCGGTAAAGACTTCAGCAACGTGGAAAGGCTGCGACAGGAAACGCTGCATCTTACGCGCACGCGCAACCAGCAGTTTGTCTTCCGGTGCCAGCTCGTCCATACCCAGAATGGCGATAATGTCGCGCAGTTCTTTGTAGCGTTGCAGCGTACCTTGCACAGCACGTGCAGTTTCGTAGTGCTCGGCGCCGACCACGTTCGGGTCCAGCTGACGTGAAGTCGAATCCAGTGGATCAACCGCAGGATAGATACCGAGAGCAGCGATGTCACGTGACAGCACAACGGTGGAGTCCAAGTGAGCAAAGGTGGTTGCTGGTGACGGGTCGGTCAAGTCATCGGCTGGCACGTATACGGCTTGAATCGATGTGATCGAACCGGTCTTGGTCGAGGTAATACGCTCTTGCAGACGGCCCATTTCTTCAGCCAGCGTAGGTTGATAACCCACAGCCGAAGGCATACGACCCAGCAGCGCGGAGACTTCTGTACCGGCCAGTGTGTAGCGATAGATATTGTCAACGAAGAACAGCACGTCACGGCCTTCGTCACGGAATGATTCCGCAATGGTCAGACCGGTCAGAGCGACGCGCAGACGGTTGCCTGGTGGCTCATTCATCTGACCGTAAACCATCGCCACTTTGGACTTGGTGAAGTCTTCCACGTTAACGACGCCGGCTTCCATCATCTCGTGATAGAAGTCGTTACCTTCACGGGTACGCTCACCCACACCGGCAAACACGGACAAACCCGAGTGTGCTTTAGCGATGTTATTGATCAGTTCCATCATGTTGACGGTCTTGCCGACACCGGCGCCACCGAACAGGCCGACTTTACCGCCTTTGGCGAACGGGCAAACCAGGTCAATCACCTTGATGCCGGTTTCGAGCAGTTCTTGTGATGGCGACAGCTCATCGTACGCTGGTGCTTTACGGTGGATCGATGCATATTTTTCTGCATTGACCGGACCGACTTCATCAATCGGGTTACCCAGCACGTCCATGATGCGACCCAGGGTAGCCATACCGACTGGCACCATGATTGGCTTACCGGTGTTCTGGATGATCATGCCGCGGCGCAGGCCGTCAGATGAACCCAGCGCAATGGTGCGGACGATACCATCGCCCAGCTGTTGTTGCACTTCGAGGGTCAGCGCAGAGCCTTCCATTTTCAGAGCATCGTAAATCTTTGGCATGGCGTTACGCGGGAATTCCACGTCCACCACGGCGCCGATACACTGAACGATTTTGCCATCAGCCATTTTCGTTCCTTCAATTAGAAATTGTGATTGGTTTCAATTAAACCGCAGCCGCACCGGCTACGATCTCGGAGAGTTCTTTAGTAATCGCTGCCTGACGGGTCTTGTTGTAGATCAGTTTCAATTCACCGATCACGCTACCGGCGTTGTCGGACGCAGACTTCATTGCCACCATACGCGCCGATTGCTCGGACGCCATATTTTCGGCAACGGCCTGGTACACCAAGGCTTCAACGTAGCGCATCAACAATTCATCAATAACGGTCTGCGCATCGGGCTCATAAATGTAATCCCATGAGTGGCCATGCGCAGGTTCCATCTGCTCAGCCGACAGAGGAAGCAGTTGCTCCATCATCGGTTCCTGCTTCATCGTATTGAGGAAGCGGGTGTAGCACAGATAGACCGCATCAAGCTTGCCTTCCTGATAAGCGTCGAGCATGACCTTAACCGGGCCGATGAGCTTTTCCAGATGGGGCGTATCGCCCAACTGGGTCGCGTGCGCCATCACTTTGGCGCCAACGCGATTCAAAAAGCCCAAGCCCTTGTTGCCAATGGCAACGGCGGCGATTTTGTGACCCGAAGTTTCGAGGGCACGCATCTTCGTCGTAACCTGACGCAGCACATTGGTGTTCAAACCACCGCAGAGGCCTTTGTCAGTTGTTACCACGATCACGCCTATGGTCTTGCTCTTGTCTTGCTTGATCAGGAAAGGATGCGAATATTCCGGATTGGCTTGCGACAGATTGGCGGCGATATTCCGAATTTTTTCACTGTACGGGCGAGCCGCACGCATCCGTTCTTGCGCTTTACGCATTTTGGATGCGGCGACCATTTCCATCGCCTTGGTGATCTTCTTCGTATTCTCTACGCTCTTGATCTTGCCGCGTATCTCTTTACCTGCAGCCATGCGTCTTGCTCCTTATAGGCACGCTTTAGATCAGAAGGTTTTCTTGAAGCTGGCAATCGCGGCGGCCATTGCTGCCTCGCCGTCTTTGTCGAGCTGCTTAGTATCTTCGATCTGTTTCAGGAGTGGCGCGTGGCTGGTCTTCATGAAGTTATGCAGGCCGGCTTCGAAAGGCAGAACTTGCTTGACTTCGATATCGTCGAGGTAGCCTTTGTTAACAGCAAACAAAGTGACAGCCATGATCGAGATCGGTTGCGGCGAGTACTGCGCTTGCTTGAGCAATTCGGTCACACGCGCACCGCGGTCGAGCTGCTTGCGGGTGGCTTCGTCGAGGTCTGAAGCAAACTGTGCAAAGGCGGCCAGTTCACGATACTGCGCCAAGTCGGTACGAATACCGCCGGACAGGTTTTTGATGACTTTGGTCTGGGCAGCACCACCAACGCGCGACACCGAAATACCGGCGTTAATCGCAGGACGCACACCAGCGTTGAACAGCGAGGTCTCGAGGAAAATCTGACCGTCTGTAATCGAAATCACGTTGGTTGGAACGAAGGCCGACACGTCGCCTGCTTGCGTTTCAATGATAGGCAGTGCTGTCAATGAACCGGTCTTGCCTTTGACGGCGCCGTTGGTGAACTTCTCAACGTAGACTGGGTTCACGCGTGCTGCACGCTCGAGCAAACGGGAGTGGAGATAGAACACATCGCCAGGGTAAGCTTCGCGACCTGGTGGGCGGCGCAGCAACAGCGACACCTGACGGTAGGCGACAGCTTGCTTGGACAAGTCATCATAAATGATCAGTGCATCTTCACCGCGGTCACGGAAGTATTCGCCCATGGCGCAACCAGAGTAAGCCGACACATATTGCATAGCGGCTGATTCGGAAGCGGTAGCAGCGACGACAATGGTGTAATCCATCGCGCCGTGTTGTTCCAGTGCGCGCACCACGTTTTTGACCGATGACGCTTTTTGGCCGATAGCAACGTAGATACAGGTAACGCCCTGACCTTTTTGATTGATGATGGTGTCGAGCGCGACAGCCGTTTTACCTGTCTGACGGTCGCCAATGATCAGCTCGCGCTGACCACGGCCGATAGGCACCATGGAGTCAATCGACTTAAGACCGGTCTGCATTGGCTGGGACACGGACTGACGGGCAATAACGCCCGGAGCGATTTTTTCGATTGGCGCGGTCAGCTTGGCATTGATAGGACCTTTGCCGTCGATAGGCTGGCCGAGCGCGTTAACAACGCGACCGCACAGCTCAGGACCGATAGGCACTTCCAGAATGCGGCCGGTACATTTAACCGTGTCGCCTTCGGAGATGTGCTCGTATTCACCGAGAATAACGGCGCCGACAGAGTCGCGCTCGAGGTTCAGTGCGAGGCCGAAGGTGTTGCCCGGGAATTCCAGCATCTCGCCTTGCATGGCATCGGACAGACCGTGAATGCGGCAAATGCCGTCGGTCACGGAAATCACGGTGCCTTGATTGCGGACTTCGGCGGTGCCGCCGATACCCTGGATCCGGCTCTTGATCAGCTCGCTGATTTCAGACGGGTTGAGTTGCATGTTAGCTCCTGATTGGTTGGGATCACTCTGGCTACTCGCCTCGGCAATCCCGCAATATCTAAATGTGTGTGTGCTGTCCGAGCTTACGACGCCAGGGCAATCTGCATCTGCTGAAGTTTGGCGCGTACTGAGGTGTCCAGTACTTCATCGCCAACCACTACGCGTACGCCACCGATCAAGGATTGGTCCACCGTTACAGTCGGATTCAGCTTGCGGCCGAATTTTTTCTGCAATGAGGCAACCAACTCAGCGACCTGCGCATCCGTCATCGCAAATGCGCTGACAATCTCCGCATCGGCGCTGCCTTGCTGCGCATTTTTCAATGCCTGAAATTGCGCGCCGATTTCCGGCAACGATGACAGGCGGCCGTTTTCGACTAAGGCGTTAACGAAGTTTTTCGCTTCGGCATTCATTGGCGACTTCATCGCCGCCATGAAAGTGTCAGCGACCTGTGCATCGGTCACACGCGGATTTGACGCAAATGCGGTCAGTTCTGGCACGGCAGCAACCTGCGCCATTTCCGATACGAGATCGGACCAGGCTTCGAGGTCACCACCAAGGGCTACGCGAAACAGCGCTTCAGCGTAAGGACGGGCAATGGTTGCGATTTCCGCCATGATTACAGCTCAGCTTTCAGCTGGTTCAACAGGTCCGCATGGGCGGCCGCGTTGATTTCCCGCTTCAGGATCTGCTCTGCACCCTTGACAGCCAGGGTCGCAACTTCAGCGCGCAGCGCATCACGCGCTTTGCCAGACTGGGCATCAGCATCAGCACGGGCAGCAGCAACGATACGGGCAGCTTCTTCAACAGCCGTTTTCTTTGCTTCTTCCACAATGCCCTGACCGCGCTTTTCAGCATCAGCCACGCGTTTCACACTTTCGTCACGCGCACCAGCGAGTTCCGCTTGTACACGTTTTTCAGCAGCAGCCATTTCGGCCTTGCCGCGGTCAGCAGCAGCCAAGCCTTCCGCGATCTTCTGGGCACGCTCATCGAGTGCTTTCATCAGCGGTGGCCACACGAATTTCATCGTGAAACCAGCGAGGATGAAGAAGACCACGAACTGCGCAAACAATGTTGCATTTAAGTTCACGGTAATTTCCTTCTCAAATTAACAGACGCCGGGGCAGTCCCCGGCACGATGAGAATGTTGGAATTAACCAGCAAATGGGTTTGCAAATGCAAACATCATCGCGATACCAACACCGATCAGGAATGCAGCGTCGATCAGACCAGCCAGCAGGAACATCTTGGTTTGCAGGGTATTCATCAGCTCAGGCTGACGAGCCGATGCTTCGATGAACTTGCCACCCATGATGCCGATACCGATACAAGCACCGATAGCACCCAGACCAATGATCAAACCACAAGCCAGTGCAACGAAAGCGACGTTAGTCATGAAAACTCCTTAGATAGTCAAAGTCAAAAAATAGTAAAACCCAAAACCTGCAAAAACGGATTAGTGCCCTTCGTGAGCCTGGCCGATATACACCAGCGTCAGCATCATGAAAATAAACGCTTGCAACAACACAATCAGAATATGGAAAATCGCCCAGACCGAACCGGCCACGACTTGCATACCGAAACCCCACCAAGTGGCGGTAGAACCAAGCAAAGCGATCAGCAAGAACACCAGCTCACCGGCGTACATGTTGCCGAAAAGTCGCATGGCCAGCGATACAGTCTTGGCGACGAATTCAATGATGTTCAGGCCGAGATTGAAGATCCACAGTGCCGGATGCGAACCGAAGGGCGCGCAAAACAGCTCATGAATGAAACCGCCGGCACCTTTGATCTTGACGTTGTAGAAGATCATCAGCGCGAACACGCCCAGCGAGATACCCAGGGTGCCGTTCAAATCGGCAGTTGGTACAGCGCGGTGATGAATTTCAATGCCGAGCAGGCCGAAAATTGAAGAGAACAAATCAACCGGCAGGAAGTCCATCGAGTTCATCAGCAGCACCCAGACAAACACGGTCAGGGCCAGCGGCGCGATGAAGCTGCGGTCGCCATGCACAATGTTCTTGGCCTGGTCGTCAACCATTTCAACTACCAGTTCGACGAAAGCCTGCAAGCGACCCGGTACGCCTGCGGTTGCTTTGCGGGCAACCAGAAACATTACCAGACAACCGATGACACCCATCATCACGGACCAGAAAACGGTGTCCATGTTAATGATGGAGAAATCAATGATTTTGCCCTGATGCTGAGTCGATAAATGACCCAGATGGTGGACGATATATTCGGAGGCGGTCGGCGCGTGCGCCGCTCCTTCTGCTGCCATTTCAGCTGCCATGTCAGTGCCTAATCAGTAAGATGATGTAACTTTTCAGCGCGATGATGAAAGCGGCGATCAGCGCCAGCCAATTCAAATCGCGATACAACCAGACGACTGCGCCAAGCATGGCCAGCGTCATTGCAATTTTGGTAAATTCCCCGAAGAAAAAAGTCATCGGGTTTAACATTCCCGGCTTGGCCGCGCTCACAAACAGGCGCAATGCAAACAATCCGTTCGGTACAACACAGCACAAACCACCGAGCAAAGCAGACCAAAAAGCATGCACCCCGCCTATCAGTCCTGCCGCTACTGTAGCAAGCATCGTGCTTGCCAGTTGAATCAGGACCAGACGCAACATAAATGCAATTCAATCAAGCCGGGAGCTTATTCGTACACCAACCCTTACTACGAGATGGTGTGGTGAGATGGCGTGTTACTAGCAGCGCGTGATTATAAGGGTTTTCGCCGATCTGGGTCAAATTTTTGCCGATAAGGAATCTTTATTTGAAAGAAGATTTTCTTGTTGTAACAACTACAGCTTATCCAGCAGTTCGCAGCCGGGCAATAATGCCGTCAAGCTGGTCTAGGCTGGAAAATGCAATCACCAGCTCGCCTTTGTTTCGCGCGCCCTGCTTGATGGTGACTGTCGTCATCAAGGCGTCCGATAACTCTTCTTCCAGGCTTTTCAGGTCCCGTGATTTTTCTTTGGATGCCTTACCCGCTTTGACGGTCTGACCCGTACTGGTTCTGACAACCAGTTTTTCCGCTTCGCGAACCGACAAGCGTTTGGCGATGATTTCGTGGGCCAGAATAATCTGCGTTGCCGCGTCCACCGCCAGCAAGGCTCGGGCGTGCCCCATGTCGAGGTCATTGGCCATCAACATCGCTTGTACCGGCTTGGCCAGATTCAGCAGTCGCAACAGGTTCGATACTGCGCTGCGCGAGCGGCCGACGGCAACTGCCGCTTGTTCATGCGTGAAATCAAAGTCCCCCACCAACCTTTGTATGCCCTTCGCTTCTTCGAGGGGATTCAAGTCCTCGCGCTGCATGTTTTCAATCAGCGCCATCGCTGCGGCAGACTGGTCATCAACTTCTTTAACCAATACAGGCACTTCGTTCAGACCAGCCAGCTGAGCCGCACGAAAACGCCGCTCGCCGGCAATGATTTCATAAGCAATGCCTGCCTTGCCATGACTGATGGGGCGAACCAGAATAGGTTGCAGCAGGCCCTGGCCACGAATGGAGTCGGCCAGCTCATTGAGCGCGCCCTCATCCATCTGGGTGCGCGGTTGGTATTTGCCTGCCTGTAGCTGGCTGACCGGCAAAATTGAAGGCGCACCACTAACTACTGGAATGTCGGCAGTAAAATCGGAAGAGCCGCCCAACAGGGCTTCGAGACCACGTCCCAGGCCTTTTTGTTTTTTGGTAACCATAATGTATTTTCTTTCGATGTCGGAATCCGTAGTGAGCGGTCCCTTTTAGATTTTTTGTATGCGCTCTACCAGCTCTTTGCCAAACGCTATATAGGCCTGTGCACCCTTGGCACCGGCATCAAAGTTCACACCGGGCACACCATAGGATGGCGCCTCAGCCAGACGTACGTTGCGTGGAATGATGGACTTGAATACCTTGTCGCCAAAGTGCTGCTCCAGCTGGGACGACACTTGTTGCGAGAGCATCATGCGCGGATCAAACATGACGCGCAAAAGGCCGATGACTTTCAGATCAGGGTTGAGTTTGGCATGCACAATCTTGATGGTGTTGACCAGGTCAGACAGGCCTTCTAGTGCATAGTATTCACACTGCATCGGAATGATCACGCCGTGCGCTGCACACAAGCCGTTCAGGGTCAGCATAGACAGCGCTGGCGGGCAATCGATCAGAATGAAGTCATAGTCATCAAGCACTGCGGCCAAAGCCGTTTTAAGACGCGTTTCCCGGTTCTCCAGCTCCACCATTTCCACTTCGGCACCCGCCAGATCGCGGTTCGCTGGCAGTACATCAAAACGCCCGGTTTCGGAGGTCTGACGGGCATCCTTAATATCGCCCATGCCAAGCAACACCTGATACACCGAAGACGGCAGCTTGGCCTTGTCAATGCCTGCACCCATGGTTGCATTACCCTGCGGGTCGAGGTCGATCAGCAGCACCCGCTGTTTGATATTGGCCAGTGCTGCGGCAAGGTTGACGGCCGTCGTCGTCTTGCCCACTCCACCCTTTTGATTGGCAACGCAAAATATTTTAGCCATGGATTTTTTTCTTGATGTTCCCGAATTGAAAGGAATGTTCTGGTATTTTTATTGCGATGCACCGGCTCGCTCGATGATAACCAGATGTCTTTGTGCATCCATTCCTGGCACCTGCAAAGCAAGCAATTGTTCAACTCGCCATCCCTGTGGGATGCGCGTCATCTCTTCCGATGGTGCCTGCCCTTTCAAGGCAATCATTTGTCCGCCCTCTTCCAGCAAATGGCCAGACCAGTTGATAAAGTCAGCCAGTTCGGCAAAGGCTCGCGAAGTAATCCGGTCAAACTTTTGCTTAACTTGCAAGGCTTCAACGCGCCCCGTATGAATCGTCGTGTTCGTCAACCGCAACTCGACTTTCACTTGCGTTAAAAATGCTGTTTTTTTGCTAACAGTATCGATCATGTCGATCCGCATCTGCGGCTGCGCTTCCTGTGCGCAGATTGCCAGCACCACACCCGGCAAACCCCCGCCAGAGCCGACATCAAGCACATGCGCAGCACCCGCAAAGGCTGGCAAGGAAGCCATGGCGTCGAGCAAATGCTGCGTGACCATCTGGCGCGGATCACGGACTGAGGTCAGGTTGTAGACGGCATTCCATTTAATTAACAGCGCAAGGTAATCCAGCAATTTTTCAACCTGGTTTTGCGACAAATTCAGGCCCAGACTTTGCCCGCCTTCGTGCAAGATGCTGCCCAGCGCAGCGCGATCGAAAGCGACTGCCATTCAGGCGACGTCCGGACTCAGAGGCGCAGCAAACAAGTCGCGCATCCCGCCCTTTTTCAAATGCACCAGCAACAGCGAAATCGCCGCCGGCGTCACCCCGGCAATGCGCGAGGCCTGCCCCAAAGTTTCGGGCCTGTGCTTGTTGAGTTTTTGCCGCACTTCCATCGACAAGGCACCTACGCTCAGGTAGTCAAATTCTGCCGGCATTTTCAGGTTTTCAAAGTGCTCATGGCGCTCGACTTCCTTGGCCTGGCGATCAATATAGCCCGCATATTTCACCTGTATTTCAACCTGCTCGGCTACTGCCGGATCAAGTACAGGTCCGGCAAAGCTGCGGCCGTCCGTCGCTTGCAGCGTCATCAAATTAGCGTAACTGACATCAGGCCGGCGCAACAAATCAGCCAGCGCATACTCGCGCTCCATGGTCTTGCCCAACAGCCGCTCGGCCTCAGCTTGCGCAATCATGCGCGGATTGACCCAGGTTGATTTCAGACGCTCCAACTCCAGCGCTACGGCTTCGCGTTTGACCTCAAAGGCTTGCCACTGCTCGTCGCTAACGCAACCAAGATGGCGGCCAATTTCAGTCAGCCGCATGTCTGCATTGTCTTCCCGCAGACTTAAGCGATACTCGGCGCGACTAGTGAACATACGGTAAGGCTCAAGCACGCCCTGCGTAATCAGATCATCCACCAGCACGCCGAGATAGGCTTCATCACGACCCGGCGTCCAGGCCTCGCGCTCTTGTGACATCAGGGCGGCGTTCAGTCCGGCCAGCATGCCTTGCGCTGCGGCCTCTTCGTAACCGGTCGTACCGTTAATCTGGCCAGCAAAAAACAAACCCTTGATAACCCGGGTTTCCAGCGAAGCCTTCATACCACGCGGATCAAAGTAATCGTATTCAATCGCATAGCCGGGGCGCAGGATGTGCGCGTTTTCCAAGCCGCGCATCGAACGTACCAAAGCTAGCTGCACATCAAAAGGCAGGCTGGTGGAAATGCCGTTCGGATAAAACTCGTTGGTCGTCAAGCCTTCGGGCTCAAGGAAAATCTGGTGCGAATCCTTACCGGCAAAGCGATGGATTTTATCTTCGATGGACGGGCAATAGCGCGGACCCACGCCTTCAATCACCCCCGTGTACATGGGACTGCGATCCAGGCCACCCCGAATGATGTCATGCGTATGGGTGTTGGTATGGGTTACCCAGCAAGGCACTTGAGCCGGGTGCATTGCAGCCGTTCCCATGAATGAGAAAACCGGCACCGGGTCCAGATCACCGGGCTGCTCAGTCATGACGGAAAAGTCGATGCTGCGACCATCTATTCGCGGCGGCGTACCCGTTTTCAATCTACCTTGGGGCAACTGCAATTCTTTGAGCCGCGCAGACAAAGAGAGCGCCGGCGGATCGCCGGCACGGCCAGCCGCATAATTATTCAAGCCCACATGTATCTTCCCATCGAGGAAAGTACCGGCTGTCAGCACCACCGTCTTGCTGCGAAAGCGAAGCCCGATCTGCGTGACAGCACCAACTACACGATCACCCTCCACGATCAGGTCATCTACTGCCTGCTGAAACAGCCAGAGATTTTCCTGATTTTCCAGGCGGGAGCGTATCGCCTGCTTGTACAAAATACGATCTGCCTGTGCGCGAGTCGCCCTTACTGCCGGGCCCTTGGAAGAATTCAAAATACGAAACTGAATACCTGCCTCGTCCGTTGCGATGGCCATTGCGCCCCCCATCGCATCCACCTCTCGTACCAGGTGACCTTTGCCAATCCCACCAATAGAAGGATTGCAGGACATCTGCCCCAGAGTTTCGATATTGTGGGTTAACAGTAGTGTTTTTTGCCCCATGCGCGCAGCAGCCAGTGCAGCCTCTGTACCAGCGTGGCCACCACCAACAACAATCACATCAAATTCAGCAGGAAAATCCATAGGGTCACACTAGGAAGACAGGAAGCAGAGGCTGGATTATAAGGGCTTTTGCTGTGCACTTGAGACTTCTAAAAGCAGGCGAGAGTATTTGTTTCACGTGGAACCTTGCCCGCCCTTCCCTGCGCCGGTTCCACGTGAAACAGTGTTCAGTGAATTTAGGGCCAAAATGCATCTTTGGCTGTTTTGAGGATCAGGAGACTAACAACCACCAAAAAGAGCTGGCGAACCAAAGCACTGCCACCCTTGATCGCCAGTCTTGTTCCGATGACGGCGCCTACGATATTGGATGCAGCCATCACCAAACCGAGATGCCACAATATGTGGCCGGAGTACCCGAACCAAATTAATGCAGAAAAATTACAAGCAACATTAACAATCTTGGCGACTGCCGAAGCCCCAAGAAAATCAAAGCCAAAGAGCCGTACGAACAAGAACAGCAAGAAGCTGCCAGTGCCAGGACCAAAAAATCCATCATAAAAACCAATGATGGCACCAACCATCAAGGCCATACCTATTTCTGCAACACCTGAATAACGCGGGGCATGGGTTGCGCCAAAGTCTTTGCGTGCAGCAACGTAAATTGCTACAAGTAGCAAAACAAAGGGCAAACTTTTGCGAATCAAATCGGGAGAGGTTTGAGTAACCAGCCAGGCGCCGGCCATGGAAAACAAGAAAGCAGTAAGGGCGGCAGGAAGCGCCGTACCCCACTCAACAGATAAGCGCTTGGCATAAGTGCGGGCAGCAAATAAGGTTCCCCAGACTGAGGCAAACTTATTGGTGCCGAACAAACTGGCAGGAACAGTCTGCGTCAGGACGGAAAACATGGCGGGTAGTTGGATCAGCCCTCCACCACCGACAATGGCATCAACCAAACCGGCAATCAGTCCGGCCAGTGCCAATATCAGGGTGTCGCCAAGAAGAACATCCGTCATCGAATCGTTAAGGCTTTACAAGAAGCTGCCGACGATCTGCCCGTATAGACTGCGCCGCTTTTTCTGCAATCATGATGATGGGTGAATTTGGATTACCCGAGGTAATCACCGGCATCACCGATGCATCCACAACACGCAGTCCACTTACTCCCCTGACCCGCATTTGCTGATCAAGAACTGCCATAGGATCATGTGCCTGCCCCATCTTGCAGCTTCCTGCCGGATGGAAGATTGTCGTGCCAATATTGCCGGCTGCAAGTGCCAACTCTTCTTCGGTTTGAAAGTGAATACCCGGCATAAACTCTTCAGGCCGATAAGCTGCCAATGCAGGTGCGGCAACAATGCGACGGGTTAAAGCGAGCGAATCGGCGGCAACCTTGCAGTCTGCAGCTGTACTGAGGTAATTCGGTGTGATTTTTGGCGCCGCCAAAGGATCAGCCGAAGCTATCCGCACATGGCCGCGGGAGGTCGGCCGCAAATTGCAAACGCTGGCAGTAAAAGCCGGGAATCCATGCAAAGGCTCGCCAAACTTCTCCAGAGACAGGGGCTGCACGTGGTATTGCAGGTTGGCGCTGACTTGCGAAGGGTCAGAGCGGGTGAACGCGCCTAACTGTGACGGTGCCATCGACATCGGGCCGCTACGGTTGACTGCATACTCCAGTCCTATACGTAATTTCCCCATCAAACTATTGGCCATGGTGTTGAGCGTTTTAACGCCCTGCACTTTAAATGCCATGCGCAACTGCAGATGATCCTGCAAATTTTCACCAACACCCGGTACATCAAGCACCACCGGGAGTCCATGCTGTTTTAATAAAGCCGCAGGGCCAATGCCGGACAATTGTAGTATTTGCGGCGAGCCAATCGCACCGGCACATAACAAGGTTTCATGCTCGGATTCGGCAAACCACTCCTGGCCACCTCCGGTAAATTCCACGCCCGTACAGACTTTGCCATTGACTGAATCGCTGATGCGCAAACGTTTTACATGACAGCCGGTCATGATATCGAGGTTGCCGCGTCGTTTTTTCACCGATTTTAAAAAGGCTTTTGCCGTATTCCAGCGTATGCCCTTCTTTTGGTTGACTTCAAAATAGCCACAGCCTTCGTTGTCGCCACAATTGAAATCATCGGTTTTCGCAATGCCTGTTTGTGCAGCAGCATCGCGAAATGCGTCCAGGATGTCCCAGCGCAGTCTTTGTTTTTCAACACGCCACTCGCCCCCTGCGCCGTGGAATTCATCACCGCCGCCATGATGATCTTCTGCACCGCGAAACAGTGGCAAAACATGCTGCCAGCGCCAGCTATCGTCCCCCGTCAGTCGGGCCCATTCTTCATAGTCGCGCGCCTGACCACGCATATAAATCATGCCGTTAATTGACGATGATCCACCCAGCACCTTGCCGCGTGGATAAATCAGGCTGCGGCCATTTAAACCCGCTTCTGGCTCGGTGCGGAACATCCAGTCCGTTCGGGGATTATTGATGCAATACAGATAACCGACAGGAATATGAATCCATACATAATCATCCTTGCCTCCGGCCTCGATCAATAACACTGAAACATCGGCATCCTGCGTTAAACGATTGGCCAATACACAGCCCGCCGAACCGGCACCGATAATGATGTAGTCATATTTGCCTGCAGATTCCATGCTGTGCTCCCGACTGATTATTTGGCAACAGGCATAGTGAACTCTGCACCCTTATCAATCGACTCCGGCCAGCGCTGCATGATGGATTTGTAGCGAGTGTAAAAACGCACGCCCTCTTCGCCATAAATATGCGTATCACCAAACAAAGAGCGCTTCCAGCCACCAAAGGAATGCCATGCCATTGGCACTGGAATAGGCACATTGACGCCAACCATGCCGACTTCAATACGACGGGAAAATTCACGAGCCGTATTACCATCTGATGTAAATAAGGCAACACCATTGCCATATTCATGTGCATTAATCAGTGCAATGGCTGCCGCCATATCGGGGACACGCACGACACACAACACCGGCCCGAAAATTTCGTCCTGATGAATGCTCATCGCAGGCGTTACATGATCGAATAAAGTGCCACCAAGGAAAAACCCTTGCTCATGCCCTGCTACGCTCACATTGCGGCCATCAACAATCAAACTCGCACCGGCCTGCACACCAGCCTCAATATAAGATTCAATCTTGGATTTGTGGGCAGCGGTTACCACCGGCCCCATTTCGGCGTCTGGCTCCATGCCATTACGAATTTTCAGTGCCTTAACTCTGGGCACCAGGGCATCAATCAGCTTGTCTGCAACATTACCGACGGCTACTGCAACAGAAATAGCCATGCAACGCTCACCAGCCGAGCCATAAGCGGCGCCTATCAAGGCATCCACTGCCTGATCAAGATTGGCGTCCGGCATCACAACCAAATGATTTTTCGCGCCGCCCAAAGCTTGCACCCGCAATGGGTAAGCACCTTTGCGCTTACTGCCTTCGGTATAAATATATTCGGCAATAGGTGTCGAGCCGACAAAGGAAATCGCCTTTACATCCGGATGATGCAACAAAGTATCGACTGCTAATTTGTCACCCTGGACAACATTGAAAACGCCGTCAGGCAAACCGGCTTTTTTAAATAGCTCTGCCATCATCATGGATGGTGTCGGGTCACGCTCGGAAGGTTTCAGCACAAAACTATTGCCGCAGGCTATAGCCATCGGGGCCATCCACAAAGGGACCATAACCGGGAAGTTAAACGGCGTTATACCTGCAGTGACACCTAAAGGCTGACGTAATTGCCAGTTATCGATACCACCGCCAATGTTGTCACTGAACTGTGTTTTCAATAACTGCGGAATACCACAAGCGAATTCGACAATTTCCAATCCACGCGTCACCTCGCCCTTGGCGTCTGAAAACACTTTGCCGTGTTCACGTGTAATGGCTGCTGCCAGTGCATCGTGGTTTTTTTCGAGCAGCTCCTTAAATTTGGATAAGACCCTGGCCCGTTTGAGAGGCGCAGTATCGGCCCATGCAGGCGCAGCAGCACTGGCTGCTGCCACTGCCGCATTGACCTCGGCAGCACTACCGAGAACGACATCTGCTACCGGAGCACCGGTTGCCGGATTGAATACGGCCTGCTTACGGCCACTGTCAGAATCAACATGCTGACCATTAATAAAGTGGGAAATTACAGGACGCTGCTCGGTTGTCATAAGGTTTCCTTTTGATACATTTGTATTTTTTGAGTTTATATGCTTACTTTAGCCAAATCCAATGAGTTATCATCAATATCAATATAAGTAATTATTATCAAGATCTCTATGGACCTAACACAATTACGTGCTTTTATTACCGTCGCACATGAAGGTAACCTAACCAGAGCTGCTGCACGTTTGAATCTGACCCAGCCTGCTGTCAGTTTGCAAATAAAGTCTTTGCAACAAAGTTTGAAGTTGCAGCTTTTTTCACGCACACCAAGTGGCATGAGTCTGACCAATGACGGTGCAAAATTATTACCTTTTGCCGAACGCGTTATTAATAACAGTCATGAACTACTACAAGCAGTACAAACCCTGCATTCAACGCTGTCTGGCTCATTAGCTATTGGCACTATTCTTGATCCTGAATTTACGCGACTTGGCGCATTTCTGAGTAAATTAATTGAAGCCTATCCGCATATTTCGACGCGTCTGCAGCAAGGTATGTCGGGTTCAGTGCATCAGCAAATAAAATCAGGCACACTGGATATTGGCTATTATCTGGGCACACCCGGTGAAGAATATCATTGCCAGACCCTTACTTCATTTAGCTATAACCTTGTGGCTCCCCGGGGCTGGAAACAAAGGATTATTGGTAAAAACTGGGATGAACTCGCTGCATTACCCTGGATCTGGGCACCTGCGGAATCGGTTCATAATCGTCTTTTGACAAAAGTATTTAATCAGTTTCATGTAGAACCCAATAAAGTCGCTTTAGTGGACCAGGAAGCTTCCATGCTGGATCTGGTCAAGTCAGGCGTTGGTATGAGTCTGGTCAGAGAATCGATTGCCCTGCATGAGGCCCATGCGCATGGATTAGTAATTGCGGACAAAGTCAGCCTGCATACGGAATTGTCTTTTATCTGCCTGGCAAGCCGGGTTCGCGAACCAGCCATTGCAACAGCCTTATCAATAATGCAAGGTCTTTGGAGTAATTAGTGCCTTTTTAGTAAAATTTATACGATTTTAACTGTGCAAAACCCTTGGGATAACTTTGTGTAATTAAGTGGACAAGTAGCGGATTTGTCTCTGTGCAAATTCTTATACAAAAACTGTCCTGTAGCAGAATGTGCTTTATGCCGTGTTTATTTTTTTCATAAGGCGCTGATTTCATGGAAAAAACCTTACTTATCCACAGAAATGCCCCTTCCTTATCTATTACTACTATTCTTAAATATCAATCTTTAAAACAAAGAGCTAAGTTCAAAAACAAAAGCAGAATAAGAGTTCAGTATTGTTTATAAACCTGTGTATAAGCTGTGGGCTAATTGTGGGGAAATTAAGTTAATTGGCATGACAAGACAAAAATTAAAATTAGGTATCGTTAGTGCATTAGCCGAAGAGCAGCATGGTGTAATTGATGTGATGCTGAACAAAACACAAATTATTCGTGGCAAACGTACTTATACAAGTGGAAGCTTGTGGGGAATTGATGTCGTCTGTGTACTCTCCCGAATAGGAAAAGTCGCAGCAGCAGCCAGCACAGTGACTTTAATTGAACACTTTGGAGTCACCCACCTGCTGTTCACTGGCGTGGCTGGAGGGGCTGCTGAGAGCCTTGCAATTGGCGATATTGTGGTGGCAGAAGAACTGGTCCAGCATGACATGGACAGCTCGCCATTGTTTCCAAAATTTGAAATCCCCATGACAGGGCTTTCTCATTTCAAAACTGATCGTCATTTGACAACTATTTTGCAGCAAGCAGTAGATGTGTTTTTTAAAGAAGATTTTTTAAATGTGATTCAATTAAAACATAGGCGGGATTTTGCATTGACGCTACCAAACCAGCATCATGGATTAATTGCCAGTGGCGATGAATTCATTACCTCAGCAAAGAGAATGAATCAGATAAAGGAAGGTTTGCCGGCAACCCTGGCAGTTGAAATGGAAGGAGCAGCCGTTGCTCAGGTTTGTGTTGAGTTTGGCCTGCCTTTTGCGGTTATGCGCACGATATCGGATTCTGCCAATGAATCAACACCGGTCGATTTTGCAAAGTTCATTGATACAGTTGCAAGCCATTACGCGTTTCATATCGTAAGGCGTACTTGTCTGGCACTGAATTAATGTGTCGTATCAATTGCTAATACATTTAATACTCCGGTCTGGCTAAGCTGCTCACGTAACCAGCGATGACCGGGACTGCGTGCATCGCGCTCATGCCACAACATATCGATATGAACATCTGGCATTGGAAAGGGTAATTCCTTTACCACCAAGGCATCAGTCATTCCGGTTGCTTCGATTAAATGTCTAGGCAATACCATTAACAAATCAGAAGCCGTTACAACTTTACCAGCTGTGAAAAACTGATTTACCGTTAACAAAATTCTACGTTCCCGGTTAAGACTAAGCAAAGCATCATCGACTAAACCACGAGGACGGCCGGAAAAACTGACCAATAAATGATTGGCAGCACAGTAAGCATCCAGCGTTAATTCCTTCTTCGCTAGCGGGTGATTCTTGCGCATTACACAAACATACTGCCCGCGGTACAGCTGCACGTGATGGACTGGCGTATCGGTCGCTCCCTGTAATTGCGCAACAACACCGGGAAAAAAACCGATTGCCAGATCGATATCGCCACGCAAAAGCATAGGTCGGGGTTCGCGCGTAGTCAGCGGGACCATACGAACGGCAATACCTGGCGCTTCACTTTCAATCAGTCTTACCAGACGTGGCAACAAAATTGCTGCAGTTGCATCGGCCATCGCCATACGAAAAGTCGCCTGGGCATTGGCCAGTTCAAATGAACGGGGCGCTACCGCTTCTTCCAGTTCTGCTAAAGCACGTCTGACCGCTGGCCATAATGATTCTGCCCGCGCTGTCGGTTTGACGCCATGGGCTGTACGAATCAATAAATCATCACTCAAGGCTTCGCGCAAACGCTTGACCGCATTGGATACTGCTGGTTGCGTCATTGCTAGACGATTGGCTGCACGCGTCAGATTTTGCTCCGTCATGACGGCATCAAAAACGCGCAATAAATTTAGGTCCAGGGTAAGGAAACTCATGCTTGCCTAAGTCGGAGAAGAAATCTGATTGATATATAGAAAAACTAATATCTGCTATCGAATAATCGAATTAGATTTATATCTTATCTAAATTTATACTGCATAGCAACATTTCTGCTAACGATACAGCTCATTCAAAGACGGAGTTCTTATGAAAATCATTTTCCCGACATTGCAAAATTTCTTTGTTGCTGCTTCAGATACGGCACGCCCTGTTTTGAGTGAAGTATTAAATGCAAGTTTTGCACGTTTACGTTTGGCGAAAACCAGCATAGAACAAAAACGCGTCAAAAGTGCAATGAATCTGAACCGTATGGCTCGCGATGTCGAATCCAGCCAACCGAGTCTGGCTGCAGAGCTACGCAATTTCGCTTCACGCTGATTGGCAAGATTTCATTCCAAATCAGGCACTTTAAAGACTACGTTTTGCGCGTAAGCGCGCAAACGTCAGACCGGTGAGCAATACGCCAATACTGGCAATGGTCAATAAGTAGCTGGTTTGTACTAAATCGAGCAAGGCACCGCCAACGGCTACGCCAGCGGACTGACCGAGAAAAAAACAAGATGCAAAGGCAGCCACTGCCGCACCCCGCCGTTCCGGCGCCATTTGGGTTGCATTAATTTGCAAGGTGTTGTGCATCATATAAAACCCCAGGCCTAAACAAAAACAGGCCGGGGCAGCCAGCCACCAGCCTGGCACATAAGCAATCATCAATAAAGAAACCGCCATCAAGATAGCGCCATTGCGCACTAGTCCTGGCTCACCAAATTGTTTGACCAGTTTTCGTGACTGCAATGCAAACAGTAGTCCACCCAAGCCAAATAACATCACCAGTGAACCGGCAATAGTGAGCGAGATCCCGAGCCGGGCATGCAAATGCGATGCAATGAACGCCATTGCACCAAACACCATCGCGCCTTCTAGCGTAACTATCAGCAATACCGTTCTGGCCCATTGCAGCGCAATGATTTTGCCGAATTCGGAAAATAAACGGCTTAGTGCATTTCCTTCTGCTTTATGCATGCCACGGGCGTGCTCGGGTAGACGATTGTTCAGACGTATCAGTACGATACCAATGGAAATAAATGAAAATGCGATCAAAAAGAATGGTGTTCGCCAACTCAAATAGTCTGCACATAATCCGCCAATGAGTGCACCGGACGACAGCCCAAGAATTTGACCAATTAAAAAGCGGGCAAGCACAGGTTGGCGTTTTTCATAAGGCACGACATCACCAATCCAGGCCATGGATAAAGGAATAATCGAAGCAGCGGTGGCGCCAGCGATGGCGCGCGCAATCAGCAAAAAGTGAAAATCAGGCGCAAGAGCGCAAAGAAGTGCTGTGAACGAGCAAGCCAGACAACCCCATCCAATAACCAAATATTTTCCATAGCGGTCGCCAAGCGGGCCAAACAAGAGTTGCGACAAGCCGTAACAAATACCAAAAACAGTAATGACCAGTGATGCAGTACCTAAGGAAATATTGAAGTCCATTGCAAGTCGCACCAGCATAGGGTCCGTCACTCGCATCGACATGCCACTGCCAAATGCGCCTATGGAAAGGGCAATGATGGCGGTCCCGGGAATAGTCTGAACAGAGGCTGCTGGTGTGACAGTGGTCATTATTTGTTTTTTTATTTAGGTACGCGCTACAAAGAAAGCTGACTGACAAAATTTCGGAGTTCTCCGGTACAGGGGTCTTCAAAAGTCAGAGACTGCGCCAGCAGTTTTAACGGGGTTTTAAAGTCATCATCTGCAGCATTAACTACATGAGGATAAAAACGATCATTCAAAATTGGTATGCCAAGCGCGTTCATATGCACTCTTAACTGATGCATTTTTCCCGTCACCGGTTCCAGACGATACACGCCATACGAAGGATGTTCCGAAATTAAGCGTATATACGTTTCACTGTTGGTTTCACCGGCCGCTTCCTTCATTTTAAAAAACTGTTCATCCCTGACCAAGCGACTGCAATGCCGGATCGGAAACAAAAGTGCAGAACGCAAAGGGGCTTGGGCTTCGTAAACCTTTTTAATCAAGCGATCACGAAACAATCTCTGCCAAAGGTCACGGGTATGGGGGTCAACAGAAAACAGCATGACACCAGCCGTCTCTCTGTCTAGGCGGTGAATCGGCACCAGCGTATCGATGCCAGTTTTTTTCTTCAGCCTGACTAACAGAGTCTCTTTTAAAAAACGACCACCTGGCGTGACAGGTAAAAAATGCGGCTTATCCACCACCAGAATTTGTTCGTTCTGAAACAGGATGCTTTCTTCGAAAGGGATGGGTGTTTCATTTTCCGGTTCGCGGTAATAAAACACGCAGGCTCCAACCCGGTAGGGACTATCAAGCGACAGTGCGGTTCCTTGTTCATCGCGCACTTCTGCCCGTGACATCCGCAACATCCATCGGTCTTTACTAACGGCAGGAAAACGAAAGGTAAAAAATTCACCAAGACTTTGCCATGGCCCATTGGGTAACCAGACAAAGCTTGGTGAAACGCCATCACGAGTTGGGAGGGACGGTACTGCTCTCATTGATTAAGGCGATTTTTTTTCATTAGATTACAGTTGCGTGTTTAGCCAAAAAGCCGCTTTTCCAGCGTCACTCGCGTTTGTTCGAGTTCTGCCGGTAAATGATGGCTCAATTGTTCAAATAATGCTTCATGCAATTTCAGTTCAGCACGCCAGGCTTCGCTGTCAATGGAAGTGATTTGTTCATAGTGAGCCTCGGACAAATTAAGTCCGTCCCAATGTAAATGCTCAAACCCAGGCGTTACGCCAAAAGCGTTTTCATGACCTTTCGCCTGACCGCCAACCCGTTCAAGCATCCATTTCAGAACGCGCATATTGTCGCCAAAACCGGGCCAGATAAATTTGCCGTTTTCATCGGTGCGAAACCAGTTCACACAGAAAATCTTGGGCTGGTGTATTCCGCTTTGCGCTATGCGCTGCCCTATCTGCAACCAATGGCTAAAGTAGTCGCTCATGTTGTAGCCCATGAAAGGCAGCATCGCAAAAGGATCGCGCCTGACAATGCCTTGCTGGCCAGCTGCTGCCGCCGTCGTTTCCGATCCCATGGTGGCTGCCATGTAGACGCCTTCGACCCAATTGCGTGCCTCTGTCACCAAGGGCACGGTAGTGGAACGGCGGCCGCCGAAAATGAACGCAGAAATTGGCACGCCGGCGGGATCATCCCAGGCTGGGTCCAGTACCGGATTTTGAGTCGCAGAGACAGTAAAGCGGGCATTCGGATGCGCGGCTTTGCGGCCGGACTCTTTCGCGATTTCCGGCGTCCAGTCTTTGCCCTGCCAATCGATCAGGTGAGCCGGTGCTTCCTTGCTCATCCCTTCCCACCAGACATCGCCGTCATCGGTTAACGCAACATTGGTGAAAATGGTGTCGCTTCTGAGCGAGGTCATGCAATTGGCGTTGGTGCTGGTATTGGTTCCGGGAGCTACACCAAAGTAACCGGCTTCCGGATTGATGGCATACAGCCTGCCATCTGCGCCGGGTTTGATCCAGGCGATATCGTCGCCGATGGTCGTGACCTTCCAGCCTTTGAAGACCGCGGGCGGGATCAGCATCGCAAAATTGGTTTTGCCGCAGGCAGAAGGAAACGCGGCAGCGACATAATGTTTTTCGCCGGCGGGGGATTCCACACCCAGGATCAGCATATGTTCGGCCAGCCAGCCCTGATCGCGCCCCATGGTCGAGGCAATGCGCAAGGCAAAACACTTTTTACCCAATAGCGCATTGCCGCCATAGCCGGAGCCATACGACCAGATTTCCCGCGTTTCAGGATAGTGAACAATGTACTTGGTCGCATTGCATGGCCATGCCACATCAGCCTGTCCGGGAACAAGCGGCGCGCCCACGCTGTGCACGCAAGGCACAAACGTCCCTTCTTCTCCCAGCACCGCATAAACGGCTTTGCCCATGCGGGTCATTACGCGCATGTTAACGACGACGTAAGGAGAATCAGATAACTCGACACCGATGTGGGCTATCGGCGAGCCCAGCGGCCCCATAGAAAAGGGAATGACATAAAGAGTGCGGCCGCGCATACAACCACTAAACAAGTTGTTCAGGGTTGAGCGCATCGCAGCAGGTTCGGTCCAGTTATT
>CANGAW010000036.1 GCA_947451925.1 Burkholderiales bacterium | reverse complement strand
GTGCCCACACTTATCGGTTGTTAATTTTTAAAGAACCACTCAACTTCTCAGCGCTTTTCGCGCCTTCCGCTTCACTTCCGAATCGTTTTGTTCGTCAGCAGCAGAGAGATGAGATTATGCAGCACTTCCTGAGTTTGGTCACTTACTTAATCTTTTATTTTTACTGATTTCGCTGGCTCGTCGCATTAATTTCCGCCCCGAACCAACGTCAGTAAAGACCTAAACTCTCCGCTTCAGAACTACTTGTCTCTCAAGCGGAGGCGAACTATATCAAAGGTTCCTAAAGTTTGGCAAGCGTTTCTCGATAAAAGCTTTCATTCCTTCTTTTTGGTCTTCTGTGCCAAAGGTACTGTGGAACATCCGCCGCTCCTGGCGCACCCCTTCTGACAGAGGAGATTCATAGGAGAGATTCACTGATTCTTTGATCAACATGGCAATGGGTGCTGACATTGATGCAATCACGGTAGCCGCCGCTAATGCTTCTTCCATGAGCTTTTCGTCGGGCACCACCCGGGACACTAAGCCTGCGCGCTCTGCTTCTTCTGCCCCCATCATTCGCGCTGTCAGACACATATCCATTGCTTTGGCCTTTGATATGGCTCTGGGAAGGCGCTGAGTTCCGCCAGCGCCTGGTATGGTGCCCAACTTGATTTCTGGCTGACCGAACTTTGCACTTTCGGCAGCAATAATAAAATCACACATCATCGCCAGCTCACAGCCACCGCCTAACGCATAGCCTGCAACCGCTGCAATAACTGGCTTCCTGACTTTACGAATGTGCTCCCAGTTACGGCTAATGTAATTGCTCTTATAAGCCTCCATATACGTCAGCGTGGCCATTACGGAGATATCTGCACCTGCCGCAAACGCCTTTTCATTTCCCGTAACGACGATACATCCGATTGCCTCATCAGCGTCAAAAGCCAGTGCGGCTTCTCCCAGCTCATCCATCAGCTGATCATTGAGTGCGTTCATTGCCTTGGGACGGTTCAGGCGTATCACGCCGACTTTACCGTGCGTCTCGACCAATATGTTTGCGTATGAAATGACAGTCTCCTCTTTTTTACCTGTAAATTTTTTGTGTCCATCCTGGCATTAGGACTAAACCAATGTCAGTCTTTGTTCGCTGATTTTGATGCCGATACCATTGCATTGGGCAGTAGTACCCACATCATTAACGCCTGCTTCATTTTGCCGGCCTTTTCCGCTGCCTCTGCTCCAAAGCCCCAAAAAAAGTCGGCGCGGACAGGGTTACGTACCGCTCCTCCCGTGTCTTGAGCCATCATCAGCCGCCGCAACAAAGTGTCGCTATTAGGTTGAGTCGACGCCAAAAAAACCGGGACTCCCAAAGGAATATATTGCGGGTCAATGGCAATGGAACGCTGCGCTGTCAGCGCTACACCCAGGGCCCCCTTGGGGCCGATAGTCGGGTCATTGATCTTTTCTTCCCGAAAGAATACGAAACTCGGATTGGCATTCAGTAGCTCCGGCATCCTGGCTGGGTTGGTGGCTGCCCAACGCATAATGCCCTGCGCGCTAGCCTGATCGAGTTCAAGCTCGCCACGATCAGCGAGATAGCGTCCGATCGATTTATAGGGATGCCCATTTTGGTCGGCATAGGCAAGCCGCACGGTTTCCCTGCTCTCTTCCAGATAGACCCGGCCAGAGCCTTGAATCTGCAAGAAGAATGCATCAATCGGGCTATCTACCCAAAGTAATTCGCTACCGGCCAAAGGATCAAGCTGAGAAAGTTCGGCGCGAGAAAAATAGGGCACGACTTTTTTTCCAACGACCCTGCCGCGCAAGCGTTTGTTCTTGAGTTCGGGATATAAAGACGCCAAATCAATCGTGAGCAAATCTTCCGGCGCCTTATATAGAGGCGTTTGAAATGCCCCTCCACGAACCCGGGAACCGCGCAACAAGGGTTCGTAATACCCCGTTAGCATTCCGGACACGCTACCGTCCGTATTTTTTACTTGATGCGGAGAGAATTGTGATTCGAAGTAGTTTCTTACCGCCTTGGGGTCGGAGCCGTCGACAAATCCAGTGAGACCGCATGCCTCCTGCCAGCCAGGTTTTTTGATCAACACCGCACATGAAGACAAAAACGCCGGCCAAGCCTGACGCAAGTCATCGTCAGCCCAACCAGGCAATTCGGCAAATTTAACCAGCTTCAATACTTCGTCAGGCGATTTTGAAGAGGCTGCAGGCGCAGTAGCTGTAGGTGGCGCTCGCTTTTCATGCGGGGGCGTGGCACAAGCCGCCATAAAAAGGGCGATAGCAACAACTGATGCAGTTAAACTCAAGCGATTAGTCAACAAGGGGATAGTCAATGTGGTTATTATTTCTTGAGGCAGGTGCTGCCTTTATGCTGATGGTATTTATTGTCTGGTGGACGATGTTTTCGGGCCGCAATGACAAAGATGACGATTAATGCAGCGTACGCGGCAAAGACAATACAAATTCCGCAATCTTGGCTTCAAATTGCTCGCCGTCTTCGGCCACACAAAAATATTCACCACGCATGGTGCCCTGGGGCGTGGTCAGCGTAGAGCCGCTGGTGTACTCGAATTGCTCACCCGGCTGCAATAATGGCTGATGCCCGACAACGCCCAAGCCTCGAACCTGATCAACATGATCGTTAGCATCCGTGATCACCCAGTGCCGCGATATCAGCTGGGCCGCAACACTGCCCGTGTTTTTAATTGTCACCGCATAGGCAAACACAAAGCGCGAGCGATCGGGGTCCGACTGATCTTCCAGATATTGCGTGCGTACCGTCACTGTCATTTCATATGCAGCCATCTGCTTAGCCTCTTAAGTAAGTTACTGCTTCAAAAACGTTTGTTATTGCACATGAAATTCTTCAACACTGCAAGCAATGAAACATGCCGACTTTACCCCAAGGTAAAATAACTTTCCCGTTCCAGATAAATCTATTAATGAAAAATTACCGCATCGCTCCCAGCATTCTATCTGCCGATTTTGCCCGCCTCGGAGAGGAAGTCCGCAACGTGGTTGCAGCCGGTGCGGATATTATCCATTTTGATGTGATGGACAATCATTATGTTCCCAATTTAACAATCGGTCCGCTGGTCTGCGAAGCGATCCGTCCGCATGTACAGGTGCCTATCGATGTTCACCTGATGGTCAAACCAGTTGACCGTATCATTCCCGATTTCGCCAAGGCAGGCGCCAACATTATCAGCTTTCACCCGGAAGCCTCGGAGCATATCGACCGCACTTTGCAATTGATCCGCGATCAGGGCTGCAAAGCCGGTCTGGTATTTAATCCTGGCACTCCACTGCATTATTTAGAACACGTGATGGACAAGCTCGACCTTATTTTAATCATGTCCGTCAATCCGGGCTTTGGCGGGCAATCCTTCATTCCAGAGGCCTTGAAAAAAGTGGCTGTAGTGCGCAAGCTGATTGACGCTTCAGGCTACGACATCATGCTTGAGGTTGATGGTGGCGTAAAAGTCGACAACATTGCAGCTGTTGCGGCCGCCGGTGCCGATACCTTCGTTGCTGGCTCGGCCATTTTTGGCAAGCCGGACTATAAAGCAGTGATTGACGCCATGCGCATTGAACTGGCTTCAGCATGAACGCTCCAGAAAAAATACCTTTGCAAGGCATACGTGGCGTCATCATTGATCTCGATGGCACCATGGTTCACACCGCGCCGGATTTTCATGCAGCCATCAATGGCATGCGGGCAGAAATAAATCTCGCGCCACTTTCGATTGAAACCATTACCGAATTTGTCGGCAAAGGTTCTGAAAATCTGATGCGGCGCGTGCTCGGCGTGGACTTTGCCGCCGACGAGGTCGAACAACGTTTTACTCAGGCATTGGCAAGTTATCAGCGCCATTACCTTGCTATCAACGGCCTCTTCAGCACGGTTTACGCCGGCGTCCACGAAGGTTTGGCCGCAATGCGCGACCAAGGCTTGCGACTTGCCTGCGTTACCAACAAGCCCATCGGATTTGCTGTGCCCTTATTAGAGAAGACCGGCCTTGCCGGCTACTTTGAACTTGTCTACGGTGGCGACTCGCTAGCAAAAAAGAAACCTGACCCTTTGCCAATGCTGACTGTCTGTCGTGAATTTTCGCTGCAACCCGCGCAAGTGCTTGCCATTGGCGACTCCTCCAACGACGCAGAGGCGGCGCGCGCTGCAGGCTGTCCTGTCCTGACGGTCCCTTATGGATACAACCACGGCCAGACTGTGCAATCGATTGCCTCGGATGGTATAGTCGAATCGTTACTTGTTGCGGCCCATCTGATTGCCGCTTGACCCTTACCATCATGTTTCCCTCTAAAAAACTTAAGCTGACCACGCCCGGCGCCTTTGAGGCCTGGCTATGGCGACGCTGGCATTCGCAGATTAACTAATGCCTTGTGCTGCAGGCCTTTAGGCCCGGCCCGTTTTTTAGACCACCCCGCCGCTCCTTTACAATAGCGGCCCGGAGAGAAACATGACAGAACTCGAATTCAAATCGCTGGCCGCAGAAGGCTACAACCGCATTCCTTTGTTGGCAGAAGCCTTCGCGGATCTGGAAACACCGCTCACGCTTTATCTGAAACTGGCGCAACCTCAAAACCACGGCAAAAATACCTTCCTGCTGGAGTCGGTTGTCGGTGGCGAACGTTTCGGTCGCTATTCCTTCATTGGTCTGCCAGCCCATACGCTCATACGCAGCATTGGCAAGCGTACTGAAGTCGTCAAACATGACGAAATCATTGAGACCTCTGACGAGAACCCGCTGGCTTTCATCGAAAAATTTCAGTCTCGTTATAAAGTTGCCGTCAGTCCGGGCATGCCGCGCTTCTGCGGTGGACTGGCCGGCTATTTTGGCTACGACGCCGTTCGCTACATAGAACACAGGCTGGCCGATAGCGCCCCGAAAGACGATTTGCAGCTACCCGATATCCAGCTGCTGTTGACCGAAGAACTGGCTGTCATCGACAACCTGTCCGGCAAGCTCTACCTGATCGTCTACGCTGATCCGACTCAGCCAGAAGCCTATGGCCGTGCGCGTCAGCGGCTCAAAGATTTACGGGCAATGCTGCGTCGCGCCGTTGAAGCACCGGTGACTTCGGCTTCGGTGCGCACTGAAGCCGTACGTGACTTTGCCAAAGCCGATTACCTGGCCGCAGTGGCCAAGGCCAAGGAATACATCATGGCCGGTGACCTGATGCAGGTGCAAGTCGGGCAGCGCATTCGCAAACCCTATGTTGATTCACCGTTGTCGCTGTACCGCGCACTACGCTCGCTGAACCCTTCGCCTTATATGTACTTTTACAATTTTGGCGACATGCAAATCGTTGGCAGCTCGCCAGAAATTTTGGTGCGCAATGAAGCGTTGCGTGAAGGCGGCAAGAAAGTCACGATTCGCCCCCTCGCAGGTACCCGGCCGCGCGGCGCCACTCCGGACCAAGACGCCAAACTGGCAACCGAGCTGTTGGCAGACCCGAAGGAAATCGCCGAACACGTGATGCTGATCGATCTGGCGCGCAATGATATTGGCCGCATTGCGGAAATCGGCAGCGTGCAAGTCACCGACAAATTCATCATCGAAAAATACTCGCACGTACAACATATCGTCTCCAATGTGGAAGGCATGCTCAAGCCCGGCATGTCCAACCTCGATGTGCTGCGCGCCACCTTCCCCGCTGGTACCTTGTCTGGCGCGCCGAAAGTTCGCGCAATGGAACTGATCGACGAACTCGAACCTGTCAAACGCGGCATCTACGGTGGCGCTTGTGGTTACCTGTCCTTTGGCGGCGAAATGGATCTGGCCATTGCGATTCGCACCGGCGTCATCAAAGACGGCATGCTGTACGCACAGGCAGCCGCCGGCATCGTCGCGGACTCAGTCCCGGAAATGGAATGGCAGGAAACTGAAAACAAAGCACGCGCGGTATTAAGAGCAGCAGAGCAAGTGCAAGACGGACTGGACGGGGAGATCTGAAATGCTGCTAATGATCGACAACTACGACTCCTTCACCTACAACCTAGTGCAATATTTCGGCGAACTCGGTGAAGACGTCCGCACTTACCGCAACGACGAAATCACGCTGGCGCAAATCAAGGCCTTAAACCCCGATCGTATCTGCATTTCTCCAGGCCCCTGCACGCCCCATGAAGCCGGTGTCTCGGTGCCGGTGCTGCAACAGTTTGCCGGCAAATTACCGATACTTGGCGTCTGCCTTGGACACCAGAGCATAGGCGCGGCATTCGGTGGCAAAGTCGTGCGCGCCCAACAAGTCATGCACGGCAAAACCTCGCCCATTCAACACACGGGCGTTGGCGTATTTAAAAATTTGCCCAGTCCTTACACCATCATCCGTTATCACTCGCTAGCCATTGAGCGCGCATCCCTGCCAGACTGCCTTGAAGTCACGGCATGGACCGAAGACGGCGAGATCATGGGTGTACGGCACAAAGAATTCCAGATCGAAGGCGTGCAGTTTCATCCGGAATCGATTCTGTCGGAACATGGCCATGCATTGCTGAAAAATTTCCTCGATACCAAAGCCCTCTCATGACCTTGACGCCACAACAAGCGCTGCTGCGCATCATCGACCATAGAGAAATTTTTCACGACGAAATGCTGGCCCTTTTCCGGCAGATTATGGGCGGCGAAATGTCGCCTGTGATGATTGCCGCGCTGACTATGGGCTTGCGCGTAAAAAAAGAATCGATTGGTGAAATAGCGGCAGCCGCGCAAGTGATGCGCGAATTCGCCGCCAAAGTCGACGTGCCCGATACCGACCGTCTGCTCGACATCGTCGGCACTGGCGGCGACGGCGCCAATACGTTTAATATTTCAACAGCGTCGATGTTCGTTGCAGCCGCAGCCGGTGCACGGGTCGCCAAGCATGGCGGACGCAGTGTGTCCTCATCGTCCGGCAGCGCCGATGCGCTCGAAGCGCTGGGCGTCAACATTAATTTAACGCCGACCCAAGTTGCGCAATCAATCGCCGAAACCGGCATCGGTTTCATGTTTGCGCCCAACCATCACGCGGCGATGAAACATGCAGCACCTGTTCGCAAAGAGCTGGGCGTGCGCACCATCTTTAATATTCTCGGGCCACTGACCAACCCGGCCGGTGCGCGCAACATCATGATGGGTGTCTTTCATCCAGATCTGGTCGGCATACAAGCGCGCGTACTGCAACAACTCGGCGCCAAACATGCCGTCGTCGTTTGGGCACGCGACAACATGGATGAAGTGTCCCTTGGCGCCGCCACCATGGTCGGCGAACTGGTCAACGACGAAATTCGTGAATACGAAATTCACCCAGAAGATTTCGGCCTGCAAATGGTCGCCAGCCGAAATTTGAAAGTGGCGGGCGTGGCCGAATCGAAAGAAAAAATTCTCGAAGCGCTGGATAACAAAACCGGGCCGGCTCGCGACATCGTCATTCTGAATGCCGGTACTGCTCTTTACGCCGCTGGCATGGCCGACAGCATCGCCAACGGCTTGTCACGTGCGCGTGAAGCCGTTGCATCGGGTGCTGCGCGCAGCAAACTGGAACAGTTTGCACAAGTCACCCAACAGCTCGCTGCCTCTCACTAAATAGAAAATCGAATGTCCGACATCCTCAATAAAATCCTCGCCGTCAAAGCCGACGAAGTCGCCGCAGCCAAAAAACATCAAAGCTTCACCAGCCTGCGCCGCGAAGTGGAAAGCGATCAGGATGCGCGCAGTCAGTTACGCGGCTTTGAAGCCAGCCTGCGCGGGAAAATTGCTGCCGGCAAGGCCGGCGTCATTGCCGAAGTAAAAAAAGCTTCTCCGTCAAAAGGCGTATTACGCGAACATTTTGACCCGGCAGAAATTGCGCGCAGCTATACCCAACATGGCGCTGCCTGTTTATCGGTACTCACTGACGTGCATTTTTTTCAGGGCGCTCCCGACTATCTGAAGCAAGCCCGTGCTGCTTGCAGCATCCCTGCACTGCGCAAGGATTTCATCATCGATCCTTACCAGTTATACGAAGCCCGTTCGTGGGGCGCGGATTGTGTACTGCTGATCGTCGCCGCACTAGATCACGGACTGATGGCCGAACTCGAAGCCTGTGCACATGAACTGGGAATGGGCATACTGGTTGAAGTACATGACGCAGATGAACTCAATGCCGCACTCAAGCTCAACACGGCAATGTTGGGAATTAATAACCGCAATCTGCGCACTTTTGAAACTTCACTCGACAACACCATCAATCTCTTGCCGCGCATTCCGCCAGAAAAAATGGTGATTACCGAATCCGGTATCTTGAAGTCCGATGATGTCAAACGCATGCGTGACGCTAACGTCCATGCTTTTTTAGTTGGAGAAGCCTTTATGCGCGCGCCAGATCCGGGCTTGGAATTGGCGCGGCTGTTTCGTTGAAATCACAATTTAAAACGGCTAAATATCAGATTAAGATATTGACCCCGGCGGCCATCAGCACGATCGCCAATGCGATTTGAATCCAACGCCCGGGAAATTTACCTGCTAACAAACTACCCAGTATCACCGCCGGGATGGAACCAGTCAGCAAACTCATGAGCATTCGACCATCCACTAAACCTGCAAACAAATAGCCCAATCCGGCAACAACTGCCAGCGGAATTGCGTGCACGATATCAGTAGCGACTAAGCGGTGTGGCGTCATGCGCAGTGGATACAGATACAACAACATCACACTACCCAACGCACCAGCACCTACAGAGGTGAGCGCAACGCATAGACCTAGGATCATGCCAGACACAACTGTTAATGTAGGTTGCAAGGCTTTAAAATGAGCAGGCTGGCCGATTCGACGACCACGCGCAATGGACAATAGTTTTGGGGCTAGCAACAATCCAACAGCCGTGATCAGGACCAACACACCAACGGCTTTCGCCAGCCAATCAAGTTTGGTGACTTGTACTCCCGCACCAACCAAACCAACAAGCGACAACGCTACAGGCAAGCTACCCCACCAAAGACGCTTGGCCACCTGCCAGTCAACATTTTCTGTCCTGTGATGAACCCGCGCGCCAACAATTTTGGTGATAGCGGCAAACCAAAGGTCCGTAGCAATTGCCGTTGTTGGCGACACGCCAAAAAATAGTAACAAGATAGGCGTCATTAACGCACCGCCACCCACGCCGGCAAGCCCGACCACAAAACCAGTCAACGCACCTGCTGAAGCATAAACACCGTCGATCATCTGGGTATCAGCGCAGCATCACGCGTCGCAATGAAAGACGGGTTCAGAACGTCCGGCTTGCCATAACGCAGCGCATTGCCATCCAAGTCCACCACGCATCCACCGGCCCCTTCCAGAACAGCCTGTGCCGCCGCCGTATCCCACTCACAAGTTGGGGCTAGGCGAGGGTAAATATCCGCGGCGCCTTCTGCTACCCTGCAAAACTTTAACGAACTGCCAGCCTGAACCAGACTCACGGAACCAAGCTGCTCAATGAATGCGTGCGTTTCGGTATTGAGATGGCTCTTGCTAGCGACGACCCGGCAAACCTCACTCTCGCTATATGGGCTGACCTTAATCGGCTCTGTCAGATTGCCCTTCAACCGAAATGCCCCCAATCCTGCGCCGCCCCAATACATGCAATCGATGGCGGGGGCATAAACCACTCCCAGTACACTGCGTCCCTGATCAATCAACGCAATATTGACCGTGAACTCGCCGTTGCGGGCCAAAAATTCTTTCGTGCCATCCAATGGGTCGATGAGCCAGAAACAGCCCTCACTATCCCGATAAGCCAACGATGCCTCATCTTCTTCTGACACCACCGGATAGTCAGACGTCAGCTCTGTGAGAGCGGCGACAAGTTTCAGGTGGGCGGCAAAATCCGCTTCTGTCACAGGACTGTGATCAGGCTTAATTTGCACGCCTCTTTCGTCACTCGCGTAAACCTCCATAATTACCTTGCCCGCATCGCGGGCCATGGACATCAATTGAGGAATCAAATTTATCAAATTCATATGCTTCATATTGTATGTATTGTGTAACCAACTAGCCCCGTAAACGCCGTCCCGGCGTCTTTCATTACAAACGAAAAATTTTCCTCTGCACTAACAGGCATCAGGCCTGCATCGGCATGGCATCGAACGTCTGCCACATGTCTGAAAATTATTGGTCTGGTCTCAACCATGCGCTGCGCATGCGCGCCGCAGCCAGCGGTTTGGCCTGCGCTTCCAGGGAAAACTGGGGCGCAGAATCTGGCTTTGCCACCACCGTAAAGCGCATCAGTTCATCGCGACGAAAGGCATGCACACCAATGGTGTCGCCGTTACGGTAACGATTGAGCAAAGTATCAAGATTACTAGCCGTGACTCGCAAACCATCTAGCGCCACCAGCACATCGCCCGCTGACAAGCCGGCCTGATGTGCCACACCGCCTTCAAACACACTGGCGACTTTGCAATCATTAGCTTCGCGCGCAGTCCGGATACCAAGTGCCAGCTTGCTCTCTTTGCGCTTGTTACTCATTTCCACGCCAAAATCGCTCAACACACTTTCAAGCGACAAATCTTGCGTGCCGCGCACCGCCCGATCGAATATTGGCTTTAAGTGCAAGCCTGTAACTTCATCAAACAAAGACTCAAGCTCTGCTTCGCCAACGCCTTGGCCAGCCTTACTGCCTTCGGCATAAAAATCGCGACCAAAGCGCTGCCACAACGCACGCATCACATCGTCAAGCGATTTACGGCCACGGGTTTGCTGACGAATAGTCAGGTCAAGCAGTAAGGCCACTAAAGAACCCTTGGTGTAATAACTGACCACTGCATTGGTCGCATTTTCATCCTGCCGGTAATACTTGGTCCATGCATCAAAACTGGAATCTGCGACGCTTTGCTTTAAACGACCGCTGCCACGCATGACGCCGTTAATGGTTTTGGCGATCAGTTTCAAATATGCCGCTTCATCGATCAGCCCAGTGCGTACCAATACAAGGTCATCGTAGTAACTGGTGAAGCCCTCAAACAGCCACAACAGAGAGGTATAGTTTTCGCGATCCAGCATGTACGGTGCAAACGCCGCAGGTTTGATCCGCTTTATATTCCAGGTATGAAAATACTCGTGACTGCACAAGCCGAGAAAGCCGCGATACCCCTCACTCATCTCAGCCTGCCCTTTGACAGGCAAGTCAGCCCGCGCGCAAATGAGTGCCGTAGACGCACGATGCTCAAGACCTCCATAGCCATCACCAACGGCCAGTGTCATGAACACATAACGCTGCATCGGTGCTTTTTTACTGACCGGCTCAAACAAGGCAATCTGTGCTTCGCAAATTTTGCTCAGGTCAGCACACAAGCGCGCCCTATCCAGATTGGGTACGCGTCCGGTAATGACCATCTCATGCGGCACGCCATGAGCACGAAAACGCAGCAAGGCGAATTCACCCATTTCGACCGGATGATCAATCAGTTCATCATAATTGGCGGCGACATAGGTACCAAAACCATAGCGCTTGGCCTTCAACTCCGGCAATGCCGTGGCAACCCGCCAAGCCGCAAAAGCTTCGCCTTCAGGCGGCAGAATATCAACCACATGGGGCCTAGCTTCCTGACCCTGCACTTGTAAAAAGACACTGGTGCCATTGAAAAAACCATGGGTCTGATCCAGATGCGCAGTCCGCACGGATAAATCCCATGCATAGACCTGATAGGTCAGCACCAGTGGCCCGGCACAAGGCTGTGCCAGCCAGCTGTGCTTGTCGAGTTTTTTTAAGCGAACAGGCTTGCCACCCGACTCCGCTCTGATCTGCACGATGTTGCGGGCAAATTCGCGAATCATGTAACTGCCGGGTATCCACGCAGGCAAGCACAGCACCTGACCTTCTGTAGCCGGAGAGGCAATCGTTAATGTGACCTCGAACAAATGCAGCGCGAGGTCCAGAGGCCGAATGCGATAACAGATCGCCAGAGGGCTAGGCTTGGCCATTTCAGCCTTTCACATTCACAACCAGACGACCACGCACCTGCCCTGCCAAAATTTTCGGCGCCCAGTTCAGCGCATCAGCCAGCGTAATTTCTTGCGTGATGGTGGCTAAGATTTCAGGCTTTAATTCTGCGGCCAGCAATGTCCAGGCTGCGATGCGACGGGCTTTCGGCGCCATCACACTATCGACACCAATTAATTTGACCGAGCGCAGGATGAAGGGCGCCACTGAAGCCGGGAAATCCATACCCTGTGCCAGGCCGCAAGCAGCCACTGCGCCACCGTAGCGAACCTGTGCCACGGCATTGGCCAACGTATGCGATCCGACTGAATCCACCACACCAGCCCAACGTTCTTTTTGCAGCGGTTTACCCACCGCTGATAATGCGGCGCGGTCAATCACTTCAACGGCACCCAATGACTTCAGGTATTCAGTCTCGTCCAGTTTGCCGGTTGAGGCCACCACCTTAAAGCCGCGTGCCGCCAGAATCGCAATCGCCACACTGCCCACACCGCCGGACGCACCTGTGACCAGAATTTCACCTTGTTCGGGTGTGACGCCTTGTTCCGCCAACGCCATTGCACAAAGCATCGCGGTGTAGCCGGCAGTACCAATGGACATGGCTGTGCGCGAAGACATGCCAACCGGGCGCGGTATGAGCCAGTCGCCTTTAAGCTTGGCCCGCTCCGACAAACAGCCCATGTGACTCTCACCGACACCCCAGCCATTCAAAATAAATGCGTCGCCTGCTTTCCAGTCTGGATGGGTAGATGCAATTACTTCGCCGGCGCCGTCAATACCCGGCACCATCGGCCACTTGCGCACGACAGGCGACTTGCCTGTCATGGCCAGGCCATCTTTATAGTTAATGGTTGAATAATCAACTGCAACCGTTACATCGCCCTCTTGCGGCAGTTGGGCATCATCAAGTTGAGCAAGCTCTGCCTTTGTGCTGCCGTCTTCGTTTTTATTGAGCAGAATCGCTTTAAACATGTCGTCTCCTGGAAAAATTTAAACTAAAAAAATTTTAAAATTATTTGATTGATGCCAGTTTGGCTTCAAGGGATTTGGCGTCGATTGCGCCAGGCACACGCGAGCCGTCGGTAAAGAATACCGTTGGCGTACCGGTGACTTTGAGTTTTTTACCAAGCTCGAGAATTTTTTCGTTCGGCGTCACGCTGCAAGATTCGGGCGCAGTGGCGGGTACCTTGTTATGCACCATCCAGTCGTCCCATGCCTTACTGCGGTCAGCAGAACACCAGACATTTTTGGCTTTGACCCGCGAGTCGTCCGACAAAATGTTGTACATGAAGGTGTAAACCGTAATGTCTTTCATCTCGCTCAGGGTTTTGCGAAAGCGTTTGCAGTAGCCGCAATTCGGGTCTTCAAACACCGCAATTACCCGCTTGCCATTGCCAAGTACCGTTTTCACGGCAGAATCCAGCGGCAGATCGGCAAACTTGATACGGTTAAGCTCATCCATACGGGCTTGCGTCAGATCTCTGGAAGTCTCAGCATCAATCAGGCGGCCAATAAAAATAAATTTGGCGGCAGCATCGGTATATACCAGCTCACCGCCAATTTTGACTTCGTACAAATTTGCATACGGTGTCTTGGTGACGGATTCAATAACTGCGCTCTCGCCTATGCGTGGCTGCAGCAGCTTCTTGATATTGGCTTCCGTCGTCTCAGCCATCACACAACACGACAACACCAGGCCGGCGACTGCCGCCATCAAATTTTTCATCTTCATTGCCATCTTTCTTCAGGATTAGTCAAACTCGTCTTACCCAATGCATGCGCAATCAGGCGACGCTTCAAAAAAGGAATACGATCAATCAGGCCAAGCCCCGCATTGCGCAGCGCCCGGACAGGTGGCAGTTCGGATGCAAAAAACCGTTGCAAGCCATCCATTGCTAGGTGCATCAGCGCCACATCTTCCTTGCGCGAACGCGCATAGCGGCCGAGCGTGCGGGCGTCGCCACACTCCGTTTTCAGTTCGCGCTTGGCCAGTGCCGACAGCAAGGCATCCACATCAGCAAAACCCAGATTCATTCCCTGACCAGCTAGTGGATGCACAACATGCGCCGCATCGCCAACCAGCGCAACACGGTGCGCAATAGCAGAATGGGTACGAATCATTTTTAATGGAATAGCCCTGGGAGCCGCGGGAGGCAGTATGGACATTTGTCCTAATTTCTGGTCGGGCAAAGCCATCAGACGCTCTGCCAGTTTTTCAACAGGCTCGTGCAGCAAAGATGCAGCCAGCGCATCCGGCGCAGACCACACCAGCGACACGCGCTGACCCGGCAAAGGTAATAAAGCGACGATGCCATCCGCACCCAAAAACCATTGGCTGGCAACCCCATGATGGGGAAATTCACAGGCAAAGTTAGCGACCACGGCTTGCTGGTTATAAGATCGATAATCCAGCCCTATTTCACACTGCCCGCGCACCCAGGATTGCGCGCCATCTGCGCCGACAACGAGTGAGGTTTCAATAACATCGCCGTTATCCAGTGTAATTGCCGCGTTATCGGTTGCCAGCTTCAGTGCCGTGGCTGTGGCACTGATTACACGCAGCCCCGAAGCGAATCGCAGCGCGGCATCCAGCGCCACATTGAGATTGCTATCTTCAACAATCCAGGCCAACGCACCGACCCGCGCGCCATAGGCATCAAAAGAAAGCTGTCCAAGCCCGCCGCTATCCTCCCCATGTACCAGCATCGCATCAACCGGAGCAACACGGGACAAATCCATCGCACTCCAAACTTTCAGGGAGGACAGTAAAGCCTGCGCCATATGATTGAGTGCATACACGCGCATATCCCAGGGGCGATCTTCTGCGGACTCGAGCTTGTGTGAAGTTTGTGCTGCGGGGGCCAGCAAAACCACATCAAACCCGGCCTGTGCCAGTGCAAGTGCAGTCGCTTTGCCAACTGCACCGTTACCGATAACGCAAATTTCGGAGTGAATTTTCATGAACCAAAGAGTGAAGTAGCGCGCTTTTACAGCGTAGCGAAGGCTCTGATTATAACTTCGAGTGCAGAACCCTTTGCATACCGCCATTGTTTTGCTATACTCGCGCCTCTTGGCCTGGTAGCTCAGTCGGTAGAGCAGAGGATTGAAAATCCTTGTGTCGGTGGTTCGATTCCGCCCCGGGCCACCAAGAAATAGCGAACCCCCTCCAGAAATGGCGGGGGTTTTTGTCTTTAGGACTCCCTAAATTCGAAGGGTCACCGCAGATCAGATGTTCTGCTTCCCTTAATATGTACTTACAATGTTAAGTTGAATTTTCTTCGATTCGAATGAGGCGAGCGCAAGGCAACAGCCAATCTCATAAAGCGTGGCATCTCTTTTGACGAAGCCAAATCAGCTTTTTATGATGAGCCAGCAAAACTGATTGAATCGCCCCGGGTTTACTAGACACTTCTGAGCTTATAAATTTAGGCCTACAAGGGGGTGTCATGAATGCAAAGCGTTACACGGAAGAATTCAGAATTGAAGCAGTCAAGCAGGTCACTGACCGAGGTCATCCGGTGGCAGAGGTCGCAAGTCGGTTGGGTGTGACGACACACAGTCTGTATCAGTGGATCAAACGCTATCGCGTGCCGCCGGCTGAGCGCGAGGTGGCGCAAGATCAGCAAACGGAAATGCGGTGTCTCAAGGCCGAGCTAAAACGGGTGAACGAGGAGCGCGACGCCTTAAAAAAGGCCGCCGCGTACTTTGCTATGACAACCGAGTGAGGGTCGCATTTATCCGGGAACAGCAGGGCCACCATTCTGTGCGGCGTCTGTGCAAGATGAAGGCAGTTCATCCGAGCGGCTATACGCTTGGCTGGAGAAGCCCCACAGTTGCCGCGCAATCGAAGATAAACGGCTGCTCGGCCACATCAAACAATCCTGGCTCGAAAGTGGCTCGGTCTATGGGTATCGCAAAGTGCGGGATGACTTGCTTGCCTTGGGCGAGACCTGCGGCAAGCATCGTGGCTACCGCTTGATGCGTCAGGAGAAGTTGCGCTCGCAGACGGGCTACCACCGGCGGCCGAGCCCACGGGGCGGGCCAGCCGCAGCTATGGCGCCCGATCATCTACAGCGCTAATTTGACGTGCCGGAGACGAACCGTGTCTGGGTCACGGACATCACCTATATCCGGACGCACGAAGGCTGGCGGTTCTTATCTGCCGTGCTGGATTTATTCTCCCGTCAGGTGATTGGCTGGTCGATGGGACCGCGCATGGATCGCGATCTCGCCATCAACGCTTTGCTGATGGCCGTGTGGCGTCGTCAGCCTCAATCAACCGTCATGGTGCATTCCGTTCAGGGCAGTCAATTCAGCAGCTATGACTGGCAAGCGTTTTTGAAGACACACCATCTGCAGCCAAGCAAGAGCCAGCATGGTGACTGCCACGGCAACGCCGTTGCTGAAAGCTCTTTCCAATTGCTTAAACGAGAGCGTATTCGCCGCAAAACTTATGCAACGCACGACGGAGCCAAACAGGATGTGTTTGATTACATCGAAATGTTTTATAACCCTAAGCGCCGTCACAGCGTGAGTAATCGGCTCTCACCGGTAGAATATGAAAAGCAAAATTTCTAGACGCTCGCGAGTGTCTAGAATTTCCGGGGTGATTCAGTTGGTTATTTGATTGGAGGGTTATTTTTTGTCCGATGAAATTAAAATCCTTACTCTTGTGATTTTTTTTCAGGTTTTAAGGGCTTCTGTTACCAGCTTCCCAATTAAATGATGTCGGGATTGCGTGTCCCGTGGAAATGCTGTCATCGCCTTGAGTACATAATTGTAGTTTATGGTTACTAGCAACTGTGAAGCAGACAATGCCCCATTGTCAGATACTTTAGCGTCGCTCAAAAAAACGCACTGAATTTTCTTTGTTAGTTCAACGAGTTCCTTGAAGATTTTCTTGGTCCGTATATCAACCACTAGATCTTCAGAAAAAATCTCATGCATTGCTCGATTTGAGGCAAAGTGTTTCGACTGAAGTTGCTCAAGCTGCTTAGACATCTCTGTGCAAACTTCTTCAGCATTTGAATACTGATGCAAAATTTGATTGAGTTCCAACATGTAGGCTGAAGCGTCCTTGCAATATCGATCAAATAGAACGAGTAGTGCTCTTTTTTTAGAGCCGAATCGTTTAAGAAACGCACCTCGATGAAGATTTGCACGTTCTGCTATTTCATCAACGGTGAGTTGTTTGAATGATTTTTCTCGCAACAGTGCATCTAGTGCATCGAGAAATTTCTGTTCAGTCAGTATTGAGCGTGATTGCTTGGGTTTTTGGTACATGGCTTATGGATATAAAAGTTACTTACGGTAACTTTTTTGGCGTTCATAATTTCAAACTAAACTGATTTAGAAATAAATGGTACTTGATTTTTTTATTGAGCCGATCGTTAAGCTTTGAGCTTACAAGTAACGCTCAAGGAACTCGAGTTGATTGTCAAGAATGCTATTATTATGTTGATAAATAGGAAAAATATGAAATTAAAATTAATTACACTTGCAATGCTAGGTGTTTTGTCGCAATCAGCAAATGCTGACAACAATGAATTCACCGGCCTGACAGTTGGTGCAAATATCACCTCAGTAAACACAACTGTTAAAGAAACCGACACATTCAACGGTGACATTTACAAACATGGCGAGAATAGTATTTTAGGGTCCGTCCAAGCAGGATATACGTTTGGAATTGGTGAAAATTCGACATTAGGTATTGGGGTTAGCTATGTGATTGGCGATCTCAAATCAGGGGCTGATCCAGTCGGTTCAGATGAATACAAAGGAAAGGGACACTATTCTATTTTCATTGAGCCGGGTTATGCTGTTGGCGACTCCACACTTTTATACGGAAAACTTGGGTATGCAGCGATGGACGGTTTCGACATTGATTCTGGAAGCTTGGATGAAAAAGTTAAAGCTCGTGGAGTCATCGTTGGCTTCGGTATGAGAAAAGTTATTAATTCAAAATTTTATTTTCAGTTTGAAGTCAGTCAAAGCAGTTTTGGATCAAAAACGGAAACAACTGATCCAACTGATGACCCACTCAAATTTAAAGTAAATCAGGCATCACTTGGCCTTGGATACCGATTCTAATTTCAAGACCTGATTTTTTATGGTTGTTATCAAAGCGCGCCAGTAATTTGGATCAAAATCGTTTCAATTCGATTAATTTGAAAGACTGGTTGCGCTTTAACCCTGTGCCCGAATTAGTCCCGGCCTTAATTTAGAAGTCTTTGACTCCGGTGTTTCTGCCTAAATTGCCTTATTCAAGGACTGGCACGAAAAGCGCGCCGTACTCCCGCTGCAACACATAGCGGGGACTCGCCTCATTATAATACTGTCGCCACACATCGATTTTACTCCTGGCGTCTTCAAGCGACAGAAACCAATGCATTTTTAAAAATGCCTACTGCAACCGGCCATTGAAGCTTTCGATCTTCGCGTTATCAGTCGGCTTGCCCGGTCGACTAAAATTCAATTCGACGCCGCGCTCATACGCCCATTTATCCATCACCTTTGAAATGAACACGCTGCCGTTTTCGACTTTGATTGTCGCCGGTCAAATCGAACGTATTCGTTTTTTATGCTGGCACCAAACCGCGCAGCATGAGAAAGTCTTGTAGTTCATTCAGCTCGACTACAACCCACTGTTGCATGAATTTCTTAAATTGGTGAGGTGCTGTCACCAATGAAGGATTGCTTTCACAAGCCTATTTATATTCAATGTGGAAGGTGGAAACCGGTTTCTGAATGCCGGTCAGCGAATCATCGAGAGTTTCGGAAAGGATTGTAAGAAATGGCAACGCAGTCTAGCTGCTGGTGCAAGGCGATTCTTCTAACTGGCGCGCTGATCATCGGCGGCTGCGCAGGGTACGGACCATCGAAAGACTTTATCGGTCTCACTCGCAGTGAAATCATAGAGCGACTTGGTGCGCCCAATCCAGTGCCAGCTGATCTTGGCAGTGCCCAACGACTCGATTTTCCCCGCGGCCCTTATGGCAAGCACACCTACGCTGTTTATTTCGATGCACAAGGCATCGCAACGTCATACCGGCAACTACTTACCGATGAAGATTTCGCCAAGATCGTTCCGGGCCTGGACGAAAGCGAAGTGGTGGATTTGATTGGCATATCCAAGAGCCGATTCGGACTGGCGCGCGAGCGTGGCTATGTCTGGAGTTACCGCTACGTGACGCCGCTCTGCCAATGGTTTCAAGTAGAATTTACGGCAGAAAAAAAAGTTCGTTCGGCCGGATATTCTCTCCCTCCGGAATGCAGCGTAGCTAAGCGAGGAATAAGGTAACGGCGTTTCAGAAATTTTTAAATTTGAATACCCGAACTCTTGCGACAGCGGGATCATCCATCTTCAGTCCGGCTTGATTGCTCCCCACCGCGCTACATCTATGCCCCCACACGCCCAGGGAAAGCCATGAATTCACAAGACAATCAATCATAGAGCAATGCGCTCTTGAATCTCATGCCGGGCTGCTAACTTGTCCAGAGGCATTGGGGCGACTCGTTGAAGTTGGCGTTGAATCCTAGTTACTTTGGTCGCCAGGGCGAGACTCACATTGAGCGTTTTCCCGCAGGATAAGCTACCCTCAGACCGGATCCTGACCCGGTACCCGAATTAGTCCTCCAATAACGAAAGAAAAAATGTCCGAGCTTCTGCAAAAACTTCAATGGCGCTATGCCACAAAAAAAATGGATCCGGCCAAAGCGGTATCGCAAGATAAAGTCGACCGCATCATCGAGGCGGCCCGTCTTGCACCGACCTCAAGTGGCTTGCAGCCATTTGAAATCATCGTCGTAAAAAATAAAGAAGTTCGAGAAAAAATTAAGGCTATCGCCTGGAATCAAGGGCAGGTCACTGATTGCTCGCATCTACTGGTGTTTGCCGCATGGAGCGATTACACACCTGAACGCATCAATATGATGTTTGATCTTACTAACGAAGAGCGCGGCGCAAAGAATGAAGGATGGGAAAATTATCGCAATATGCTCTTGGGAAGTTACCCGCAGCGTGGCGCCGAAATCAATTTTCAGCACGCTGCAAGGCAAGCCTACATCGGGCTGTCCATGGCCTTGATTGCAGCCGCTTTTGAAGGTGTCGATAGCACGCCCATCGAAGGTTTCGACCCCAAGTCACTTGATGAGATTCTGGGTTTGGGTGACCGAGGTCTGCGTAGCGTTGCTATCCTGCCCCTGGGCTATCGGGCAGAAAGTGGCGATTGGTTAGTCGGCCTTAAAAAAGTCCGCCGCCCAATTGAGCAATTCGTAACAGAAGTAAATTAGGTCGCCAATAACGGGTTTGGATTGAGCATGAAATGAAAATTTTAAAATATTTTGCAGCAGGTGCTGTTTTACTTGTCAGCTCAATAGCGTTAGCGCAACCAGTCGGTGAGCTGCAATCCATTCCCAGCCTTGATGTCGATCGCTATTTGGGCCGGTGGTTTGAAATTGCGAAATTTCCCAATCGGTTTCAGAAAAAATGTGTGTCTGACACTTCGGCAGTTTACAGTTTGATGCCAGATGGAGGCATCAAGGTTTTAAATCAGTGCCGGCTTCAAAACGGACAGATGGATCAAGCCATAGGCCAGGCCAAGCAGCTTGGTATTGCAACGTCCTCCAAACTGAAAGTGCGATTCGCTCCTGCCTGGCTGTCTTTTTTGCCATTTGTCTGGGGCGACTATTGGGTCATCGATTTGGATGACCAATATGAACTGGTCGCAGTCAGCGAACCAAAACGCGAATATCTCTGGATTTTGTCACGCTCACCCGTTGTGGATGCGTCCCGTCACACAGCACTGTTAACACGTTTAACAGCGATGGGTTTCGATATAAAAAAGCTGGAAAAGACTGCGCATAACACGCAGTAAAAGCCTGCGGAAATGGTGGCGCTATAAAACTAAATAATTAAACGAGCACTGCCTTGGCAAGCGTTAAATAGGCGGGTATGCCCAACATCAAATTCAGCGGAAATGTCACGCCCAGACTGAGGCCGAAGTAGACCGAAGGATTGGCCTCCGGAAGTGCATACCGGAGCACTGCGGGCACGGCAATATACGAAGCACTCGCTGCGAGGACCATCAGCAAGGCACCGTCACCGACTGGCAGGTTCAACAGGAAGGCCAGCCCCAAAGCAAGACACGCATGTACGACCGGCCCCATCACCGCATAGACAATCAGCACCGGAGACTTGCCTTTTATCTGAGGCAGATTTCGTGCAGCCATCAAACCCATATCCAGCAGGAAGAACGACAACATTCCCTTGAAAAGGTCACCGGAGAAGGGTTGCATTGCGGCCTTGCCAGCATCACCTGTGATCAAGCCCACAATCATTGCGCCCAGCAACAGCAATTGCGCGCCATCCGTGAAAGACTCATGCAAGACCTTGCCAACCGAAACACTCAGCTTGTTACCTTGACTGCCAATAACAGCAGTCCCGCCGCCGTATACGGTTAGCTCAGGGGCGGCCTTTTGTCTGAGCGTATTGGCTAATACAATCGTCAGGATAATGGCCGGTGACTCCATTAAAGCCATCGCCGCTGCCATGTGCCCGCCATAGGACACATGCTGGGTTTCCAGATATTGAACGGCAGTGACAAAAGTCACCGCACTGACGGATCCGTAAGTGGCGGCAACCGCTGCGGCGTCAAAGGCTGAAACAAATCGGCGCAAGATCCAGTAGCCCAGCATCGGAATACAGATTGCCAGCGTTATGGCTGCAGCAATGCTGGCGCCCACGTTCGCAGTCATGCCCGAGTGCGACAATGCGAACCCACCCTTGAGCCCCAAAGCCATCAAAAGATACAAGGAAAGAAAACGTGAAATGGCAGGTGGAATTTCAAGATTCGATTTGGCCGTGCCGGCTAATACCCCAAAGACGAAAAACAGGATCGCGGGATCGAGTAAGTTTTGCATAGTTGTTCTCCTTGCCCGCATCCTAAGAATTTCAAGTCATCTTGTAAAATCGATTCTTACCTATTCATGAATAGATAAAAATCTATGAACATCACTTTCCGACAACTCAGATTGTTCCTGGCATTAGCCGATACCGGCAGTGTCAGTGCTGCGGCCAAAGCCATGCATGTGACGCAACCCACGGCCTCGATGCAGTTAAAGGAGGTCACCCAATCTGTGGGGCTGCCGCTTTACGAATTCATTGGGAAAAAGATTTATTTGACGGATGTAGGTAAAGAGCTTGCCGCAACGGCCCGCTCCGTTGCGCAGTCATGGGATTCATTTGAGCAGAGCGTGGATGGCATGAAAGGTCTGTCACGAGGCAAGCTGCGGGTGGCTGTTGTCAGTACGGCGAAATATTTCATGCCGCGTTTGATTGGCAGTTTCTGCGCGAAGTATCCGGCAATCGACGTTTCACTGGAGATCCTCAATCGCGATGGCGTGGTACATCGATTGCGTGAAAACCTCGACGACCTCTACATCATGTCCATGCCTCCGGCAGACATCGAACTCGGAGACGAAGTGTTCTTACCTAATCCGATTGTGGTGATTGCGGCGACGACCGATTCTCTGGCAAAACGGCGTCAGGTTCCTTTGCATGAGCTGGCAAATCGCCGCTTTATTCTTCGAGAAAAAGGGTCTGGGACACGGATGGCAGGTGACCTGCATTTTCGCAAAATGAAGTTTCGACCGGATATACGGCTTGAGCTGGGCAGTAATGAGGCTGTGAAAGAATCGGTCGCTGGTGGACTCGGCGTGGGACTCCTATCACGCCATGCACTGCATGGACTTCAAAAAGAGCATGGTGTCAGTGTCATAGACATTGAGGACTTTCCCTTAACTTCCGCCTGGCACATTGTTCACCCGGCGAGCAAAAAGCTGTCACCCCTTGCTTTGGCGTTCAAGCAGCACGTGCTTTTGGAGATCAGCCGGCGCAAATAAAATCATTAAAAAAGGGAGGAATTAAATGCTCAATTTTTTTCCGGACTTAAACCATCATGTCAGGTCAGCTTTGTCGGACGCTGGTTTGAACATGCGATAGCAGCCCTTACCTGCTGCCTTGGCTGCATACATGGCTTCATCGGCACAATGCAGCAAGAGATCCGCATCCTTTGCATGCGAAGGAAACACGGCAATACCGATCGAACATTTGACGTTTAAGGCATTCCAGCGTTTGAAAATTTCTGACTCGGAAAACGATCTGAGTACTTGTTCGGCAACCAATTCAGCACTGGCATCGCGCTCCAAATTTTCGATCAGAATCGTGAATTCGTCACCGCCCAGGCGCACCACATAATCTATGTTGCGTACGGCGCCCTTCAAGCAAATCGCCGCTGCAACCAGTAGCTCATCGCCGGCGGCATGCCCCAGTGTGTCATTGATGTTTTTGAAATTGTCGAGGTCGATGAAGAGTAATGCGAGACGCTGACGCATTGAACGTGTGCGCGCCAGCGCACCAGGCAGATATTCATTGAGCCAGCGTCTGTTGAGTAAGCCGGTCAGGGTATCAGTAAGGGCAAGTTTCGCCTGCGTTTCTTCGTGCAGTTTTGCGATGGTAATGTCCCGTATCGTCAATGCGATACCTTCACCGGATCGCACTGCGCGCCGAAGGAACCAGCCGGCCTGGTGTCGGGAATTTTCATCAATAAAAAATTCGTCTTCCAAAAAACCCTGCGCAAAGGCACGATTGAGAATACTCAGCAATCTATCGATAGTCTCCTTATCGTAAATTTCAGAGAAGCGCTTTCTGATCATTTTAACTTGCGGCACTCCGTTCATCTCTGCCGCACGTTCGTTGCAGTCCTCAATCAGATAATCAACAATATTTCCATCCGAAGTACGCAATGGCTCTATCATGTAAAACGCTTCATTAGCACCTTCAACGGCCAGGCGAAATGTCGTACGAACCCGTTCGGCCTTGAGCCGGCGCTCTGCATTGCGTAATTGCGAACGGCAACCGAATAAGGTCACCAGCACTATCAGCGCCGTGTTGAAAACCGCAAAAAGCAGGAAGGCAAGTTTGGTCTGCACATAGGATTTGACGGCACTGATTTCAGTGACAGAGGCCAGCGCCACCAGCGGATACCCATCAATTTTTTTCCATGCTACGTAACGAAGCAGGTGGTCGCTGAATCGCTCGCCGGGCTCCAGTCGTATTCCCTTACTTGATTCAAATTGTGGAGTGCTGACAAAATAAGGCATGGCATTGGTAAGGCCATTGACTGTTCTTGTTACCAGCGGCGGGCCATCGATCAGCCGCACTGAAATGAAGTCGCCCTCGCTCAGTTCTTCGTTCAGATTCAGACTGGCCAGATAGTCAGGCTCGGTCGATACCATCACCACACCGCCGAAATTTCCTTTCGCGTCGTTGACGCGACGTGTAAATCGTATAGTTTGCTTGCCTTTCATGCCGCCCACGCCCGGGGATGGCGGGTTGATGTGAAGCTTGGAATCGTCGGATTCCCGGTGATAAGAAAAGAAGTCAATTGCGCCCAGGTCGAGCCCGATTGATGCCTGTCGCCAGGAGGTTATTATCTTCCCATCGACGCCGATTGCTGCCGGGTAGGTGGGCGTGTGATGCATCGCTTTTTCGTACTGGTCAACCAGATCCAGCGGCACGCTACCGTTTTGCCACTGATACTTTACCGTGAGTGCAATCTGATCAATCTCTTTGATAGTCCGCTGCACCTGTTCAGCATAGGCGCCCGTAAGGTCCGAGGCACGCTGCGCCCCCCTTACCTGCAATTCCTGCAGGTCGTACGAAATCTTGGCAATCACCGCACCCCACGTTGCGGCCAGCATCAGCGTGGCGCCGACAAGCCAGGCAAAAACAATCGAGCGCTTGTCGTGCAAGGAGATGCTGTCTGGCTCAAAGATTAAGTTCATTGATATGGATAAGAAGCGGTTGTCACCAAACTATTGACCGAATTTTTAGTGGCCGCTTTGGAGGAAACCATCGTTACTATAGGTATGGAAACAGTAACTATACTATGAGGCAATTACATTGCAAAAATTAATAAACTTAATGAAAGAAAAATACATTGCCAACTTGCTGCTGTGAGCTTGCATAAACTAACAGGCTAACTTTTTAACTTCGGCATGACGATGACAAGAAGTGAGGTGGTCATTAACCATGCCAGAGGCCTGCATAAAAGCATAACAAATGGTTGATCCTACAAATTTGAAACCGGCTTTCAACAAGGCTTTGCTCAGAGCGTCAGATACAGAATTTTTTGCGGGTATATCGCTTAACGAAGCACATTGATTTTGAATGGGCTTATTCTCAACAAATTGCCATAAATAATCACTAAATGAATGACCATTTTTTGTCAGCGCAAGAAAAGCTTTCGCATTCGTAATGGTTGCTGCAACCTTAAGCCGGTTTCGAATAATCCCAGCATTGGCTAATAATTGCGCCACTTTCGCATCGTCGTACCGGGCAATTTTATGCGGATCAAATTGGTCAAAGGCTTGCCGGTAAGTCTCGCGTTTTTTTAAAACGGTAGACCAGGAAAGTCCGGCTTGGGCGCCTTCCAAAATAAGCAACTCGAACAAGGCGCGATCATCTTTAAGCGGCACGCCCCATTCGCTGTCATGATATTGCCGATACAACTCAAAACCTTCACACCAGGGGCAGCGTTCCATTTTCTTATCCTTACCAGGCACTGTTTACTCAGTATCAGCACTGTTTTGTACTTCTGCGAATAATCCCCATAAAGCCGATCTTAATAATCGACTCGTTACGGTTTAGGGTAAGCGTCACTCAGATGGCCTGTTTTGACATAAATAAGCGCACCTTCTGATGTTGTAAATGGCGCATGTTGACTGTACCGGGGGCTTCGTATCCATGTGCCTGCGGGATAAGCGCCATGCTCATCATGGAATACGCCTTTCAAAACAAAAATCTCTTCGCCGCCTGGATGAACATGGGGATTAAAAACCGTATTGGGCGCCCAGCGAACTAATGCCGTACCAACGCCATCGAATTCATGCAAGGGCATGACAGACAGACCGGGCACTAAGCCTGCATACCATGCAGCGCTTGTCGTATCTATGTTGATGCTGGCTTGATCATCAGGGTGGAATTGGCGCAGTTTGACAAATAGAGTGCATCCGTCTTTCGAGAAAGGCGCGTGAGTACTTTCAGGAGGATTGCGAAGATAGGTGCCGGCCGTGTAGTGACCATGCTCATCTGAGAATATCCCCTCAAGAACAAGAATCTCTTCACCCCCGCCATGGGTATGCCGGGTAAAAGCCGCATCAGGGGCATACCTGACTATGCTGCTTGCTCTGGCAATTTCATCGCCTATTCGATCCAGACACTTTCTTTCGACACCCAAACCGGGCGATGCTTCCCAAGCAGCGTCATTGGTATTAATAACTGTCTTCAGGCTAAAGTCTGCATTGATATTCACGTTTTAACTTTTTAACAAACTGGTGGTTCAGCTTACTACAGCCAGCACAAACACTTCTTCTGGTCCGATCAATTTCGCCCGAGCCGGCCTGCGGCTGATTCTCTTTCCCCGCCAATACTCTCCAGGCTGCCTGCTTTACCAAGACCAAAAGCCGGCATGTTTGAATAAATACTTTCGTAAGCACCTGACTTTACTTCATAGCTTTCGTGCCAGATACCGACAGAACCATCGGTCCCCACCGAGCGATTAAATTCACGCCAAGCTGGAAGATGTTCAGCATCTTTATTTTTTGCATAGGCAAGTAAATGATCCATTGATCGCCAGTACTGCACTATGATCATGGTTCTTGCAAAACTCATTTCATGATTCAGCAAACCTAATTCGGGCTGAGCATGAAGTTCCCGCAGCATTCGCCCCATTGCCTTGGCGACCGGTAGCCAGCGATGAATTTTCCACAGCTGGTTAATGCGCATGCCAATCAAAAGTACGACAAAGTCGCCTTCTATGGATGCTGTCATGCGTTTTTTAATGATCATGTTTTCGCTTTCGTGAGTGATCGCAGGATTCTGCTATCCTCGCGTCCGGTTAAAATTTGCACCGGGATTACGAGTTACAGCCATCTAGCCCGGCAAACGTCGTCCCGGCGCAGGCCGGGACCCAGTGTCTTGCATTGCAAAAGAAAATTTTCACCTTAACTGACTGGCATTAGCCGCAACCACGGCCATTTATTTTCAGCGTCCATGATGCACCTGGCGCTGCCATTGCAGACCTGATTTTTATCGATTATTAGCAATGTTGTCGACCCTGATTATTTTAAAAACCCACATTGCTGACTTGATTGTGACGATGGAGCCGCGTTTTTTTCGCATCACACTCTACCTGTGCGACTCATGTCTGGATGATCCGGCTTATCTGGCTTTAATTTTTACTTAAGCTAATCTGAGACGGCCGCACACTGCCGTCTCACTCTGCACAATAAACACGGTCACTGCATTGAGTGCAGACCTATGGTGTTGCCTTCCGAGTCGCCCACAATGGCGATAAAACCATATTCGCCGATCGCATGTTTGGGCTGATGCACAAGGCCTCCATACTGCGTTACACGTTGCAGCTCATCGGCACAATCCATGCAGGAAAAATAAATCAGCGTGCCTCCCGTGCCAGGCTTCATTATCGGGTGCTGCACCAGTGCGCCGGCTGCGCCTGTGGCTTGCGATTCCATCGCAAAAGTACACATGGAAAAATCTGCGCCTGGCATAGGCAAATCCGACAAGGGGCGGTTGAATACTTTTTCGTAAAATATTTTTGCTCGTTTCATGTCCGACACGTAGAGTTCAAACCAGCCTACAGGATTGTTTATCGTGGCCATGATGATTTCCTTTCAATAGGATGAGTGTTAGTCAAACGATAACGCCGTCAGCTGAATTTTTCAATCATTACGCAAGACTGATACCGTGACTATTGCGCATCATATAACTGGCACGCTGCCATCAGCATTGCCGCCGTCGGCTATAAAAACCAACTTCAGGTGCAGGCATTTCAATTTAAACTGACAGCGCTCGCATTGAAAGACAGGATTATTTTTCTAAAAAATTCATCCACTCACTCATCAATTTTTATCGAACATCCATGAATGCCGCCTCATGAAAGTCTGTCTGACAGGGTCAACCGGGTTTGTCGGTAGCGCACTTGCGCGCTATCTGCAAAATCAGGGCGTTGAAGTGCTGCCCATCATTCGGTATGCCACGCATAACGAATGCCTTACTACTGAAAAGCTTGCGGCTGATCCATCCGCACTCTCCGGCTGCGCTGCGGTATTACATCTGGCGTCGCGCGTGCATGTCATGCGCGACAAGGCGAAGGATCCCTTAAGCGCCTACCGGGAAGTCAATGTTGACAACACTGTTTCCCTTGCGCGCGCCGCCGCCGCCGCAGGCGTGCCACGCTTTATTTTTGTCAGTTCGATCAAGGTCAATGGTGAGTCTACGCAGGAAGGCAGACCCTTTTTATTTTCCGATACGCCCAATCCAGCTGATCCCTATGCCCTGTCGAAATGGGAGGCCGAGCAGGCATTGCATCGCATCGCCAGCGAGACTGGCCTCGAGGTCGTGATCATTCGCCCGCCCTTGATTTACGGCCCGGGCGTGAAAGCGAATTTTGCGAGCATGATGCGCGCCGTTCAACGCAGGTTGCCACTACCGCTAGGCGCGGCAACGGGTAATAGGCGCAGTTTGGTAGCACTCGATAATTTGATTGATCTGCTGGTCTGCTGCATCGATCATCCTGCAGCCGCTGGTCAGACCTTTCTGGTCAGTGACGGGGAAGACTTGTCGAGCGCCGATCTGTTATTACGTTTGGGTGTCGCAATGAAAAAACCTGCCCGACTGTTTTCCATTCCTCTGGCCCTGATCCGGCTCGCTGCTGGCTGTGCGGGCAAAACCAGTATGGTGGAACGCCTGCTGGGAAACTTGCAGGTCGATATTTCCCATACCTGTCAAACAATGGCGTGGATGCCGCCCATTGATGTTGATGAGGGCTTGCGCCGGGCAAGCGAAGCGCTTCAAAAAGTGTGATCTGTTTTTATAAAACTTCATAGTTGATTGAGCAGATGCAAACAGAGACTTCGAAAAAATTATTTAAGGAATAAGAAAGATGTCAGCAGAATCAATACAGGAACAATGGAATCAACATCTCAACAGCGTGCTGACGAAAATGCATGCTGGCGGTGGCAAAGCGGGGGTCGCGACGCGGGACATGGTCGAAGACAAAACAGGACTGGAGATTTTGCAGGCCATGCTGGCTGGTGAACTGCCCTACCCGCCCATTGCAGACACGCTGGATTTTTCACTGATTGAAGTCTCGGCCGGCAAAGCGGTATTTCAGGGTACGCCGCAACTCAAGCATTACAACCCCTTGGGATCCGTGCATGGCGGCTGGTACGCAACCCTGCTCGACTCAGCCCTGGGTTGTGCGGTTCAGACCATGCTGCCGGCAGGAACGGCTTATACGACAGCGGAATTAGGGGTCAATATTGTGCGCGCAGCCAGTCACAAGACCGGTCCGCTGCGAGCCATCGGCTCGGTGCTTCATTGCGGCCGTCAGTTAGCAACCGCAGAGGCGCGTATTGTTGACGCCGATGGGAAATTGTATGCGCACGCAACCACGACTTGCATGGTGTTTGCGGCACAAAAAGCCTGATGGAAGCTGAACTCCTCCGACACTAATTGAATTACGTCCCATAAGAGGCCTCAACTGGCACTCCGCTTGGGACGTGAATCAATAAGCAATTAGGTTCAGCCTGGGACCACTATGCTGCTTTAGAAACTATAGGTGTAGGTGAGACGCCAGGTATTTTTCTCTTCAGCTGTTGCACCATAGGCTTGCAAATACCAAATCGAAACCGCATTGTTTGCATTCAGGCTGTAGGTTGTTTTGATGTGATATCTGTTCGAGTCAAATTTCGTGTCAGAGCCCGTATTGTTTCTGTAGCGATAACCCAAATCCAAAGTCGTTGATGGAGCGATTGGCATCAAAAAACCGGCATCGACTGCGTAATGCATAAAATTTTCAGACTTTGTCAGTTTCTCGCCCAGTCTGACACCCAGATATGGTTTTACTGAAAAGCCAAGATCAAAGGTTTTCTTTGCCCGAACTTCAAGGTTATAACTAATGTCTTTCGTTACCCCTTCGGTTGGCTGCGTAATACCGGATTTCAATGAGTAATCCATGCCTTCTGAAGTTTTAAAACCAATAATTGAGTTGAGGCCAAAATTGTCAACTTTTGTATTTCGGTTTTCCTCTGAGTTGTATTCACCCGCAATGTAAGGCTTCACCTGAGCCATGGCAGCACCGCTAAAAATCAGACTCAGACAGATAATTTTGACAAGATTTTTCATTGATATCCTTAAAAGATAAATTGCATCCGTTATGTGGCAATAAGGCCGACGGTGGGCATTATAAACGCGACGCCCATACCGATTTCTCAAAATTAAATTTACGCACACACAGCATCAGACTTTTTCTTTGTCTGCGGCTGGCAGAGCTTTACAAAAACCTCACGGAATCTGCGTTAATTTGAATAAATTTGATCTGTGTAAAGATAATTGTGATTTTCGAAGAGTAAATTACCAAGCATTAATGTCAACAATGCGAGGACACAATGAAAAAAAGTTTGGTATTGCTTTTCACCCTGACCAGCTGCTTTCCGGCTACCACTATCTGGGCACAATCGCCAGCAAGCAATCAGGCGGCCAGGCTCGCTTTTAGCAATAATGGTTGCGAATCTTGCCACGCTGTGTCGGACCGCACGGTTGGCCCAGGTTTGCAAGAAATTGCCGCCCACTACAAAGGGCAAAAAGTTTCAGCCGAACTTGCCGCCCGCATCAGAACAGGCAGTGAGGGACGCTGGGGCAGCATGCCGCATCCTGCCAATGAAGCACTGGACCCCAAAGAGGCCGCACTCATGGCCAGGTGGATTCTGGCAGGCGCGCCAAACTAAAAAATTCTATCCTTAAACGGAGCATGCAGATGAACGACTTTGATCCCCGGCTAGACCTGCAAATACAACGCGATGTTGCGCTGCCTCCTGCGAAAATCTGGCAAGCGTGGACTACGCCGGCACTACTGATGCAATGGTTTTGTCCTAAACCCTTGCAAGTCGTGGCCTGCGATATTGATCTTCGTCCCGGCGGCTTATTTCGGACCGTGATGCAATCGCCGGATGGCAAGGATATGCCCGCCAATGAGGGCACTTATCTGGCAATTGAGCCGCAGCGACGTCTGGTGTGGACGAACGCGTTCGGCCCGCAATTTCGCCCGCAACCCAAACCGCAAAATGAGCATCTCGGTTTCTTTTTTGTGGTTGATCTGACGCTTCAGACGTTGCCATCGAATGGAACACGCTACCGGGCAAAGGTCATGCATCAGAATGAAGCAGCAAAGGCGGCCCACGAAGCGATGGGCTTTGAACAAGGCTGGGGATTGGCGCTCGATCAGCTGGTGGCGTTGATGAGTCAGGACGACAAGTCTTCTTCTGGATAATGCTGTCAACCGAGAAGTGTGATGAATAATTTCACGAAAGACATTTATACCGAGCCGCATCCGATTGATACCAATACACTGAAAAATCTGGGGCCGCTAAGCCGGATGGCCGGCATATGGCAAGGCACACGCGGACTTGATATCAAGCCTAAAGCCGAGGGGCCAAAAAAACAGGCTTATGTGGAACAGATCGCCTTGCACCCCATTGATCCGCAAACGAATGGGCCGCAGTTACTCTATGGATTACGCTATCACACCCACATTGTGAAGCCAGATCAAATCAAGACTTATCATGATCAGGTGGGTTATTGGCTTTGGGAAGCGGCAACAGAAACCATTATTCACACGCTCACCATCCCGCGTGGACAAACGGCAATGGCATCCGGCCACGCAGCAGTAAATGCGACCGAGTTTGAATTGATTGCCACGCATGGTTCCACGACCTTCGGTATTTGTTCGGCACCCTTTTTAGAGGAAGCGTTCAAAACCGTAGAATTTCGAATGCACGTCAAAATAAATGACGATGGCACCTGGACTTACGATCAGGATACGGTGCTGATGATTGCAGGCCAAACCGAGCCGTTTCATCATCGTGATACTAATACACTGCATAAAATCGGTGAGGCGATCCCCAATCCGCTGGCACAAACTACTCCCTATGAATAAATAGGAAATTGATATTTAAGTCCAGTTGCATCAAAAGAATATTCAGTAGTACACTAATTTTCAGGGATTATATTTTCCCCGGCGACTGATTAATTTTTTTGATGTGATTCATATTAATAAGGCAAAAATGAACTTCAAACTCAAACATCTGGCTCTGGTTTCCGTGATCGCTGCATCAGTAATCTGCTCTGGCTGCTCGACCATGACTTCCGCTTACGACTCCACGGTTGACACTGTTTCAGGCTGGTTTAAGTCTGAGCCGAAAAAATAATCCTGTTTTCAGCATTCCCGGGCTGATTTATATTTTTTCAGTCCGCTGGAAATCACAACACTCTCCTTTTATCGGAGAGTTTTTTTTGTCCCTATTAAACCCAGGCATTCAGGCATCAGCCAGTTTTCACTCGCTATTGTTGAGCCCTCTTCGCTAATGCGTCGACTTTGCGCCTGAAGCTGCGTATCCTGCACGGCCAGACTCTGTTGCCCGTCGTAACGAGTCTGGAGCAATACTGCACAAAGCGTTCGAGACAAAACATGATCACTGATGATGAAGGACAAATTGATATCGTCTACCTCTGGGTAGATGGCGCAGACGCCCAATGGCAGGCCCGAAGACAGCTGGCACTCGCGCGGCACAATGACGATTTGCAGCAGGCAATGGGCCGCTACGCCAACGTACCCGGTCGTTATCGTGACAATGGCGAACTGCGCTTTAACTTGCGTGCGCTGGAACGCTTTTTCCCGCAGCATGGCCATATTTACATCATTACCGACGGCCAAACCCCAAGCTGGTTCAAGCCGGGCGAAGACATTACGCTAATCGACCATCGCGATCTGATGCCTGCATCCGCGTTGCCCGTTTTCGATTCGGGACATATCGAATCCTATCTGCACCACATACCGAATTTATCCGAGCGATTTTTATATTTGAACGACGATGTGTTTTTCGGCGCACCGGTT
>CANGAW010000035.1 GCA_947451925.1 Burkholderiales bacterium | reverse complement strand
TCGGCACAGCGTTGACAATCATCGACTCCATCATCTGCGTGGCAGTGATGACGAGCTTATTACTGGCTCTGGCCATGCGGATCATGCGCTTTTGCAAAGCCGGCACCGCCGCATTGCCAACCTCAACGGCCAGGTCGCCACGCGCGACCATGATGCCGTCGGAGGCATCGAGAATTTCCTGCAATACCGGAATCGCTTCGGCGCGCTCGATCTTGGCAATCATCAGCGGCTTGTGACCGTTGGCCTGACCGGCAATGGTGGCCAGCTGGCGCGCCATCATCATATCGGTCGCATTTTTCGGAAACGAGACCGCAATGTAGTCCGCGTCAAACAGCATCGCCGTCTGAATGTCCTGCATGTCCTTGGCGGTCAGCGCAGGTGCAGACAAACCACCGCCCTGACGGTTAATGCCTTTGTTGTTGGACAGCTCACCACCGATTTTGACGGTGGTAAAAATCTGGTTGCTAACGATGCGGTCCACCACCAGCACAATCAGGCCGTCGTTTAACAACAGCACATCGGCGGGCCTTAAGTCTGCCGGCAGTGCCTTGTAGTCAAGCCCGACCTGATCATCGTCACCCAGCTCGCAATTAGCGTCGAGAATAAACGGCGCGCCTTTGACCAGTTCAGTTTTGCCGTTCCTGAATTTGCCCACGCGGATCTTCGGGCCTTGCAAGTCGGCCATGATTGCAATCTCGCGACCACAAGCCGCCGCCACTTCGCGCACCAGCGCCGCACGCGCTACATGATCTTCCGCTTTGCCATGGGAAAAATTCAGGCGCACCACATTGACGCCCGCCTCTATCATCTGCTGCAACACCTCGCGGCTACTGGAAGCAGGGCCAATGGTGGCGACAATCTTGGTGGCTCTCTGGTTCATGGCAATCTGCGGGATGGGAACAAAAAATTAACTGGCTCTTTGTTGCAGGATGTCGACCGCAGGCAAAGTGCGGCCTTCGAGAAATTCCAGGAAGGCGCCACCGCCGGTGGAGATGTAATCCACATCGGCAGTGATCTGGTATTTGGCAATCGCGGCCAGCGTGTCGCCACCGCCAGCAATCGAAAAGCCCCTGGACTGGGCAATCGCCAGTGCCAGCGTTTTGGTGCCATTACCAAACTGATCGAATTCAAATACGCCAACCGGACCGTTCCAGACAATGGTGCCGGCGTCCAGCACTTGCGCAGCCAGCAGTGCTGCTGTTTGCGGGCCGATATCTAGAATCAGATCGTCAGCAGCCACATCGCGGGCGTCCTTCACGGTCGCTACTGCTGTTGGTGAAAACTCTTTGGCACAAACCACGTCAGTCGGAATCGGCACGCTTGCGCCGCGCGCGGCCATCATGTCGATAATGGCGCGGGCTTCGTTGACCAGATCAGGCTCAGCCAGTGATTTGCCAATCGGCAGACCGGCAGCCAGCATGAAAGTGTTGGCAATGCCGCCGCCGACGATCAGGCGGTCAACCTTGGCCGCCAGAGATTTTAGAATGGTCAGTTTGGTGGACACTTTGGAACCAGCGACAATCGCCGCCAGCGGGCGGGCCGGCTGGCCCAGCGCCTTGCCCAGCGCATCGAGTTCGGCCGCCAGCAAAGGACCGGCGCAGGCAACCGGCGCGTATTTGGCGATACCGTGCGTAGTGGCTTCGGCGCGGTGGGCAGTGCCGAACGCGTCGTTGACATAGACATCACAGAGCGCGGCCATTTTTTTGGCCAGCTCGTCATTATTTTTTTTCTCGCCGATATTGACGCGGCAATTTTCCAGCAACACCACCTGACCCGCTGCGACCTGCACCCCATCGACCCAGTTTGCTATCAGTGGGACCGGCTTGCCGAGCAGCTCGGACAAACGCGCAGCAATCGGTGCCAATGAATCAGCCGCCGTCAATGTGCCCTCAACTGGGCGACCCAGATGCGAGGTCACCATGACCGCAGCGCCCGCGGCCAGTGCGGCTTCAATCGCCGGAACAGATGCCCGGATACGGGTGTCTTCGGTGATGTGGCCAGCGTCGTCTTGCGGCACGTTCATGTCGGCGCGAATAAAGACGCGCTTGCCACGCAACTGGTCCTGCTGGATCAAATCACTGAGTCGGTTAAAGCGCATTACGGTCTCATGGGCAAATATGGAAAGGCGCTATTTTACCCCAGCATACCTGCGTATAAACCATTGCCAGAGCGGCATCGAAGCAGGGGATCAAACCAGCAAAAGTCTGAGCCCGGTAAAGATGGCCATGCCAACGATAATCGTGCCAAGCAGATGGCGCGTAGCCAGAAAAAAAATCGCCGCAGCGATGGCCGCCATCAACTTCAAGTTAGTCCAGGGCAGAACCAGACTTCCTCCCGAGACCAGCAAATCCGGTGCCAGAATGGCAGCCAGCGCAGCAGCCGGCGCATAGCGCAGCGCATGCTCCAGCCATGGCGCGAGCTTGAACGCACCACCGAGCAAAAAGAACAAACTGCGCGTGAAAACCGTCGCCAGCGTCAACAGCGCAATGAGGATGCCGAATTCAAGATCGCTCATGCTGCCTGCTTTCTTTGTAAGCGGTCGATGCTCATCGCCGCCACCATGCCCAGCAAAATAGCCAGCACCAGACCCAGCCGAAACGGCCAGGCGATAGTCAGCACCGAAATGGTCCCGGCAACCGCCACGCCAACCAAAGCCGCCCAGTTAATCACCAGCGGAATGGTGATGGCCAACAGCGCCAGGGTTCCGGCAAAGCCAATGCCCCAGCTGGTGGGTATCTGGCTGGCCAGCAGCATGCCGGCCACGCTGCCCAGCTGCCAGCTGCTCCAGTTCGACGCTGCCAGCCCGTTAAAAAACCCCAGCTTGCCTTCCGTAGCGGCCACGGTATGGGCCGGAAAACGCTGCGGAAAAAACGCCATCACCACGTCGGCATTGAAATAACCTTTGAAAATGCGTCTGGCCCAGGGCAGATGCGAAAAATGCGGACCGATCACGACACCAAAAATAATAAAACGCAGATTGACCATCAGCGCTGTTAGAAAAATCATCGAGATCGGCGTGCCGGCGGCAATCAGCGGCAGTGCCGCCAGCTGCGCCGAACCGGCATAAACAGTAAAGCTCATGATCAGCGCCTGCCACAAACTCAGACCCGACTGAATCATGGCCATGCCGGTCACCACGCCCCACGCAGCTAGCCCCGGCGCGGCGGACATACTGACGCGCATAGCGTCCCAGAAGGCGACTTTTTCACGCTCGGCCTGACCGGCAATGGAGAGATTCATGGAGGGTAAAGAGCAAATTGAATAGCGATATTCTACCTAGCAGGCCTGAAACCCGACCGAATCCGCTAAAATCGCTGTTTTGAAATATTTACTGGAGAACTTGCGATGTCCATGGCTGACCGTGACGGAAAAATCTGGAAAGATGGTCAATTAATCGACTGGCGCGACGCCACACTGCATGTGCTAACGCATAGCCTGCACTACGGCATGGCCGTATTCGAAGGCGTACGCGCCTATAAAACGCCGGAAGGCACCGCGATCTTCCGCTTGCAAGAACACACCCAGCGCCTGTTCAACTCGGCCAAGATTTTTCAGATGGTGATTCCCTACGATATGGAAACCATCATGGCAGCGCAGTGCGAAGTGGTGCGCGCCAATAATCTGGAATCCTGCTACCTGCGTCCGCTGGTCTGGATCGGTTCGGAAAAAATGGGCGTCTCGGCACGCGGCAACACCATTCATGCGTCGATTGCAGCCTGGCCATGGGGCGCTTACTTAGGTGAAGACGGACTGGCGCGCGGCATTCGCGTCAAAACCTCTTCATTCACCCGTCATCACGTCAACGTGTCGATGGTGCGCGCCAAGGCCAGCGGTTATTACATCAATTCCATCTTAGCCAATCAGGAAGTAACAGCTGACGGCTACGATGAAGCACTGCTGCTCGACACCGACGGCTATGTGTCCGAAGGCGCCGGCGAAAACGTTTTCATCGTCAAGAGCGGCAAAATCTACACCCCTGATCTGGCCAGCTGCCTGGATGGCATTACCCGCGATGCCGTACTGACCATGGCGCGCGACCTCGGCATTGACATCATCGAGAAACGCATCACGCGCGACGAAATGTACTGCGCCGATGAAGCCTTCTTTACCGGTACAGCTGCGGAACTGACGCCTATCCGTGAACTCGACAACCGCCAGATCGGCAGCGGCAGCCGCGGCCCTGTTACGGAAAAACTGCAGGCGCTGTTCTTTGATGTGGTCGCCGGCAAAGCACCGCAATACCGTCACTGGCTGACCCTGGTTTAACCTTCGTTTGCGGAGAGCCTCATGAAACAAGCTGTGACAGCCATTGAACTCGATGGCAAGGATTTACCGGCGCACTGCCCCAACGATGCGATGCCGGTCTGGTCATCGCATCCGCGAGTGTTTCTGAAATTTGACAGCCATGGTGAAGCCCGCTGCCCTTACTGCAGCACGGTCTATCGCCTGAAGCCCGGCACGGTCGTGCACGCACACTAACCATGCCCAAGAAATCGACCAAACACTCTGGCAGCGCGGAAGATACCGAGCATGCGTTTTATGACGCCATTGCTCGGGCCGATCTGGAAGCATTAATGGCATTGTGGGCAGACGATGAAGAGATCGCCTGCATACATCCGGGTGCGCCGCGCTTGCTGGGACATGCGGCGATCCGCGAATCCTGGGAAGCGATTTTCGAGCGTGGTGCTGTGCATATTCAACCGCGCAATCTGCATACCTCGCACAACATGCTGTGCGCAGTACATAACCTGATTGAAGAAATCAAAATTCCCGCCGAAGCGGGCTGGCAGGAAGCACATATTCTTGCCACCAATGTCTACCTGAAAACCCCGCAAGGCTGGCGAATCGTGCTGCACCATGCGTCGGTGGCACCGGGCAAACCGGTGATGGACAAGCCCTCGGCCGCTTCCCTCTTGCACTGACGCTGACCGGCATGAGCGAATACCTGTCGCCACGCTGGCTGCCCGGTGGGCATTTGCAAACCATTTATCCGGCTACCTGCATCAATGTGCCTGCCACCGCCATGCAGCGCGAACGCTGGAACACCCCTGATGGGGATTTCATCGACATTGATTTCGTCGCAGGTTTACCTGACAAACCGTTCATTGTGCTGTTTCATGGTCTGGAAGGTTCTTCCGCCAGCCATTACGCAAGAGCGCTGATGCGTCATATTGCCGCTCTCGGCTGGTCGGGTGCGGTGCCGCATTTTCGTGGCTGCTCGGGCGAACTCAATCTTGCGCCGCGGTTTTATCATTCGGGTGACGCCAACGAAGTCGACTGGATACTGCAGAGACTGACCAGCCACCAGTTGGGTCAGCAGGCTTCGCATTTTTTTGCTGCCGGCGTTTCACTGGGTGGCAATGCGCTGCTGCGCTGGCTGGGCGAACAGGCGGAAGATGCGGGCTTCGTCGATGCGGCCTGCGCCATTTCCGCGCCCCTTGATCTGGCTGCCGGTGGCGCGGCCTTGTCCAAGGGCTTCAACCGGATTTACACGCGCAGTTTTCTGCAAACCTTAAAACCAAAGTGCCTGCAAAAACTGGCCCAGTTTCCAGGCCTGTTTGATCGCGACAGCATGCTGGCCGCTCGCGATTTATATGCGTTCGACAATGTCGTTACCGCGCCGCTGCATGGCTACCGCAACACCAACGATTACTGGCACCGCGCCAGTGGCAAGCATGTGCTGCCGGCCATTACGGTACCAACCCTGGTTTTAAATGCACGCAACGACCCTTTTCTGCCTGAGCGACATTTGCCGCTGCATGCTGCCAAGTCGGTGTTGCTGGAGTACCCTGCACAGGGTGGCCATGTCGGTTTCGCCAGTGGCAGTATGCCCGGCTCGCTGGATTGGCTGCCACGTCGCATCGTGCGCTTTCTGAGCGCGCAGGTTGGTTTAAATTCTGTCTCAGCCAGTTGAATCGCTAACAGCCAGGTTCTTGAATGAATTCACTACACTCCGGACTATTTTGACGTCGGTTTTTCGTCGTCCCGATGAAAATCGGGACCCAGTGTCTTTCTTTGTGATCCCGAAAAATCTGACTGCTGAACATTAAAAAATAAAATTGCGTATCGAGCCTTGCCGGAAGCCTTCTATTAAAAAATATACTGGATTGCAGAGTGGATGACCTCGTCAGACTAGCCATCAAAAAATGGCCGAATGTTCCGCATTGCTATGGCTGGCTGGCGCTGGACGCGCGCGGCAATTTCCGCATGCGGGACGAAGCAGCGCAGGCGAACAATCTTCGTGGCGACCCTATCCGTCATGCTGCCTTACTGGCTTTCATTCACCGTAATTATGCGCAAGACGCCAACGCGGCCTGGTATTTTCAAAACGGTCCGCAACGGGTGTATGTGGATCTGGAAGCAACACCCTTCATTGCCCGTACCGATCACGACGGCAGATTAATACTGCATGATGGCAGTGCGCTGCAAAGCCTCACGCAGGTATGGATGACGGAACATGGTCAGTTGATTGTGCAAGACGCCACCCATGTGGCGATGGTGGATGACAGAGATGTTGCGCAATGCCTCTCACTATTGCGCTGGCAAGGACAGGCTATCGCAGACGAACAATTACTCAACTGGCTGAGCGCACCCGACCACCATTTGCACTGGATGGCAGGTGAGGCCGCTGTGCCGGTTGAAGCAATTGCTTACGCCGAGCTGCAAGGCAAACTGGGGTTCATCAGCCGGCCACGCCAGGCAGACTAGCGTTTTTTCGACTCCGCCATCATCTCCCGCCAACTGATTTGCAGTTCGCGCTCGCGTGCATCAATGATGGCCAGGTCATAAAACGACGCATCGCTTGCACCGCGTGCAATGCGCAATTGTTCTAATGCTGCCGGCAGACTGCCTGTGAGGTTGTAATACTCAGCCAGCGCCATATGCTGCAAGCTTTGCTTGCCCTGTTCGGCATAGGTGCGCGCCAATGCTTGCTGAATACTGGCATCCTGCCGGTACAGCTGCGCCTGATCGCGTAAAAACAGGGCAGCCTCATTTTGTTTACCCGCCAGCAGCAGACAGTCTGCATACAACATCGCCATCGAGCGCGACAAGGGGTATTGCGTGCGCGCCAGCGTAACAGCCTGCAACGCCTGCTCGAACTGACGATTTGCCAGCTGCAATTCAATCCCCAGCGTAGTCAGCACAAGTGAAGTGGCCAGCGCCGGCGGACGGGCCAGCTCGGCCTGTATTTCATTCAATAGCGCCGTTGCACGCACGGTATCGCGCTGCCGCAAGGCGATCACTGCCTGTCCGTAACGGGCGGCCAGCATCTGCGAACGCGCACCCAGTCGCGCTTGTTCGTTAAAAATCAGGGTGGCATCACGCCAGCCCTGTTGCGTGTCATCTTGCAGCACACGCAAACGCGCCTTGATCAAAGAAAAATCAAGGCTGTCGGCATGCTGGCGATAAGTCTGACTGCGAATCCGTTCTTCGATATCAGCGATACGTTCCGTCGTCATCGGATGGGTACGCAAATAAGATGGCGCCCTGTCGTTGCTGTTGCGGCTGGCAGTTTGCAGGCGGCCAAAGAACTGCACCATGCCCGCAGCTTCAAAGCCGGCATTGCGCAAAATTTGCAGGCCGACACGATCGGCTTCCCGTTCGGCGTCGCGGGTAAATCCAAGCTGGCGCTGCACCGCCACACCGGTGCCGCTCATCATCGCCGCCATCGCCAGGTCGGGACTGCTGCGCGCAGCCAGTGCACCCAGCAACAATCCGGCGATTGGCAACAATGAATCCTGTTTTTGGTTACCTATCATGCGTGCGATATGGCGCTGGGAGACGTGACCGATTTCATGCGCCAGCACCGAAGCCAGCTCGGACTCCGACTGCGCAGCAATCACCAGTCCGGTATGCATGCCGATAAAACCACCCGGCAGCGCAAACGCATTCAAGGACGCGTCACGCACCGCAAAAAACAAAAAATCATAGGCCGCATCACTGCGAACCTCAGGATTTGCAGTCAGAAGAATGTTGCCAAAATTATTCAGGAAATCCATCACCGCCGGATCACTGATGTAATCCCGGTCACGGCGTATGCTCTGCATCACTTGCTCACCCAGCTTGCGCTCCATCAGCGGCGATAATTCCTCACCGTCGCTGCCACCAAGATTAGGCAAATTTTGCGCATGCAGACAGAGCGGCGAGAGTAGCGCAGGGCTCGCCAGCGTCAGCACAGCAACAGTGATTAAACGCAGCAGCGTCGGGCAGGCAGCAGGAAAGCGTTGACGTTTCATGGTGCTATGATACCTGCAACCAAGCTTCGTTCAGTCACACTTACATTCCGTAAAACTCTCGTTATGACTTCTGCAAAACTCGCCACGACCTCCCCCGCTGACAATAGCGGCCTGACCCATTTCGATTCAAGCGGACAAGCGCATATGGTTGACGTCGGCGCCAAAGCCGAAACCCATCGTATCGCCATGGCCAGCGGGGTCATTCGCATGAAACCCGACACACTTGCCATTATCACCAGCGGCACAGCAAAAAAAGGCGATGTGCTGGGCATTGCGCGAATCGCCGCCATCATGGCAGCCAAGCGCACCAGCGACCTGATTCCCTTATGCCACCCGCTGGCCTTAACTCGCGTGACCGTCGATTTCACAGTAGATGAAAATGCGTCCAGCGTGCTATGCAACGCGCAGGTCGAGACTTTCGGTAAAACGGGCGTAGAGATGGAAGCGCTGACTGCTGTGCAGGTTGGGCTGTTGACTATTTATGACATGTGCAAAGCTGTTGATCGCGGCATGGTAATGACGGATGTGAAAGTGATGGAGAAACACGGCGGGAAGTCGGGGAGCTGGGTTACTGAGTAGTGAGTACTAACATCCCGAAGCAGTTAGCCAGAGAAAATAGCTCAAGGCCTAATTCTGTCCTAATGAGGCAGAATATATGGCAACATTTAGAAACAGGCGTGGCAAATGGCAAGCGCGTATTGCACGCAAAGGACAACCTGCCATCAGCAAATCATTCACCACCCGACAAGATGCTGAGCGTTGGGCAAGGCAAATCGAAACGCAGATTGATCAGGGCCGCTTCGTCAATCATGTGGAGGCTGAACGTACGACCTTCGGAGAAATTGTTGGTCGATATATGCAGGAAGTCACGCCGACAATGCGGGGCGCTAAAGAGGACTTAATACGTCTCGGAGCGATGCAACGCAATACAATCTGCAAGCTTAGTATGGCAGCCTTAACTACGGCCAGAATTGCCGAATACAGAGATCAACGCCTGAAGCAAGTATCGGCAGGAACCGTTATTCGAGAACTGGCTTACATCTCAAGCATCATCAATCATGCTCGGCGCGAATGGGACATCAACATCGAGAACCCCGTAAGACTAGTCCGCAAACCACTCAGCCCACAAAGCAGAAGTCGAACTCTGAGCGAAGCCGAAAAGGTTCGCATACTGGATGCATTGACGCCGCGCCCGACCCGCAGGGTAAGTTCGTGGATGAAACCACTGGTTGAATTTGCACTAGAGTCGGCAATGCGTCGTGGCGAGATGCTGGCACTTAAATGGATTAATGTGGACTTGGTAAATCGCACTGCCTATTTACCCGTAACAAAAAATGGTGAAGATCGGACTGTGCCTCTGTCTTCGAAAGCTATTGAAATCCTTTCAGGCCTACCACGAGACATAAAAGGTTCGGTATTCCCGATAGAGGCGCAAACTGTAGCTGCCTCATTCATGAAGGCTACAAAGCGTGCTGACGTAGTGGATTTCCATTTTCACGACCTTAGGCATACGGCAATTACCAACTTGTCACAGAAATTACCGAATTTAATTGAGCTTGCTGCCGTTTCGGGTCACAAGAGTCTGACAATGTTAAAACGCTACTATCATCCCAGAGCAATAGAATTGGCAAAAAAGCTCAGATGATTCAAGATGGGGGCAAGTCAATCATTTACATTTAACTTGCCATGCCTAGAAATAAATCCCTCTGGATTTCGATTGAAAAATTGCTGCTTGGAGGGATAGACATCCCCGATTTGGCAGATGCAATTGATATCCACAATTTGCAAACTATCGATGAACTGGGACGCAGAATTCTTGCTACTGCTGGTGATGTTTCTGACCAACACTCAAAAGAATTTGCAAAAAAACATCTCGCTTTACGCTATTCCTTAAAAGTTGATCCAATACCTGCTATTGAACAGGATACCTTCGAAGAGCAACTTATGATTTGTGGCAGCCCCTTAGATAAATTTGGCTGGCCCGAAGATTCCCTTCCAGACATTGAAAACATTAACACTCAAGTCAATACTCAAAATAGCACCCCGCAAAATAAAACTATCAAGTGGACAGAGCGCCCGCTTGCAGACTTTGAAGCTGAATACATAGAATTAGGAAGCTATGAAAAGGCTAGCAAAAAACATGACGTCAGCCGCCAGCGGTATTCCGAGGTCATTAAAGCCAAACGCAAGAAAAGTAGTTGGCCTAATGCCTAAGCGATAAATGCAACTTGCGATTTTAGAGCGCAAGGGGTTGCATAAAAAAATATAATTTACTTTAGATTCAATTGGTTAGCCCCTAATAAAAAAACTATTTGCGGCAACTCCACCTTGCGCAGCGAAAAGATTACTTCTTCAACTAAGGAGTAATCGACATGACGAAGCAGTTACAAGAAATCAAAAAGCTATGGCAAATTATTGCTTTAGGTACTACCAGCATCCTTGAATTAAGGGCGCTGTGGCCAGCTGGCATCTCCCCAAGCAAGCCACCATTGACAACGCTTTTTCGTGCCAAGCATTATCAGACGGTTGACGAGTGCAGAGCCGCATTCGAAGACGAAGCACTGCGGCTGAATAAGCTGGGTTACAACATTTACGTCGTAATGAACCCAATCTGCGAATCCTTTCAGGGCAAGTCAGCAGGAGATACCGACATCAGCTATCGCGATTTGCTATTGATTGACATAGACCGTGCTGAAAAAATGACGGTACCGGCAACTGACGATGAAGTTGAGGCAGCCCGACAAGTCGCCAATGCTATCAAGGCATTCATGGAAGAACGTGGGTGGTCGGACCCAATACGGGTAATGAGCGGTAACGGCCATCATCTGTACTACATGCATGCAGACATGCCAAACAACGAAGAGTCCAAACTCGGTATCCAAGAACTGCTTTTGAACTTGGCATTTCGTTTTAATAACGATCTAGTCAAAGTTGATACAGTCGTCTACAACGCCTCGCGTATCACCAAGGTGCCTGGAACAATTGCACGCAAAGGTATTGAGGCTGAAGGCCGTCCATACAGAATGGCGGTGGTCTATGAAAAATGACATCACCCCTGAGATGTTGGCAAGAATGAACGCGGAGCTCAGTTCACTAAACACACTGTCAGCATCAGCAGTGCAAACCAGCCATGTGCAGCCCAATCAAATATTGAAAAATATGCTGGGGAATTTGCCAAGCGAAACACCAGCTGAAATCACCAAACTGAAAAGCGCGCTGGCATTTCTGTCACCCGATGTAGATCGTGGTGTTGGATCCTTTTACGACGGTTCAGGGCAACCTGTATCAGACTATTGGCTAGCGGGAGTATGGGCTATTGCTGGCCTCGGATGGTCATGTGGAAAAGAAGTTGCACGCGACTGGTCAAAGCAGTGCACTAAACGATATGACGATGTGGGATTCGAGAAAGCATGGGGTGACTTCAAGCCTGATCATCCCAACCCAGTCGGTATCGGTTCACTCTACAAGCGGGCGATGCAAGCAGGTTGGCAAAGTCAGGTATCCACCACACCATGTGCCCCAAACACATCACGCTACAAACTGCTAGGCAGCACACATATGCAGGCATTGCCACCTTTGGTCTGGCGTGTGAAGGGTGTGCTACCTGCTGAGGGACTTGCAGCTTTATATGGACCTAGTGCATCAGGTAAGTCATTTTTAGCACTTGATATGGCAGCTGCGATTGCACAAGGCAGCACTTGGTTCGGTTGCAGGACACATGCCACGACCGTGGTCTATGTAGCCCTTGAAGGTGAAGGTGGATTTAAAAATCGCGTCACTGCATGGGAGCGCGAGCACGCATTGCCAATACCAAGCGCTCTAAATTTTGTAATGCAGCCATTCAAAATCAATGACCCTCAAGACGTAGTCGATTTGGCCTCGGCAGTACCCAAGGGCTCTGTTATCTTCGTCGATACACTCAACCGCTCAGCACCCATGGCCGATGAAAATTCAAGCAGCGATATGGGTAAGATTCTTGAAGGAGCAAAACGCCTGCAAATTGCCATCTCAGGTCTGGTTGTTCTGATCCACCACACAGGTAAGGATGTGGGCAAAGGACTTCGTGGCCATAGTTCGCTTTTCGCGGCACTTGACGGAGCGATTCAAGTTGAACGGAGTGTCGTAGCTAGATCATGGGGCATCGCCAAGGCCAAAGATGGCGAAGACGGAACAAAATTTTCATTCAAACTAAAGCCCCATGTTCTCGGTCACGATGCAGACGGCGACGAAATCAGCAGTTGCACTGTTGAACGGGACTGTGCACAGATATTTCAATTAGCCGACCCGAAAGGTTCGGTTCAGAAGGCAGCACTCCGCGCTACCCGTTCAGCAATAAATATAAGTACTGAAATGGGAAGGGCTAACTCCTCAGTTCAAACTAAGTGCCTAAGTACGGAGGATGCTGTGACCGCCATCATCGATACCTTGGCATCTGTCAGACAAAACCAGCGAAGCAACCGAGCACGGTCACTTTTACAAGGGCTCTTAGCGGGCGGGCATCTATTGTCTGGGCTTGAAGGTGAAGACGGCTGGGTCTGGCTACCATCATAATTAAGACAATAATAAGTTGAGTCCATAAGTCCACCCCCTATAGGGGGTGTGGACACTTTGGACATTTGGGCCGACATCTCAGAAATCAAAATAACCGTTGTTTGGACACTTTGGACACCCTGAAGGTCAGCAGACTAATGCAACCAGTTCTATTCGGGCCATAGGTCTTAAGGAAATTCAATCAGAGGGCTTCGGCTGAGCTACCAACAAGGTGTGATTCAGTGTCAAGCAGATATCGGCACACGTCTTCAATTGTTCGAAGTGGGATATAGCCGTTAGGTTTCCGACCACGTATGCGATTTGCTGTCGTCATGCCAAGCACGTGCATTGCATCCTCAAGCTGGGCCAACCGTAACGACCCACGTGACCGTTCCAACCTAGCTGTTTTAGTCTCTCTGCCGTGGATTGTCTGCGCGTCAGCTATGCGCTGCCTACCTTCAGCTGTCTTAGGACCAGTGGACCGCCCGCCATGGAACTGGCACTTCTGTGTTTTACTTGATTTGAGTGCTGGCCGACCGCACTGCTGACCTGTCCGTGTAGATTTGGCGTTGCATCGTAGACACTGAATTTTGCCAGCTGCGGTGAATAGCATTTGCTGAATTTCGTTGTTCATAAATACACCCGTCAACTTTCAAGCCGCTTGTAGCTTTCAGCAATGCAAAATCGGAGATTACAGCCCCGCAGATTCAAGCAGCTTTGAAGGCTTGATGCTTAAGGCATCAGCTAATTTTTTTAAATTCATTATCGTCAAATTGTGTTCGCCGCGTTCGATACCGCCCACATATGATCGGTCCATCTCCGCATCTGCTGCCAGCCCTTCTTGAGAAAGACCAATTTGCCTACGCGCGAGACGAATTGCAACACCTAATGAAACTAGCGCTTTATCTCCTGAATAGATATTTGACGGCTTTGCCATGTACACAATCGTGCATGGTTGACGCATTTGATACCACGGGATAAGATACCCAATGTAACGATCTGTTACTAATAATATACTTAACTAAGGATGCCTAAATGAAATCACCTTTTTCGTTTTCATGCGACCCGATTCGAGTTGCAGTTGAGCCCCAAGAATATTCAATGAGCAATCAAAGTCTGATTGGTGAAACTTCCGGTGTACTGACCTTCACAGGTAATGGCACACAAACATATAACAGTCAAGGCAGACCTTGGGATAATGATAACGATTAATTTAAAACAGAATTTTACAAGGCCTGTTAATACAGGCCTTTTTTATTATGAAAACAATAATTATAACAAATAGCCAAGATGTAACAGTTGATCTACTGATTAATGAAATTGGAACTGATTCCTTCATTCGGATTAATTATGATAGGCCTTTCGACTGGGAAATAAAATTATCAGGTGATAAGTTAGAAATCAAGTCAAAAATATCAAATAAGAAATATTTAAATACGGACATTGAAAAATGCATTTGGAGAAAACCATTCTTATCCGAGCCTAAAGAAAGTCCTTATGATGATATGTATTTCGCAACGGAATGGAAATATTTAATATATGAAATTTTTTTTCTTCTTGAGTCAGAGGGCAAAAAATTACTTAACGCTCCAATCCAAGATTATCAATTCTCTAAGCACCAACAGTCACGTATTGCAATTAATTATTTCACAATAGCGACAGCGGAAACTTCAATAAATATAGAGCTGGGACTTGTAAAAGAATCTGTGGCCAAAAGTCTATCTGGGAAGCAATTTTCAAGTGGAAATGTTCTTTACACAGTTGATGTAAGCGGCGAAATTTTAGATGCCAGTTTATGGACAATACAATCAAAAATAACTCGAAGCCATGACTTAACAATTGCGTATGTCCATGGTGAAATATATGCTTTTGAATTACAAAGAAATAAATTTACTGGTGTGGATTGGCGTAAAGAAATATTTAAGCTAACTGAGGACTGGAAATTTATTAAGCTCGAAAAATCGTTTGAAGCGAACATTAAAATATTTATGAAAGAAGCTGCCTTAAATTATGGAAGGCTAGATTTCCTTTGTGATGAAAATGGCACCAACCCTGTTTTCTTAGAAGTAAATAGAAATGGCCAATGGGCATGGCTAGATTTAAAAAAAGAAAATGGCTTATTTAAACGAATGTGCGATGTTTACAATCCAAAAGTTGCAATTAATGATAAGCCGGAAAATTAAATTATTATTTTTATTTGGGCTTGTTATTTTAGCTTTAAATTTATGGTTAGATTTTAAAATATTGAATTGGTATAGTAATTTTTACCAATCAATTATCCAAAAAAATATAACTGAGTTTGGCTTTAATGCATTGCAATATATAATTATTTCAAGTGGAATTGCAATATGCATTTCATTATTTTCATTAGTCTCAGAATATTTGGATCTTGAACTAAAAGTAAAATTTTCAATGATGGCTGGGCACCAATTACATGCAGCAGGATTAACTCAAAACTCAAATCAAAAACTAATTGATGATGCGACTTTGGCTGCCGAAAAGTTTTCGATACTACTACCGATGTACATTTTTAACTCAGTAAAAGCACTTGCAACTATTATTGCCATTACGTACTGGACACCAAATTCAATAAAAATAATTTATATAAACACCACAATTTATTATCCTCTTTTATTTGCATCAGTATTTTTTATTATTATACAAACATGGATCTCAGGAAAATATTATCCAATTGTAACCAAAACGGACAAACTAAGACGCCGAGCTGAAAATACTTTCCGCATGAAAGTAATTAATGGAACCTCGATAACTGACATCACCAGCACACTTAATAGTTATCTTCGCGCGGTGAGTTTAATAAGGATATTTTCAGCAAAAAAGAATTTCTTTCTATCGGTCTTCATCAGTGTGTTGTCTGCGCTTTCTTACGTTATCCCATTCTGCGTACTGTTTAGCCTTTATTATTTTAATGAGATGTCTTTCGGTGATTTAATGAGAGTATCGGCAACTTTCGGTTTTTTTCAAAATGCAACTAACTATCTTCTTATGAATAACAAAGAATTATCAAGAGGCATAGCCGCATACAAACGAATTTTATTTTCATAAGATGACACGCATCGCTGGCCACCAAGTAATTAAAGCGCCATGCTGCGGAGAGCGGCTATCAACAGTTGCATTTTCCTCCCTAAATTTCATGGCTAACGAGCACTGGACGGATGGAAGAGCTGTCGGAAGCTTATCCCCGACTGATGGCGGCCTGAGACGCTGTACGTGCGGAAGCTACTTTCTTTTGTCTCAGTCTGAATCACTCGAATTAATACGCAAAAAAGAACCAGTCCGCGAAATAACCCGCTCACTACAAATAGAAGCGTGGTTACGAAGGAAAAGTGGGGAAACAACCACTCAAGCTATGGAACGCCTTTTCGGAGTGAGGCAAGTGACAGCAATAGAAGCAATTCAAATACCCATTCCACCGGTTGCTGAACGCGTTAGCGATAGTGAGCTCCCTGAATTGTTGGCGACAAACTTCACTGATCATGAAATGCTGATAGTGGCTAGGCGGAGATATTGGCGTTGCTTGAACGATGGATATCGCGCCGTATATAGAACTCATAAAGATACAAGCCCAGAAACTTACCCAGCATACGAACCCAGCACAGTCCAGATAGATAACATGCTGCGCTTGATGCTCATGCTAGAAGAAATACCTCCTTCAAACTTCTTCGAAATTGTAGAGTTACACAGAGAATTAGGTGAGCCGGAAAAAGCACTAAAAATACTGAGTGCTATCAAAGATCAAACAAATGTTTTTGCTCGAATTTCATACGAGCTGATTGCTGCGGGTAGTTCTGGACCAGCCCGTTATCGACCGAACGCATAAATTGACGAAATTATTATGAAAAAAATTATTGAAGCCATATCATTATTTTTTTGTGTTTTAATTTTCACAGGCTGTGAAACTACCGAGCAGGGGCACAATTCATTAAATCCAGCTTGTCGACAGGCGAAGTCTCAACACCAGCTATGTATGGGAAATTGCCTTATGAATACACAGGGCACTTTTCTTCAAGCCGCAGGTAAATGCGGCAATCAATGCCAAAGCACCGCGTTTTCTGTCGGACAAGCTTGCCCTTAGTTCTAGGGGCAGTATCCCTGAACAGCATTTGCACTAAGCAGATGGTCAATAGTCTAATTTCACTGTCTGCCAAAGGCTCGACATCGTTCTGTAAATTTTTCAATAGCGTTTATCAAACACTGATTGGGTCTAGTTTGGGTCCCATTCGCCAATAAGCGGGGGTGGGGGTACGGTGGGGTCTGCTAAATCATAAACTCATGCCTCTGGAATTCACCCAGTATGCGGTTGCATTACAGCATGTGATAAGCTTTTCTCTGGCCTAAATCAGGCCTAATTACATCTAAACAATCAGACAGGATTAATCCTTTTTCTATTTTCTTGTTCTTGCAGGTCCTTGATTTTCTTGACACCGGCATTTGATTTTTGACTATTTATGACATGTGCAAAGCCGTGGATCGCGGCATGGTAATGACGGATGTGAAAGTGATGGAGAAACACGGCGGGAAGTCGGGGAGCTGGAGCGCGGCGTAATGTTTGCCAATTTGCCGGCAGCGTTGGACAAAGCAGATTGCAATACAGATTGACCATGGACGATTTATCCCGGTATGGCAGGACGAAGCGAATCGGCAAGCTGAGACCCTGAAAAGTGAAGTTCTGGCTTGCTTGAAAAAACGCCAGTAGCTGTTGCCTTGATCTGGTATCTGCTCGATACCAATATCTGCATCATCAATGCGAAGCCGCAGCTGAACTGAGCTAAGGCCTAAGCAAAAGTGGTTCAGATAATGTGAGAATTTAAGCTTTATGCAAGCCCGTAGCTCCTGGCATGGTGATGTCGGGTGTCATAGTAAATACTTCCACACGGGCTGGCGGAATATTGGCCCAAACTGTTTCACTCGCAGCTTTTACCAGACCTGCACTGAGCCAGGGCGACTCTCCATAATGTGCATAGGTAAACTGGATCACACGCCCTTCCTCCTCCAATATCTCAGCCCATGCTTTGGTAATGTCACCAACAGCTTGCGCTGCCAGTGAACGAAGCGGCAGGCCGGATACGACTGCCCTGACTTGCATTCCTTTTGTTATCACCTGCGTACTATCAGCAGCATCGGATTGCACAATACGCACGTCGGGAAAACGCCGCGATAAATGACTGGCCAGCCTTGCCGATTTTTCAATCACGATTAATCTGTTGGCTGGAATGCCCCGACGCAGCAAGGCTTGTGTAATCGCCCCTGTGCCTCCGCCGAGTTCAATTACCCATTTGTCTTCATCACCGTCCACACACGCAGCCATGCGGTCAGCTAGCTTTTGCGAACTCGAGCAAATCGCACCGATGGCCTGCGGTGCACGAAGTAGTTCACGTAACAAAAGAAAATGAGGAGCGGCAAAGGGAATAGAGCGTAAAAAACGATTCTACATCCTGTCTTGCATCATTTCAGCTCCCGTTTCCCCTAGAATTGCTATTAGAACAGTACGCTCTGTACATACATTTGCCAATTATCAATTAAATTATTATTGGGAACAATGATAATTAAAATAAAAACAATATTGGAGCGCCGTATGTTGCTGGGAAAACGCTGGAGTTTTAAATTTTCGACCTTAAATATGCCGATCGGTACGAATGCCCTATGGTTAATCGCGGGCATTATCATGCTTGACTGGGTCTGGGCACAGCAAGCAGGTCTGCAATTTTCAGGCTGGGAAGAAAAGCTGGTGGAGATTGCCGGGATACTTTTAATCGCTTTACTCTGCGACTCATCCGGCAAGTACAAACGGCTCGCTCATATCCTGTATTACTTTTCCCTCTGGCTTGTTTTCTTTGCTGCAGGAAGCGTGCTGACCTACCTTGCTGCTCATCTGAATTTCCCGCTCTATGACAGCGAATTTGTACGCCTCGATACCAAGCTTGGTTTTAACTGGATGAGCTGGTTTTCTTTCGTGCATTCTCATCTGCTTCTTAATAATTTTCTCTTGATTTTTTACAGCAGCATCGTCCCGCAAATTATTTTTTCACTCTTTTATTTTTCAAACGCGTCACGTCACCAACGCAATGATGAACTCTTTTTGCTTGCCTCGATTTCGCTGGTGATCACCGCCTTGATATCAGGATTTATTCCTGCGGTGGGTACTTTTCAGTATTTCGGAGTAGGACTTGAAAGGGCTGTCCACTTGCCAGATTTGTTTGCCTTGCGCGATGGGTCCACATCGACTTTTTCCTTAGCCAGCCTCAAGGGGATCGTGACTTTACCGTCGTATCACACGGTGCTTGCCATTATTTTTGCTTATGCTTACCGGGGCAGCGTTTTGTATCTGGCTTCTTATTTTATTAATGGGCTGATGCTGCTTTCGACACCATCGCACGGCGGTCATTACCTGACCGATATGATCGCCGGAAGTCTGGTTGCCATCGTTTCTATTATTATCGTTAAAAAATTTGACCAAAGCCACAATACTTCTGGAGGAGCGTCTCGATCTGGCAGGCAAAGATAGTCAGCACGTGTTGGAACGGGCTTATCTGAACAGTTTTTTGAAACCAGTTTCGGGGCTTGGCGCTAACTAAGCGCAGTCTCGATAACCGGGCTACCCCCAATGGGACGGAGGCAGCCCTGATTATTTATTAGAAGCGCACGCCGATCATGATACGTGCCGCATTGCTTCTCAGCTTGATGCGGTCAGTCACGGTACCTACGAAGGTATCGCTATCGCTAAAGCTTGTCGTTGCATCAAATGCCGCATATTGAATCGCTTCAAGTTCGCCGCGCATGAACCAGGACTCGCTCAGATTGGCTTCGAAACCCAAACCCACACCGCGAACAGTCTTGTTGAAATCGCCAGTCAGCTTGGATTGCGCATACGATATTTTTACAAAGACCATACTGTTTTTCGTTGTTGCATAGCCGGCTCTCAGAGCCAGCGCATATGGACCATCCATGCTGATACTTGGAGAAGTTCTATAGCTGGCTGTTGACGAACAGGTTCCAACAGAATCTACATCACAATCAACCAAGGTTAATGTGCTGCCGAGAGCAGCAGAAGTATTGCTGGATCTGAAGTCCTCGGACAAACTAAGGCCCAGGATGCCGTTTTCGTTCACAGCCCAGTCATAACCCAACTCAAGCCGACCAACAAAATTATTTGGATTGAATGATGAGTTGTTAGTAGCACTGTAATCACCCGAAAAAATCCCTGCCCCGCCACCTACAGTCAAATCGGTGCCACTAAAAACGCCAGTACCCGTAGTTGTGGCAGTTCCGCCAGCCGACACCATACCGACACCCAAAGATAATTTAAATCCTTCGAATGCAAGATTATCTTCTGCAAAAGCCTGGCCGTTACACATCACCAATGCAAACAAACCCATCAGCGCCGAACGATTAAAACTGAATTTTATTTTTATTCGCCATTTTTTTAATTAGAAATTTTAGTTTATTCCAACCAATGTCCATTTTAATTTATTTTTTTATATTTAATAACCAATTCCATATTAAAAAAGTAAATTTTAAAAAAGCAATAAAGGCATTGAATTTAACTAAAATTTTTCAAAAATATTCATAAAGCCACATTAAATACGCACATACTTTTCGACAGTATCACGCTGTTTTAACTCATATTTTTGATTCGGGTTATTAGCTGAAAATGCAAGGCAAAGCTCGAAGCTTTAACCCGTGCTGATCAGTCAGGAAATTTGAGATAGGTGTCGGAACAGATATACACTACGGCAGATAATGGATCACTATCTGAAAATCAGCGCATCAAAAAATTTGCCTCATGCAGGCAAGGAAAAAAATGCGTGGTGGATTGATGCTTCTGTTCAAAGCCGCATTCAAAACGCTGGTGCCGGACTCAGCAGTGAGCAAGCTGCCAATTTACGAAAACAGGTCGGCATCAACACTTTCAGATCGCATCAAAGCCATTCTTTGTTGTGGCAATTTGTTTCGCGATTCAAAAACCCTCTTGTCTTAATTTTACTGATCGCCAGTTTTGTCTCCGCACTCACTGGTGAGACCACCAATTTTTTGATCATCAGCGGCATCGTACTGCTGAGCGTAACGCTCGATTTTATTCAGGAATTCAGAGCCAATGCTGCGGCGGACAAACTGCGGCAATCTGTCTCTGTACACGCCACGATCATGCGCGATGGTCAGCCATGTGAAATCCCTGTTGCTGACATTGTTCCGGGTGATGTGGCCTTGCTGTCAGCTGGCGACTTGATTCCGGCAGACGGTTTACTGATTGAGGCCAAAGATTTTTTTCTTAACCAGTCCTTGCTCACAGGCGAAGCCTTTCCGGTTGAAAAGCGTCCGGGCCTGTTACCTGCAGCATCTACTGAATTACAGGATGCGAACAATGCCGTCTTCATGGGCACATCCGTCATTGGCGGCAGCGCACGGGTACTGGTTGTAAAAACAGGCGCTGAGACAGCCATTGGCGAAATCGCTGAAATCGTCGACAAGCCAAGCCATGCGACATCCTTTGAACTCGGCACGCGCCGCTTTGGCATGCTGATCATGTGGCTGACGGTGGTACTGGTCTTGTTCGTATTACTGGTTAACGCTTGGTTTCATAAGCCCTGGCTTGAATCCTTTTTATTTGCGGTCGCGCTGGCGGTTGGCTTAACGCCTGAGCTGCTGCCGATGGTGATATCGGTGACCTTGTCGCGTGGGGCGATTCGTTTAGCCAGATTAAAAATGATTGTGAAGCGACAAACTGCCATTCAGGACCTGGGCTCGATGGATGTTTTTTGCACCGACAAAACAGGCACGCTGACCGAAGCCAAAATACGTCTTGAAAAACATCTTGATCTGACAGGAAACGATAGTCAGCATGTTCTGGAATTGGCGTATCTGAACAGCTTTTTTGAAACCGGCCTCAAGAGTCCGCTTGATGAAGCCATACTCAACCATCAATCCATTGATGTGCATGGCTGGCGCAAGATTGATGAAATTCCGTTTGATTTCGAACGTCGCTGCGTCTCCGTATTAATTGACGATGGCAATAAGCGCTGGCTCGTTGCCAAGGGTGCTGCCGATGAAATCGTCAAGCTTTGCACCCACGCTGAAGTGGGCGCTGGTTCGCCACCTGAGGACCTCAGCGATACCTGTTTGCACCGCGTTCGCGATCAATACCATGCGCTGGAAGCAGATGGACTTCGTGTGCTCGGCATCGCCTGGCGTGAAGTGCCGCGCGAGCATACGGCGGCCGTCGTCAACGATGAAACTGAACTGGTACTGGCCGGATTCGCCGCTTTCCTTGACCCACCCAAAGACAGCGCAGCGTCAGCGCTGGCGCAATTACAAAAAGCCGGCGTTGCCATCAAAGTCGTCACCGGCGACAGTGATCTGGTGACCAGGCATGTGTGCAAACAACTGGGCATCGATGTCACGGGCGTACTGTTAGGCAAAGACATCACGGCACTGGATGACCATGCGTTGCAGCGCCGGGTAGAAACTGCCAACTTGTTTTGCCGGGTGAACCCGAGCCAGAAGCAGCGGGTGATCCTTGCGCTGAAAGCTAACGGTCATGTAGTGGGCTATATGGGAGACGGCATTAATGATGCGCCTTCGCTGCATGCGGCCGATGTGGGGCTGTCCGTTGATTCGGCCGTGGATGTCGCCAAAGCAGCCGCCGACATGATTTTGCTGGAGCAGGATTTACATGTCGTGTGTGCCGGCGTAATGGAAGGCAGACGTACCTTTGGCAACATCATGAAGTACATCATGATGGGAACAAGCTCCAATTTCGGCAATATGTTCAGCATGGCAGGGGCGGCCTTGTTTCTGCCTTTTTTGCCTATGATGCCAACGCAAATTTTACTCAACAATATTCTCTACGACATTTCCGAAATACCGATTCCGCTCGATGTTGTCGATGCACAGGAAATCGCCAGACCAAGAATTCTGGATTTGAATTTCATTCGCAATTTCATGCTGGTGATTGGACCGATCAGCTCTGCGTTTGATTTCTTAACGTTTTATATTTTGCTGGTCTTGCTGAACGCCGATGAAAAACTGTTTCAGACAGGCTGGTTTATAGAATCACTGTGCACGCAAGTGCTGGTGATTTTTATCATCCGGACCCGGGGCAATCCGTTAAAGAGCAAACCGCACCCAGTGCTGGCATTAACTTCGCTGCTGGTCGTCGTGCTGGCCATTACACTGCCTCTGCTACCCTTAGGGCAGTACTTCGGCTTTGTCGCGCCACCACTGTTTTTCTATGTCGTATTGCTGACTCCCGTGTTGATTTATCTGGCTTGTGTTCAACTAGCCAAGTATTTCTTTTATCGCTGGCTGGATCAGTCTGCGATAAAAAAATAAAAGCTATCGGTAATTCAATTGTAGGAAAAAGCGCGTGTGATAAGCTTTTTCCTGCCACTAAGCAGGCTGCTTACTGAGGCCGCATCAACCATCGAACAAGGACTGCAATGATTCGTTTCAAACCGCTGTTAATTGGCCTGTGTGCCTTCATCGCAGCTGTCACTCTGCTGTTTGCCGCTTATGTCTGGTCTGCATTGCACTGGTCGTATTCAGAAGGCGAGCGCGCTGGCACCATGCAAAAATTTTCCAACAAAGGCTGGATTTGCAAAACCTGGGAAGGCGAGCTGTTGATGACCACTGTGCCGGGAGCGATCCCGGAAAAATTTGCTTTCTCGGTACGCAACGATGACGTTGCCCGACAATTACTGGCAGCTGCCGGCAAGCATGTGGTGCTCAGTTATGCGCAGCACAAAGGTCTTCCCGGCTCCTGCTTTGGCGACACCGAATATTTCGTTGAGCGTGTTCAGCTTACGCCGCAACCATAAAATTAAATGCCTTAGCCTGCAAATTCATTATGGTCGGGCCAGATAAAACGCTCTTCGCGAACCAAAACACCGGTCAGTTTCTCGGTAAAATTTTTGGCGTCAGCAAGGAGTTCAACCCCTTGTGGACTGGCGAACGCGGCATCATGATCTTCCACACTGTCAAACCATAATTCGCTGAAGCCATCGAAAGGCATATGCGGATTGGCGGCACGGTCAATGACATTGATTGCATAGCGACGCAGACGGGGAATGCGCTGGCACAGAACCGCATGGACACCGGTCCAGTGTGCAACAAACTGTTCCAGTGTCAGATCAGGCCGCTTGTTGACGAATCCGATTCGCTTTGCGTAGTGCTTGCTGCTTTCAATCTTCATTTCACTCTCCATTGTTCTTGTTTGTTTAAGAAACCCCATCAGGGATCAGCACCGGTAAGCTTATCGCCTGGTGTGACCCGCCGCCTATTCGTGATTGCTTAATCCCTGTTTCCAAACTAGATGTCGAAACGGTAGGCCTTGATGGCATTGGCATCCCAGGAGATGCCCGCACCAGGCCGGTTGGGGATGATGAGCTGGCCGTCAGCCAACTCAAACGGTTCGTTCAGGATAGGATTGGCCCAGTCTTGCCATTCAAGCCAATGCGCTGTTTCAGTCACACGCATCAGATGGGCCGAGACTTCAGGGTACAAGTGCGTTGAGACCTGAATGCCGGCAGCAGCGGCAATGGGTGCTGACCGTAACCAGCCTGTAACGCCACCGATACGCATCAGATCCGGCATCACATAGTCACCGGCACCGGCTTTGATTGCGTGATGCATATCGCGCGGGCCGTAAAAATTTTCACCAAGCTGGATCGGTGTCTTGAGTTTGGCGCGCAGCGATGCATACCCTTCAAAATTGTCATACACAATCGGCTCTTCAAACCAGTAAACGCCCTGATCATCAAGTGCCTGGCAACGTTCTATGGCGTCACCAAAAGTACGCCCCTGATTGAAGTCGACCATGAGTTTGATATCGTCACCAACTGCTTGTCTGATGAGCCGAATAGCTTCGATATCTTCGCGCGCATGCTTGCGACCCAGACGCAATTTCAGCGCCGTGAAATGACCTTCCGCAACCAGTTCGACGGCTTCGTCGGCAAGTCGATCAAGCTCTGTCAGCCACAAGCCGTTACTGTTATAAGCAGGTACGGGCGCAATTGAACCACCGAGATAATTGGCCAACGGCAGATTGGCAGCTTTGGCCAGGGCGTCCCAGGCTGCCATATCAAGTCCGGCGGCGGCAATCATCGACATGCCGGCATAACCAACCAGGCCTAATGAAGCGCGATCCTGAATGAAATCCTGCATCGGTGCGAGAGGTTTGCCTTTTCTGGCCGCCGCCAGATCTTCAATCGCCGGCATAATGTAGCGACAAGAATTTTTAAGGTAGGGCTCCAGATAGCTATGGCCGACAATGCCCTCCTCTGTATACAAATTGATCAGTATTACTGGCCAATGATCAAAAAAGCCAACCTTGGAAACCACAGGACGCTTTAAGGGAATAAAGACCGGAATGGTTTCAACTGAACGCAGAGTGAGTGTGGTTTGCATGGGTATGCCATCTGTCAGAGTCAATGGATAAGATGCTCACCTTAGAAGTTTTAAGGGCAATAGGTCAAACAAATCCCTTGCGCGTTGAGAGCAATATTTTTCACCTGCAAACAGACCCGCACTACAGCGCGTTAACGAAATCAACCAGCAAGTCCCGTTCGGCTTTATTGAGATGGGCGAATTTTTCTCTGGATTTTTCCGATTCGCCGCCGTGCCATAAAATCGCCTCGGTCACAGAACGTGCGCGGCCATCATGCAAAAAGTTGGTGCTGCCATTGACGCGCTTTGATAAGCCAATTCCCCACAAGGGCGCGGTTCGCCAGTCGCGGCCACTGGCCAGAAAATCCGGACGATTGTCTGCCAGTGCCTCGCCCATGTCATGCAGCAGCAAGTCGGTATAAGGCGCAAAGCGTTTGTTTTCAATGGCCGGCATGGCTGGAAAACTGCCGGTTTTTAACTCGGCAACGTGACAACCATTGCAACCCGCCGCCTGAAATAGTTTTTCGCCTTGTGCAAACCGGGTGTGCTCTGTTTTTGGTTGCGGCGGCGCTTCGACATAGGCTAAAAACAGCGTAATCGCATCCCAGGTCGCATCGCTCAACTCATGCTTGCCGGTTTGATGCGCAGCCAGACATTGCGCTTGTGGCTTGGGACAATTTTGTTCTTCATACAGCGAGGAAGTAATGCCCATGTCGCCGATATGGGCCGCTGCTACTTGCTGCTTCAATGTTGGCTGGTTGGCTTTCCAGCCAAAACGCCCCAGACTGAGTTTGCCGCTGATGTCGTCTTTGACGTAATTCGGACGGCCATTCAATCCCTGCGCTTTTTGCTGCGCTGCCAGATTCAAAATCGCTTCTTCCGGCACTGCATCGAGATAGCCCAAACCCAGCAACACCGGCGTGTTCCGCAAGGACATCATGGTGGAAGCACCAAGTTCGCCAAACACCGGATTGGCAATGCGAATCTGCGGCCGACGCAGCGCAATCTCGGTACCATCAGCCAGGGCTTTTTTCTGTTCAATCCAGTCCACATAAACTTCGGCTTCACCTGTTGCAGGACGGCTCAGCGATTCACCGAAAATACTGAACACTTGCAGCTGTCTGCCATACAGCGGATGCGCCACCGGCTCACCGGAATCGACCGCACTGGGAACAGAAATCCTGACCAGCTGCTCGACAATGACTTTGTTGGAGGCATCAACGGTGGCACCGCGTCCGGCATTGACATGGCAACCGGTGCAGGAGCTGGCAATGAAGGTCGGGCCCAGGCCCCACTCGCCATCGATTAGCGGAAACACCGTCCACGGCGCTTTGAATAATTTCAAGCCTTCTTCAAAGCGCTGCATTTGCTTTGCATTGAGTTCAGCAACTGGCTGCACATACAACTGATCCTCGGCGGTGCATTGCTTTTTCGATGGGTTCCAAAAACACTCGGGCAAATCGGTGTCCGATTTCGCATTATTGAAAGGCAGCGCAAACAGCAGCAATGCAAACAGACAGAGCAGAGGCAGGATTGACTTAGTGTGCAGCACTTGCAGCATTATTAACCTTGGAAGTTTTATTTAGTCAGCGACGTCGTCTTCAATTTTTTCCTGACATCTGCCGCCGTGGCCAGCCGTGCACCCGAAGATTCAATGCGCCGTCTTGCTGAGCGCACCTGTTCAATATTTGAAATACGCCAACCCATTGGCGCGTCTTCCAAACCAACGCGTACATGGCCTCCGTTGCTTACCGTTTGTTCGATCAGTGAATCGATTTGCACACCGAGTCCGGCAATCATCCATGGCGCATCCGGCGCTTCAATCTGCAACAGCTTCAGATAGGCATCGATTGCCCAAGGCTGGGGAGGAAATCCAAACGTAAAACTGTCTGAAAACATCAAGCGATAAATTGGGGAAAGTTGCGGCGCGCACTGACGTTGCAGGGCCGCGCCAAGACGCATGAAACCGGGCTCGTAAATCGCGTAAGAGGGCACCAAATCCAAGCGCTGACACAAATCCAGTCCATAACGAATATGGCTCTCGGGATTGGCATAAACAAACCCTTGCTTGCCGCTAGCCAGATCGGCGCGACTAGTGATATTGGTGGAACCGGGGTCGACCACGGTCCATTCAATCAGACCGGCTTGCGCCAGCTGTTCGACAGCAGCGAAGCGCTGGGCAGGCGTCAAGGGCACGCGTGCATCAATGTCGCCGGCAAACGGCAGGGTGCCGTAACAAATGACATCGGCTTTTGCGCGGATTCTTTCAATGATGGCGGCGTAAATGGCGAAGTCATCGGACTGACGGCCAGTGCTTTCATCGTAAGGATGAAAATGAATAATCGCAGCCCCCTCGGCAGCGCATGCCAGCGCTTGCGCAACGATATCGTCGGCGCTAACAGGAATGCCGGGCTGGCGTTCTTGCGACCAGGGGCCGTTGAGTGCAACTTCAAGCCAGACTGGCTCTTGAGCTTTCATATATATTTAGTCAGTATTAAAAAAATCAAAACCGGAACGCTGAAAACTGCATGTCTGAATCAATAAATATGCAGCAGGAAGTAGTGAATAAATCACACCATTAACTATGAAAATTTTGATCGAAAAGATCAAGCGATTTTTATAGCAAACCACTTTTATAAATGATATTTTAACCAGCCGGGTAGTGTGGAAATAGTGCCGCAATTCCCGGACTTGTTTTTTAAATGTAGCCTGCATTTATTCCGTTTAATCTACCAATTGCAAGAGGAAATATTTCATGATTAGTTCTGGTCGCACCATCCGTCATTGCCTGGGCATCGTCGTGCTGTCGCTCGGCGGTTTATTCTCGAATGCAGCACTGGCCACTGGTTCTGTCGAGATGCAAGTCGAGCACATCATTAATCAGGCCATGGACGAATACAATCAATCCATGGAGACCAGCGACGCGAGTGGCTGGCTTAAATATTTCTCTGACAATGTCACGCGTCAAAGTCCGCTTTCCAGCGAAACCGGCAAAAAGCGTTTTGGCGAATACTTCGAATCGGAATTCAAAAATTTCAAAGCTAAGTACGTTGTCAAAAAAATGATCGTCGGCGGCCGTTCAGCTGCTGTTATTTTTACCTGGGATGCCATCCATAAAGCGACCGGTGATAATGTCAAAATTGATATGGTTGGTGTTTATGAAATGGATACCGGCGGCCGCTTCAGCTCGGTTGTTTATTATTACGACAGCGCCAAGGCCGGTAAATTTATCGATGAGATGGCTGGCAAGTCCAAATAATATTTCTTCGTAATTTTGTTTTTTTCTCAATCAATTTATAAGTTTTTTTTCATTCTTCCGGTCAGCAGGACGGAAGAATTACCGTTTCAATTTAGCGTAATGCAACGCCCCATATAACTACAGAGACCGCGATGACCCCATTGAAAAGAAAGTCCCGTTCACCAAAATTGTCCCTATTGCTTGCCGCATTACTGACTATCGGCTGTGGCAGCATCACTGCCCCTGCGCACGCAGAAGAAGATGCGTTTGTCTGCCCGACCGACGATATCAAAAAGTGCGATTACGAAAATGAAAGCATGGCGCTCTTCATTCAGGGCCGTGATGCGTATGACCATGGACGGGAAATTGGCGACCTGACAGAAGCCCGTGCACTGGGCAAGAAACTGGTCGAACGCAAAAACAAGAACGGTAAAGTGCTGATGAAAATGATCTACATGCAAATCGGCATGGGCGGTCATAAAAATTATCTGGAGGCGTATCACTGGGTCGAAGAAGCGATTGCCAATAACGAACGCTATGCACGACTGGATATGAACGGCCTGCTGGAAAAACTGTCACAACGAATGACTGACGCAGAACGCGCCACACTTAAAACCAAATAAGCAAAATAAAAGGCTGTCGCAAAAATCGCAACAGCCTTTAAAGTCCCGCCATTTTCATGGCGGGAAAATATACTTATTAATTAGTTCTTCAAACGCAGATCATCTTTAATAAACTGCGCCAGCATACGAATTTTTTCGTCATCAATCATGCCTTTGAATGAAGGCATACCTTTTCCCTGACGACCTTCGGTGATGGTTTTCACGACTTCATCTTCCGATAGTTTGGTCACGCGCAGGTCCGCGCCGTAACCACCTTCATTTTGCCCGCCACGACCATCTGGCATATGGCAAGTAGTGCAATTCTTTGTGAACGTCTCACGACCGCCGCCTCGCGGTACTTTGATAACAGGACGATCTTCTTCCTCAGCTGCCGCCACGGACGGCAATGCGGCAAACAAAGTGACAACAGAAAAAGCGGCAGCCAGCACCGACTTAAAATTTGAGCTGAAACCTTTCATACATTCAACCTTTGATATTGTTTACTAATAAATTCTGATCAGGAGATCAGTGAAACGGGCTGGTGAAATGTTCACCAGCCCGACCTCTACTTACGACTTAAGGCAGTGCGAAAACATACAGCATGTTGCTAGGAACTTGGCTCTTCAGTTCTGGCGTAGCAGTGACAAACCACTGTGGCCATGCACCGCCGAGGCCCACTTCGATAGCAATGTATTGCTTGCCGTCAGCCATGTAGCTCATAGGTGGCGCATTGATTGCGGAACCCGTTTCAAACTTCCACAGTTCTTCCAGCGTGCTGGCGTCGTGTGCAACAACCTGACCTTCAGCATAGCCCGAGAACACCAGACCACCAGCAGTCGACAGCAAGCCGCCGAGTTGTGGGTGCTTCATGTAAGCCTTTTTGGTGACTTTGCCGCTGGCGACTTCGATAGCCGTGATACTGCCGGTGATACGGCCGCAGTTTGGATCTTCGAATGTCGAGAACGGTGCGCCGCCCAGGAACAGGTTACGTGGCTTCAGAGCACCAGGAACGGTGACTTCGGCAAACGCCTTGTTACAGCCTTCAATGGTCGGAATGTAGTACATGCCGGTATGTGGGCTGTACGACGTTGGCGGCCAGTTCTTACCACCCATGTGACCTGGCTCCAGGACGCCGTCAATCGTGCCACGGCCCTTGGTTGCCGTGCCGCGCTGAGCAGACGTGCCCTTCATGTAAGCCTGAACATCGGACTTAGGATCGTAAGCATTTGGCTTACATTTTGCGTCAAGACCGCCCGACCAGTTCAGCTTGTCGACGAACTGTGTACCCCACAGGCATTCACCGGTTTTACGGTCCAGTGCATACGCGTAACCGTTACGGTTTGCATGGATGGTAGCGCGGGTGAATTTGCCGTTGACTTGGGTATCGACGAAGGTGTTCTCGGAAACCGAGTCAAAGTCGTACGGGTCATTTGGCGTGTGTTGGAAGCCCCATTTGATCTTGCCGGTATCGGCATCCAGAGCAATGGTACTGTCGGTCCACAGGTTGTCGCCTGGACGATAGGCATTGTCCCAGTCAGGACCTGGGTTAGCGGTACCCCAGACGATCAGGTTGAGTTCAGGATCATAAGAACCCGTCACCCAGGTTGAGCCGCCGCCGGTTTTCCATGCGCCGTTCTTGTCTTTCCATGTTTCATGGCCAGGCTCGCCAGGACCAGGAATGGTGTAAGTTCTCCAGCGACGCTTACCTGTTTTCAGGTCCAGCGCTTCGAGCCAGCCGCGAACACCGTACTCAGCACCAGCCATACCAGTGATGACCATGTCTTTGACGATCAGCGGTGCACCGGTAATAACTTCCGATTTGCCTGGATCGGCGACTTGCGCTTCCCAGATTTTCGAACCGTCGACCTTGTTCAGGGCAATGATACGACCGTCGATGACCGGCGAAATGATCATGTTGCCGGCAAAAACCGCACCACGGTTGTTAATACCGCAGCAAGCAACAGTGGTCGCATAGTCGCGGTCTGGTGATGGATTGTATTGCCAGATCTGACGTGGAATCCCGCCGCGTGTGTCGAGCTTGGTAACCACACCCCAACCAGTGGTGATGTAGAGGAAACCATCTTCAGCAACAGGCGTGCCTTCCAGACCAGCGTATTGATATTGAATGACGTCTTTACCGCCACCTTGTGTACCACCCATAGCCCACGTGAACGCGACTTTCAGGTTCTTAATATTTTTGGTATTAATTTGGTCAAGGCCGGAAAAACGATGTGCTTCCAGATTGCCGTGGTGATTGAGCCAGTTGCCTGGTTCAGCTTCACTGTTAATCAAGCGCTCTGACGTTACATCACCTGCAACAGAAGATGTCGAAATGACTGCTCCTGCCAATACCACTCCTAGTGCTGCGAGCGCGGCTTTACCCGATTCTTTCATGGCTTTGTCCCCTCTTTAATTATTATCAGAATTTAGCTAAAAAAAATTTTCTCTTGTTAGCCAGAGATAAGTTAAACCGTCAGTTATGAAAAGTCAATTTCCAGAATTAGCGGCTTTTTTGAACCCAATTAAACATCTAACAGTGAATCACTATCAGCTGCGGTTTCAAGCCATCAAGATACAGTCAGACGAATTCAACTGTCCTTTCGATTTACATAAGCGCCGCTTAATGCAGGCTTAAGTGCCTTAAAAATGCTCACCGCAAGTACTTTGTTTTCCTGACAAGAATCCGCATTTCATGTGCAAATGAAGCTTCACTGCCCAACACCTGCTGTCGCAATATAATTTAAAAAGTTGGCATTAATAACATGAGCTAAACAATTTCAATTTCCGTATTTTTTCCCGCATTCTCATAGACAAACTGATGAAGTTAAAAGATACATTTTTCATTCATGATCAGTGAAATCTGAACAAAAAAAAGCCGTCAATAAAGACGGCTTGAAAATACGGGAGATTAAAAATCAAATCACCGAATACGATTCGGCTTTTTCAGCCTAACGTGTTTCAATTATTTTGTATAGATTCATTCTCTTGAAGCTTTTGCACCGACTGTTGAAAATTATCTACTCGGGGCAAATCGCATTGATGAATATTTTTCCGGCGATTCGGGAAAATTTTGAACAGCACTTGATCGACATATCGCCAGACATCCACTACCTTTAGCGCTCGTCGCCAACAACTGTAAAAGCATGAATAAAACTCTGATCGTCATGACTGCTTTATGCATCAGTCATCTGAATCCCGTCTACAGCCAGGAAGCAAACGCCGCCTTCACGGATTGCGCTGACTGCCCGCAGATGCTCGCCATCCCTGCAGGCAATTTTCAAATGGGCTCTGCGTCTGCTGCTGGCAGCACTGGCGAGTTCGAAGAACTGCCCAGGCATACGGTCAACATAAAAGCCTTCTCGCTTGGCCGCTATGAGGTCACGCAAACAGAATGGCAGGCAATCATGGGTCACAATCCCAGTGTTCATCAAGGCGCAACGCTGCCTGTTGAAAATATAAGCTGGGACGAGGCGCAAGAATTTGTACGCAAGCTGAGTGAAAAAACAGGCAAGCAGTACCGTTTACCGACCGAGGCCGAATGGGAATTTTCCGCCCGCGCAGGCAGCAGCACACTCTATTCATTTGGCGATGAAGAATCCGCACTCGATCAGTATGCGTGGACAGAAAAAAATGCGGGCGGCACCTCTCATCCGGTGGGCATGAAAAAGCCGAATGCTTTGGGCTTGTTTGACATGCACGGCAACGTCTGGGAACGCATAGCGGATTGCTGGCATATTGATTATGAAGATGCCCCGCAAGATGGCAGCGCCTGGATCAGCGGCGACTGCTCAAGGCGCATCGTCAGGGGTGGCTCATGGATCAATTTGCCGCAGTTTCATCGCTCGGCCTATCGCTTCCGCTATTCGCCAACCAGCCGTTATGAATTTATCGGTTTGCGCGTCGCCCGAACCAATTGAACAAGCTGTCAGAATTTTTTTTCTATTCCCACGCATTTTTTGCTCATGAAGGATTTTGAACTATGCCATCCAACACCCGCAAGCCTGTCAAAACATTGACCGCAAAACGCCAATTACTGCTGTGGGCAACGATTGCCCTGTTGCCAATGGCGAATGCCAGTGCCGAATGGACGAGCATCGGTGAAGGGAGCGCAAGTGTGCCCAGTGAATTTAGCGCCTATGTTGATTTCGACACCACCGCGCTGAAAGACAAAATCGGCAGTGTCTGGACGCTGAATGATTTCAAGCAGCCAAAGGCCGTGTCAGGAAAATCGATTTCATCGACTAAAGTTCATTTTGAATATATGTGCGATCAGAACAAAAGACGCATGCTTGAATTTTCCTGGTACGAAGGAAAAATGGGCAGCGGTGAGGTCGTATTTACAAAAAATGAAGTTGATGTGTGGCGGGATTTCACTTCCAACACGCTGGACGATCAACGCCGCGATGCGGCCTGTGGCAAGTCGAACAAGCCGGCTTGATGCATAACGCGGCAGGCACTGCGAGAATATTTGTTGTTTGACTAAAGTCACTGGGTCCCGGCCTGCGCCGGGACGACGTTTACGGGGCTAGCTGACTATCCCTTGTCGCCCCGGCATGCACGCCGGGACGTGGCCCGAAGGGGGACCCAGCGTCTTT
>CANGAW010000034.1 GCA_947451925.1 Burkholderiales bacterium | reverse complement strand
GCCCACTCGGTTTGGTCCGGACCGACCCGGCGTGACCAGATCACTTTGCCCATCCCCACCGAGAAGCGCAGCACTTTGACTCCGCACCAGCGCGCGACCCAATAATGACCGAGTTCGTGGACGATAATCAGCACGCCAAGTACTACGGCGAAAGCCAGCACAGTTTGAAGAAAAGCCACGATGTCGCTCCGGTAATGTGTTTCAGGCGACGAGCAAGGCCCGCGCAAGCTCGCGTGCGCGGCGATCCTGTTCGAGCAGGTCGTCGAGATTATGCACCGCATCGGCGGGCAGACGATGCAGCACTTCCGCGATTAATTGCGGAATGCGGCGAAAGCCGATTTGCCGCTCAAGAAACGCTTCTACTGCGATTTCATTGGCTGCATTCATCAAGGCTGCGGCACTGCCACCGGCAGCCAGCGCATCATAGGCCAGTTGCAAACAAGGGAATTGCAGCATGTCAGGCTGACGAAAACTTAGCTGACCGATTTGTATCAGGTCAATCGGCGCCACACCCGAATCAATGCGCTCGGGATAAGCCAGTGCCTGCGCAATCGGCGTACGCATGTCAGGGTTGCCCAGCTGCGCCAATACCGAACCGTCGGCATACGACACCATCGAATGAATCACGCTCTGCGGATGGATCACCACCTCAATTTGTTCTGAGGTGGCACCAAACAACCAGTGGGCCTCAATCACTTCGAGCCCCTTGTTCATCATCGTTGCCGAATCGACTGAAATTTTTCGCCCCATGCTCCACTTTGGGTGCGCAACCGCTTGTTCGGGCGTAACCGTATCAAGCGTCTCAATGGCTCGTTCAAGAAAGGGACCGCCAGAAGCGGTCAGCAAAATCTTTCGAATGCCATGCCGTTGCAGATCACGACCATAGTCTGGCGGCAGACACTGGAAAATCGCATTGTGTTCACTATCAATCGGCAGCAGGCTCGCACCACTGGCGGCTATCGCATCCATGAATAACTGGCCCGACATCACCAGTGCTTCCTTGTTGGCCAATAATATTTTTTTGCCGGCGCGCGCCGCAGCCAGTGTTGGTGCCAGCCCGGCCGCACCGACGATGGCGGCCATCACCGTGTCACAAGCCGCGTCGGTGGCAGCAGTACACAGCGCTTGCGGACCATAACTGACTTCCGTAGTCAGTCCCGCAGTTCGCAAGCGCTGCGCCAGCACAGCGGCTGCCTCTGCGTTACCCACGACGGCAAGCTTGGGACGGAAGCGAATACACAGCTGCGCCAATTCTTCGACTTTGCTGTGTGCAGTCAGTGCATAAACAGAATAACGTTCAGGATGACGGGCCAGTACATCGAGCGTAGACAAGCCGATGGATCCGGTGGCTCCCAGTATGGTGATCGCTTGCATGGTGCCGATTCTCCTGTGCGCGCTTTAGTTCAGCGCGCTGAGCAGCAGTGCCAGCGGCATGACCGGAATCAGTGCGTCAATTCGGTCGAGCACGCCGCCGTGACCCGGCAACAAGCGACTACTGTCTTTGACACCGGCGCGGCGCTTCATCAGCGACTCAAACAAATCGCCCACGATGCTTGCGGCCACCACCACCGTCATCAGCAATAACCACCAGCCCCAACCGAGACGCACCAGCAATTGCGCAGCGAAGGTTTGTTCGAACGCAGGCAGAAAAGTGGAAGCACCTGCCAGCAGCAAGACCAGCAGCCAGCCGCCAAACGCGCCCTCCCAGCTTTTGCCCGGCGAAATATGCGGCGCCAGCTTGCGTTTGCCAAAGGCTTTGCCGGAAAAATACGCGCCAATATCAGCGACCCAGACAATGGCCATCACCGAGACCAGAAACAGTCCCGAGCGCTGGAACAGCGCAGCAATCGCCATGAAGCAGCCCAGCAAGGCCAGCAAATACACCAGGGTAAACAAGTGGCCGCGCAAACCTGTCGCATCGGGAAGACCAAATTTCAGTGCCGGCGCAAAGCGCAACAGCCAGATCAGTACGCACAGCATGGCTAGCGTAACGGAATTCGTTGTGCCGGCATGCAGAAAAAACAGTAAGGCGGCAGCACCAATGGCTGCCAGCGGCAGCGGATAGCGAACACTAAACAGACGCAGGCTTTCCCAGCAGGCGGCACCAAAAAACACAGCCAGCGTCAGCTCAAAGGCCAGCTGTGAAGCCGAACCCAAAACGGCTGCCAGCAAGATCAGTAAAACAACGGCGGTAAGTACGCGTTGACGCAACATCAGGATGCTTTCTTGACATCGACTAACTGGGCACTGGTGCGGCCAAAGCGCCGCTCGCGCTGCTGATACGACAAGATTGCCGCATCGAGTGCCGCCGCATCAAAATCAGGCCAGTAAGTCTCGGTGAAATACAGCTCGGTATAGGCCAGCTGCCAGAGTAAAAAGTTGGATATGCGCTGCTCACCGCCGGTGCGGATGAACAAATCAGGTTCAGGTGCGTAGCTCATCGCCAACTGTGAGGACAGATCCTCTTCGGTAAAGCTGGTCGCACCGGGCCGCTCAGCCAGCAATTTTCCCATCGCCTGCATCACGTCCCAGCGGCCGCCGTAGTTGGCGCAGATGCTCACTGTCAAACCTGTATTGGCGGCGGTTTTATTTTCGGCATTGGCAATCGCTTCACGCAGCGCAGCGTCGAAACGGCTCAAGTCGCCGACTACTTTTAAGCGAATATTATTTTCGTGCATCTTGCCGACTTCGCGTTCCAGCGCACTGACGAACAAGCGCATCAGCATCGACACTTCGTCGGGCGGACGGCGCCAGTTTTCGGAGCTGAACGCAAACAGCGTCAGGTAAGGAATCTGCCGTGCCATGCAGGCTTTGACGATGCCTCGCACGGCTTCGACACCTTTGACATGACCGGTTACGCGCGGCAGATAACGCGAAGTCGCCCAGCGCCCGTTGCCATCCATGATGATGGCAATATGCGCCGGGTTAGCCGACATGGTGGGAACATCCTGCGTGGAGCTGGCTTGGGTCATAAGTGTCGAAGGCAAGCGTTGACATGCTTCACATGGAGATCAATGAAAAAAACGGTGCGGCAACAACGCACGAAGGCGCTATACGGTCAGCACTTCTTTCTCTTTTTCCACCACCAGCTTATCGATTTCGGCGACGAATTTATCGGTCAGCTTTTGCACTTCATCCTGTGCGCGACGCTCGTCATCTTCCGACACAGCCTTATCCTTCAACAGTTTTTTCAAACCTTCGTTGGCATCACGGCGAATATTGCGCACGGCAATTTTGGCGTCTTCGGCTTCGCTCTTGACCAGCTTGACCATTTCCTTGCGGCGCTCTTCCGTCAGTGCCGGCGTTGGCACGCGGATGATTTCACCCTGCGAAGACGGATTCAGCCCCAGATCCGATTCGCGAATGGCTTTTTCTATCGCGCCGAGCATTTTCTTTTCCCACGGCTGCACGCCGATGGTACGGGCATCGATCAGGGTCACATTGGCGACCTGGGTGATGTTGGTGGGCGTGCCGTAGTAATCAACCATTACATGGTCGAGAATGCCGGTATGGGCACGGCCGGTGCGCACTTTACCCAGATCGGCCTTCAGGGTGTCGATCGACTTGTGCATCTTCTGCTCGGTATTTTTTTTGACGTCAGCAATGGTCATGCTGCTCTCCTTTCAATCAGTTCGAAACAAATAATGTTGATGGCTTTAAACGTGAACCAGCGTGCCTTCGTCTTCGCCCATCACAACCCGGGTCAGTGCACCGGGTTTAATGATGGAAAACACTTTGATCGGCAGCTTTTGATCGCGGCACAAAGCAAAGGCCGTGGCGTCCATCACTTGCAGGTGTTTGGAAATGGCTTCATCAAAGCTGATGGTTGAATAGCGGGTTGCAGTAGGATCTTTTTTCGGATCGGCACTGTAAACGCCATCGACTTTGGTTGCCTTCAATACCACTTCGGCACCAATCTCGGCACCGCGCAATGCCGCAGCAGTGTCGGTGGTGAAAAACGGATTACCGGTACCGGCAGCGAAGATCACGATCTTGCCTTCTTCCAGATATTGCAAGGCCTTGGGCCGTACATAAGGCTCAACCACCTGCTCGATGCCAATGGCCGACATCACGCGGGCAACCATGCCAGCCTGACGCATGGCGTCAGCCAGTGCGAGGGAATTCATGACCGTGGCCAGCATGCCCATGTAGTCGGCAGTAGCGCGATCCATGCCTTGTGCACCGGGCGCTACGCCACGAAAAATATTGCCGCCACCGATGACGATGGCCAACTCGACGCCCAATTTGGCGACATCGGCCACATCGGCCACCATACGGTCGATGGTGGCGCGGTTGATACCATAAGGATCCTCGCCCATCAGGGCTTCACCGGAGAGTTTCAGGAGGACGCGCTTATAAGCGGGTTTTGACATATGCCGGGCTCCTATTGGTGTGTCCAAAATTACGATGGGTAAATGACCAGCCGGGCTGATATTTTACCGTTTGTCTCTGTGTTCTTGCTTGACCTGAACAGGCCAAAAAAACGGGCCTCTCGGCCCGTTTTGTTTTGCCTGACTTTACGCCTGTTTCGCAGCAGCGACTTGCGCTGCCACTTCGGCCGCAAAGTCATCCTGCTTTTTCTCAATGCCTTCGCCAACGATAAACATGGTGAATGCTTTGACTGCGGTATTGGCCGCCTTCAGCATTTGCTCCACCGTTTGCTTGTCGTTTTTAACGAAAGGCTGATTGAACAGCGAGACTTCTTTCAAAAACTTCTGCACGGAACCTTCGACCATTTTGGTGGCGATCTCGGCTGGCTTGCCTGACTCAACCGCTTTCAGGTGCGCAACCGAACGTTCTCTTTCGATCAGGTCCGCTGGCACCTGGTCCGAGGACAAGGACACTGGCTTCATCGCGGCAATGTGCATGGCCACGTCTTTGCCAACTTGTTCGTCCGCACCGTCATACTCGACCATCACACCGATACGGGTGCCATGCAAATACGAAGTCAGCTTGGCTGGTGTGCTGAAACGCTGAAAACGACGAATCGACATGTTCTCGCCGATGCGGCCGATCAGCGCGGCGCGCTGCTCTTCAACCGTTTTGCCATCCAGTGGCAAGGCACCCAGCGCAGCCAGATCAGCCGGATTGTGCTCGGCGATCAGTTTGGCAACGGTGTTGGCCAGTTTCAAAAAGTCATCATTCTTGGTGACGAAGTCGGTTTCGCAGTTAACTTCAACCAGTGCACCCACGCCATTGGCGATATAAGTTGCGACCACGCCTTCGGCGGTGATACGCGATGCCGCTTTCGAAGCCTTGCTACCGAGTTTGACGCGCAGAATTTCTTCGGCACGAACCATGTCGCCATCGGCTTCGGTCAGTGCTTTTTTGCATTCCATCATCGGCGCATCGGTCTTCGCGCGCAGTTCACCTACCAGTGCTGCAGTAATTGCCGCCATTTTCTTCTCCTGATCAATTCAAATCACAAATAATCTGCTCGAAAAAAAGGGGCGAACTGCTGTTGCCCCAATTTTTCCGCTCCGCCACCAGGGCGGAGCTGTCCAAACAGGCCGGGACTTAAGCCTGCTCGCTGACTTCGACGAATTCGTCGGCGCCGCCTTTGATTGCTTCCACTGTTTCGTTGACCGCGTTTGAACGGCCTTCCAGAATTGCATCGGCTACGCCGCGTGCGTACAGGGCGATGGCTTTCGATGAGTCATCATTGCCTGGAATGATGTAGTTCACGCCAGCTGGCGAGTGGTTGGTATCAACCACGCCAATGACCGGAATACCGAGCTTGGCCGCTTCGGTGATGGCGCCCTTGTGGTAGCCGACGTCGATAACGAAAATAGCGTCAGGAATGCCGCCCATGTCCTTGATGCCGCCGATGGCTTTTTGCAGCTTCTCGAGTTCACGGCTGAACATCAGGCCTTCTTTTTTCGACAGCTTTTCGAATGAACCATCAGCAATCGATGCTTCCATTTCTTTCAGGCGCTTGATCGATGTCTTGATGGTTTTGAAGTTGGTCAGCATACCGCCGAGCCAGCGCTGGTCAACATAAGGCACGCCAGCACGTTGCGCTTCGGCGGCGACGATTTCGCGGGCCTGACGCTTGGTGCCAACCATCAGCACGGTGCCGCGGTTTGCGGACAATTGACGGATGTACTTCATCGCCTCCTGGTACATGCCCAGGGTCTTTTCCAGATTGACGATATGAATTTTGTTGCGATGGCCGAAGATGTACGGGGCCATTTTAGGATTCCAGAAGCGGGTTTGGTGACCAAAGTGGACGCCGGCTTCCAGCATTTCGCGCATTGTAACGGACATATTTTCTCCAGGGTTGAGTCTAGAATCTGGCCAGTGACTCGCCAAGCTTTATTGATCAGCTTTGCAAGCACCCTTATCGGCGCAGATTCGCGATTTACAAAAAATTAACTAAACAACGTTACCTAAACAACATCGGCTGACCTGAAAAACGAATAATTTGAAAGCTTTCCAAGCCAACCCGAGATTCTACCCGATAAACCTGCTTTTTTCAAAATCACATTAGACCGGGAGCAGCCGGCCACTGGCTCGACTATAATTTCGGCTTGATTCACATCCGCGCCAATCCACGGCTGCTGGCAATAACACTATGTCCAACATTTCAATTAAAAACGCCGACGACATTCGCGGCATGCGTATCGCCGGCAAACTGGCCGCCGAAGTCCTTGACTTCATCGCTCCCCACGTCAAAGCCGGCGTCACCACCGGTGAGCTTGACCGGCTGTGCCATGAGTACATGGTCAATGTTCAGGACAGCATTCCAGCCCCGCTCAATTATTGCCCACCCGGGTACACCCCTTATCCGAAAGCGATCTGCACCTCGGTCAATGATGTAGTCTGTCACGGCATCCCCGGCGACAAGCTGCTGAAAAATGGCGACGTGGTCAATCTGGACATTACCGTCATCAAGGACGGCTATCACGGCGACACCAGCCGCATGTTTTATGTCGGCGAACCTTCCATCCTGGCCAAGCGTCTGGGCGACATTACCTTTGAATGCATGTGGCTGGGCATTGCCAAAATAAAGCCCGGTGCGCATCTGGGTGACATTGGCTACGTGATTCAGCAGCATGCTGAAAAAGCCGGCTTCAGCGTCGTGCGCGAATTTTGCGGTCACGGCATTGGCAAGGTGTTTCATGAAGAACCGCAAGTGCTGCATTATGGCCGTCCCGGCACGCTGGAACAACTGGTCGCCGGCATGATCTTCACGGTTGAGCCCATGATCAACGCCGGTCGTCGCGACATCCGCGAAATGGGTGACGGCTGGACCATCAAAACCAAGGATCGCAGCCTCTCGGCGCAATGGGAACACACGGTGCTGGTCACCGAAACCGGCTTTGAAGTACTGACGGTTTCGCCCGGCATGCCGGCGACGCCGTCCTTTGTCGCCCAGCCTGATGCAGGCAATCCGGCCACCAGCATCTGAGATGGCATCACGAGCACTGGCGCTGCGGGAACAACTCAAGCGCGATCGTGAACGGATCGTTGCGGATTACCAGATCGATCACAAACCGGAGCGACTGCTCAAACGCATGCGGCAAAACGCCGATGCAGTTCTCAGCAGCCTGTGGAAATCCTTCGGCTTTGCCAGCAACACCGCCCTGGTCGCCGTCGGTGGCTATGGTCGTGGCGAACTGTTTCCCTACTCCGATATCGATCTGCTGATCCTGCTTGAAAAAGAGCCGGATGAAGCTTTGCGCATCAAACTCGAAGAGCTGGTGCAAACGCTATGGGACCTGGGTCTGGATATCGGGCACAGCATCAGAACGGTTGAGGAATGCCTGTCCGAATCCGCTGCCGACATTACGGTGCAAACCAGCCTGCTCGAAGCCCGGCTGATTACCGGCAGCCGCACATTATTCAAAACCCTGCAGACGCGTTTTAGTCTGGCGATGGATGCCCGGGCATTTTTTCAGGACAAAACCCTGGAGCTGTCCCAGCGTCATGTCAAATATGAAAACACGCCCTATAGCCTGGAGCCCAATTGCAAGGAAAGCCCGGGTGGCCTGCGTGACCTGCAAGTGATTTTATGGGTGGCCAAGGCAGCTGGCCTGGGTGACTCATGGCGCAAGCTGGCCGAGCGTGACTTAATTACTGCTACCGAAGCCCGTCAGCTGGCAGAAAAAGAACGGGCCTTCAAAGACATTCGCATTCGTTTGCATTTGCATGCCAAACGGCGCGAAGACCGACTGGTGTTTGATATGCAAACACCGATTGCCGAGTCTTTTGGTTTTGTCACGACAGAAGCGCGGCGCTCCAGCGAAGTGCTGATGCAGCGTTACTATTGGGCGGCCAAGGCGGTCACTCAGCTTAATACTATTTTGTTGCAAAACATCGAAGCCCGATTATTTCCGCAAGACTGCGTATCGCGTCCGGTCAATCCGCGCTTCAATGAAGTCAATGGCATGATCGACATCGCTCATGACAAACTCTTCGAGCAAACGCCCTCGGCGATTCTGGAGATATTTTTACTACTTCAATTGCACGGCGAACTCAGAGGCATGACTGCCCGCACGCAAAGAGCGATCTGGCATGCGCGCTTTCATATCGATGCGCGCTTCCGGCGCGACCCGGCCAACCGCGCACTGTTCCTGCAAATTTTGCAGGCGCCGCAAGGCATTACCCACGGCCTGCGGCAAATGAACCAGTTGTCGATTCTGGGTCGCTACCTGCCTAACTTTCGCCGCATCATCGGCCAGATGCAGCATGACCTGTTTCATGCGTACACCGTTGACCAGCACATCCTGATGGTGGTGCGTAATGTGCGTCGTTTCGGCATTCCCGAACATGCGCATGAGTATCCGTTTTGCAGCCAGCTGATGGCCAATTTTTCGCAGCCCTGGCTGCTCTATATTGCGGCTTTGTTTCATGACATTGCCAAGGGGCGTGGCGGCGACCATTCGCAGCTCGGCAAACAAGACGCCCGTCGTTTTTGCCGCGACCACGGCTTGAGCAAATCGGATACCGAACTGGTCGTGTTTTTGGTTGAGCAGCATCTGACCATGTCACAGGTTGCGCAAAAACAGGATCTATCAGACCCGGACGTCGTGCGCGCCTTTGTCAACACCGTCAAAGATGAACGGCATTTGACTGCGCTCTATCTGCTGACGGTGGCCGACATTCGCGGCACCAGTCCCAAAGTCTGGAACGCGTGGAAAGGTAAGCTGCTCGAAGATCTGTACCGGATGACGCTGCGCGTACTCGGCGGCGAAGCGCCATCGGCCGACCGCGAACTGCAAAACCGCCAGCAGGAAGCGCTGGCAAACCTGCGCCTGTTCGGCCTGTCCGAACACGCGCATGAAACGCTGTGGAAAAATCTCGATGTCGGCTATTTTTTGCGCCACGATGCCTCTGAAATCGCCTGGCAAACCCGGGTCTTGTTCGAGCATCAGGGAAGTGCCGAGCCTATTGTGCGCTGCCGTCTGGCACCGATCAACGAAGGCCTGCAGGTCACGGTCTATATACGAGACCAGCCCGACTTGTTTGCGCGCATTTGCGGCTACTTTGACCGTAAAAATTTCAGCATTCTCGACGCGAAAATTCACACTACACGCGACGGCTATGCGCTTGACACCTTTCTGGTCAGTGAGCCTGACTTAGCCGACAACTACCGCGAGCTGATTAATTTAATCGAGCATGACCTGTGCAAATGGCTGCAGTCCGATCTGGATTTACCAGCACCGGCCAAACCGCGGCTGTCGCGCTTGTCACGGACCTTTCCGATTACGCCGACCTTGCAACTGCGACCGGACGAGCGCGGGCAATATTATTTGCTCAGCATTTCAGCGAGCGATCGCGCCGGCTTGTTGTATGCGATTGCCAATGTGCTGGCACGCTACAAGATCAACCTCCATACTGCCAAGATCATGACCTTGGGCGAACGGGTGGAAGACGTCTTTCTGATCGATGGCCCGGTGCTGACGAACGCCCGCAGCCAGATTGAACTGGAATCCGATTTACTTGACGCCTTGCGCGTCTGAATTTTTTAATACCCTGACCATGACCGAACCCTTACGCCTGTCCAAACGCATGTCTGAACTGGGCCTGTGCTCGCGCCGCGAAGCCGATGACTGGATCGCCAAAGGCTGGGTCCGCGTCGATGGCGCTGTCATCTCGGAACTGGGCAGCAAAGTGCTGCCGCATCAGAAAATCACCATCGAACGTCAGGCGCAGGCCCAGCAAGCCAGACTGGTCAGCGTACTGATCAATAAACCCATGGCTTATGTCAGCGGTCAGGCCGAAGATGGCTACAAGCCGGCAGTGGTGTTGGTGCGTCCAGAAAACCGCTGGGCAGAAGACAAGAGTGCAGTGCAGTTTTCTGCGGCGCAGTTACGAAGCCTGGTGCCCGCAGGCAGACTCGACATTGATTCAACCGGCTTACTGGTGCTGACGCAAGACGGACGCATCGCCAAAAAACTGATCGGTGAAGACACCAGTGTAGAAAAAGAATATCTGGTGCGTGTCAGATACAGCAAGCCCGGCAGATTGCCGGAAGTTGATCTCAAACGCCTCAACCACGGCCTGTCACTGGACGGCAAAGCTTTGCTGCCGGCGAAGGTGCGCTGGCAAAATGAGGATCAGTTGTGTTTCATACTGCGCGAAGGGAAAAAACGCCAGATCCGCCGCATGTGTGAAATGGTCGGACTGCAAGTGCTGGGTTTGAAGCGCGTACGTATCGGACAGGTCAAACTGGGCAATTTGCCGGTTGGGCAATGGCGTTATCTGGGTGCGGACGAAGGCTTTTAAGCAGGCATCCATTCAACTTCACTAAACAAGATTTTTCATATTCAACAAAAGACGCTGGATCCCGGCACTCGCCGGGAACGGTCATTAATTGGAGTAGGCCCCAACCTCTTCCGTCGTCCCGATGAAAATCGGGACCCAGTGTCTTTCGGTGAATACCAAAAATCAACGTCATCGAAGTCAGTCAATCTCCCACGAATCTCCAACGACTTTCAGTCGCAAAAAAACCAAAGCTCCACGCTTTAGTAACTGACTTTTAAGTGCTTTTTTCATAATACAAAATTGCTTGCGCAATGTCGTCATTGCCACACATGACAAAAGCGCCATTATTGCAATCAGTCATTGCACATATCCCATCATGCACCCCATGCTGCGGGAGTCTTTAAGTACGAAAAAAATTTTCGAACGCACGCTGTGAAATTTTAGAATGCCTGTTTTTTAGGCAGTCCGTTCAACTCGCTGCGCGACTCTCCCGCCGCGTAGCACCACTTTATTTCTTCGCCTGGAAGCTTCCGTCATGCCTGCATCGATCAACAACACGCGCCCGCTAATCGGTATTGCGCATCGTATTGAATTTTTCATTCAACAGAATTTTCCGATCAAAAATATTTGCGTCTCTGCTGTCCTGATCAGTGCCGGCCTGGTGAATACGCAGGCATTTGCAGCATCATGTCAGTCACTATCCGGTCTGACTGATGGCGACAGCGTCGTCTTTGCAAGCAACTGCTCGTCCATATTTAGTGAAACGCCTGGGACACAGCATTTGAATCTGACCATCAACACAGGCGTCATCATTAACGGCGATGGCGCTGACAGCGCTTACTGGCAAAATGAGCGGTCAATTAGCAGTGTGACGAATAATGGCACCATCAGCGGCACAGACAAACCAGCTGTGTTTATGGTTAACATCACGACGATACTAGGAACATTCACGAATAACGGGACGATTGCATCGACCAACGCTACGGCTTTTGCGCTGACATTCGGCGCCACCATAGACAATTTGATTAATGCCGGCAGCATCACCAGTTCGGGCACACTGCCAGGTGATCAGGGCTTTTCGGTAACGCCGGCGGCAATTCATTACTCCACCCTCAACATCAATAGTTTTGACAATACCAGCACCGGCATCATTGCATCGACGCTTGCAAACAGCGCCGGTTTTTACATGGCGGCAGGGACCATTGCTTCCTTCACTAATGCGGGCCAAATCTCCGGTGCTTTGAACGGCATGAACCTTGCCGAGGGTGGACGAATCACCAATTTCAGCAATACCGGCACGGTGACTGGCGTCAATGGCATCAACAACACCAATGTCATCGTCAATCTCAACAATGCCAGCACTGGCAGTATCACCGGCAGCAATATCGGTATCTGGAACAGCGGTGTTCATGGAGAAATCACCAACATCATTAACAGTGGCCTGATTACCGGCACCAGTGATTCCGGTATTTACAATGAGGGCCTGATTGGCACTCTGACCAACACCGGTACGATTTCCGGCGGGGTGCATGGTATCTGGAATGATGGCAGCACCATCACCACGCTCAACAACCAGCAATCATCTTTAACGTACAACGGCAAATTGCCGACCAATTACAACATCATCATCAACAGCCCCACTGATTTTGGCCGGCTCAGTGCCAGCAACGTCGTAGGGTCAACGGCCTTTGGCGTGTATGCCGGTGGTGTAACGGGCGTGGCTGAATCAAACTTGTCCAACCATACTTACACGAGCGTGATGAGCGGCGTGACCACCAGCCATGTTGGTGCAACCCGGTCCGGTGTGTTTACTGGCGCCTCCGGTGGCAGCTGGTTATTGGCATTGGAAGATGGCAGCGACAACATCTGGGATTTGATTGTCAATGGCGCGCACTTCGTCAGCGATGTCACCACGGCATCCTTGTATACCGGTTATGTGCAGGCGGCGAACAATCCGGCTGCAGCGGGTGCCGCCAATGCCTTGGGGCAGATCGAAACACCTACCGGCTCGATGGGAACGCTGGCCAATTTTCTGGCGGGTTCAAGCACCGACAAGCAAAAGTCCAATGCGATTAGCCAGACCCTGCCTATGGTAGTGGGTGCGGCCTCGCAAGCGACAGCCAATACTCAACGCAGCTTGTCGCAAATTGTGCAAGCCCGTCAAAGTCAGGCCGCAGGCTTGTCTTCCGGCGAAGAGTTCAGCGGCAACAAAGACATGTGGATGAAGGCCTTTGGTGTCTGGGCCAGTCAACAAGACTTTGGTGGTGTATCCGGCTATAAAGCAAGCACCGGTGGTCTGGCCATAGGCGGTGACACCTCCCTGACTTCACGTGCCAATATTGGCGGCGTGTTTGCTTTTGCCAATAGCAATGTGGATGGCAACAATGCAGCCGCGCCTAACAGCATGCAGATCAATAGCTATCAGGCGGGTGTTTACGGTGACCTGGCCTTGTCGCCTGTTTTCAATTACAACTATCAGGCAGACTTTGGCGTCAACCAGAATCAGGGCACGCGCAATATTATCGCAGCAGCAGTCAGCGCCAACGCCAAATACCGCAGCTACAGTTCGCATCTGGGTTCCGGCGTCAAAGCGGTATTGCAAGCCACGGACAATCTCACCGTCATTCCTTCGACACGGATCGACTACACCATGGTGCGGTCAAACGCCTATAACGAATCCGGCGCAGACAGCCTGAACCTGCAAAACAATGCGCAGACTTTTCAGGAACTGCTGGTCTCTGCCGATTTGCGTCTGGACTATGCGTTAAGCAAGAAGCTCAAGGCCACGCTCAATGGCGGCGCGTCCTACAACACACTCGGCAATCAGGTTCAGATGACTTCGCTCTATCAGGGTGGTGGTCCAGCGTTTGTTACCGACGGCCTGGCAGTAGCGCCCCTGATGTTTGAAGCCGGCCTTGGCGTGATTGGTCAGTTGCGCAAAAATCTGGAAGTGATCGTGCGCTACGATGCGCAGTACCGCACTTCTGGCTATTTCGGCCAAATGGCTTCGGCAAGGATGAAACTTAGTTTTTAATACCGCCTTCACCATCGCAAAAACACCGTGACAGCAAGCCTGAAAAATATTTTATGTCTGACTGGCATAGGTTTGTTGTTAAACGCCTGCTCCAGCTTCAGCGTGTTAAGTGTGACGGAGCGCATCGCACAGGCGCAGCAAATAGCCGCGCAGCATGGCTGGCAATCGGTGTTGATCAAGACCGAAGCCTTCGATCTGCAGGCTTTTGCCAAACCGCTTGCGACTAACCGTAGTGATCAGGTCGCCGACACGCTGCAGGTGTATCTGGAAGGTGATGGTCACGCCTGGCTCAATAGTCAGACGCCCTCTGACGACCCCAGTCCCATCAACCCGGTTGCTCTCAGGCTGGCGGTGCAGGACAGCAGCCCTGCGGTGGCTTATCTGGGCCGGCCCTGCCAGTATCTGCAGGCAGAGACGGCCAGAAATTGTAGTGAGTCAAACTGGACCACGCATCGTTTTTCGCCAGATGTAATCCGTGCCAGTAGTACCGCCGTTGATGCGCTTAAAACGCGTTATCAGGCAAAGCAGGTCAGGCTGATTGGCTATTCGGGTGGCGCTGCAGTGGCCTTGCTGGTTGCCGCTCAACGTCATGATGTTGAAGCCGTCATCACGGTCGCTGGCAATCTCGATACTGCGCAGTGGACGCGTCATCATCAGCTGATGCCCTTAACGGGCTCGCTTAATCCGTCTGACTTTTCCAGTCAGTTAACTGGTATCGCGCAAACGCATTATGTTGGTGGCGCAGACAGCATCATGCCGCCACTGAATGCGCAAAGCTATCTCGCCAGATTTCCTCCCGCGCAGAAATCACGGCTGATCATCATGCCGGCCTACGCGCACGTGTGTTGCTGGGCAGAAAACTGGAAGTTGATTTACGAACGCAAACAGGGTCAAAACCCATGACCCGGCTGCTATTCTTTTAACGCAGGCTGATCCTGATAAAACACCGTAATACTGATGCGCCGGTTGCGCGGGTCTGCCGGATCGCTGGCATTATAGGGTGCGCTGGCAGCCACTCCTTCAATACGAGCAAAGCGTCCGGCCTTCATGCCGCCCTGCTCCATCGCCCGCCGCGTGGCCTCGGCTCTTTCAATCGACAAAGACCAGTTAGTGCGATCGCTGCCCTCTGGAAAAGGCACACTGTCGGTATGACCTTTGACCGCAAGTTTGTTGGGCAGATTGGCGAGTGATTTCGAAACCTCGCGCACCAGTGCCTGCGCTTTCGGGTCCATCGCCGCATTGCCGCTGCCGAACATGGAAAAATCCGCCTTGTCGATGATTTCAATCCGCAGACCTTCTTTTTCGCGGACAAATTTCACCTGACTTTTCAACTCGCTGGTCTGGGAATTTTCAGACAGATTTTTTTCCAATATTTTTTCCAGCTTATCGACTTTTTCTTTTTCTGCCTCGGCAGCAATCTCCCGTTTTTGTTCTTCGGTGAGATTTTTCGGATCCCGGATTTCTTTGGATTTATCTAGCTTGGACGAACCCTGATCTTCGGCCGGCCCGGCTTCCGAACGTGGTGTGATCTGTTCCATTAACGCGGTCTGGCTGGGTGGCCCTGGCACGGATTCCGGATCGATTATGGATTTGCCGCCAAACATACCGTTGGAGCCTGCCGTCTCGCCCTCGTGGGAAACGGTCTCCGGTGACGGTTGAAAATACTCGGCAATCCCTGCCCGCTGATCTTCCGGTGTGGCACCCAACAACCACATCAACAGAAAGAACGCCATCATTGCCGTCATCATGTCAGCAAGTGCAATTTTCCATGCCCCGCCGTGCGCTCCGGCATGCCCTTCTTCCACCACATTTTTGAAGATGATCGGTGCTTTCGCTTCTGCTGCGGGCTCTTCCAATTCAGAATTAACTGATGGATCAATGATTTCTTTTACGATTCTTTATTTGAATGAAATAAAAATTTTCGAATGTAGTGTATAAAAGTCAAGCACAGTCATCCGCAGCAGGTTTATGACGGAACCGTAATAAATAGCATCACGAATATGTCAAATAATATCAATCTAAAAATCACCCGTCCGAACTGCCCATGAATATTTTGCTTGTCGAAGATGAAATCAAAATTGCCGATTTCATTGTTGCCGGTTTTGACATCGCCGGATTTACGACCCGGCATGTACATGACGGCATTACCGGACTCGAACTGGCACTGGCCACTGAATACGATGCGATCGTGCTGGATGTCATGTTGCCGGGTATCGATGGCATGAGCGTACTGAAGAAAATCCGGCAGGCGAACCAGACCACGCCCGTCATTATCCTGACCGCAAAAAGTGACCTGCAAGACAGGCTGGATGGATTTAATGCAGGCGCAGACGATTATCTGCCCAAGCCTTTTTTTGTCGAAGAGCTGGTGGCGCGGATTCGTTTATTGATTGCCCGCAGAATCGGTCAGGTGCAAACCATCATTCGGGAAAACGGTTTTGTGCTGAATCGTTTAACCAGAGAGGCCAGTTGGGCCGGCTATCAGGCCACACTCAGTCAGCGTGAATTCACACTCATGGAATATCTGATGCGCTCACCTGATCATATTTTTTCTCGCACCCAAATCTTGAAGCATGTATGGGGTTATGACTTCGATCCCAAAACTAATGTGGTCGATGTCTGCGTGCAAAGAATCCGCAAAAAACTCAGTCACCCGCGCGCAGAAAATCAAATTGAATTACCGGTCGAATCCGTTCGTGGCATTGGTTACCGTTTCAATAAAATTTCTGCCTGATGAAAAATCGCCGTTCATTTCGCCTGCGGACATTTATTACTTTCGTCGCTTACATTATCGCGATGTACTTTGTTAATTATTTGCTGGCCGCTTTTTTTTCCCATCTTGAAATTCGCAATATTTACGAAAAAAATCTGCTGTCCATTCATCAGAAATGGTTAAGTGCAGACGAAAAAAATTCCAGCCCGACAGCGTTGAAATCTGAGTTTCTTGATACCGTCCGGATTGCCAAATCCGATGATGTGCTGATGTTCGTTAGCGAGCATGAGGCCAGTTCTGCCACTACCGCCAAAAAAAAATTTCCTGAAGATTATCTCCCCGGCGAAGTGATTGCGCGCCGAAAATCTGGGCAATCTGCTTCGCAGATTCAACAGGCGACAGTACTATCCAAAGGTATGACTTGGGAAATGACAGAAGTCATTACCCCCACACGCACCATCGTCTCTGCCGTCAACAAAATTGCCATCGACAGAATTTACGATGAACTGTTAGCGATCCGCCAGCAGACCATCAAGATCGTTGCACCGATTGTGCTGTTGATTGGTATTTTGATTTCCTGGCTGATGACCACGAAAATGCTGGCGCCAACCCGCAAGATACAAGTCGCACTACAAAATCTGGATTCGCGCGACCTCAGTAGCCGGGTTTCCTCCGAAAGCGAAGACCGGGAATTTGTCGAGTTTATTGATGTCTTCAACAATATGCTGGCAAAACTGGAGAAAAACTTTTTACAAGCATCGCGATTTTCCAGTGACGCTGCCCATGAACTGCGTACACCCCTGACCATTATTCAAGGCCATGTCGAGCGCGTGATTTATGAATCCGAGCCCGGCTCGCGCATGCAGATGCAGCTGACATTGGTGGCGGATGAAATACAAAGGCTGACTTCGATTACCCAAAAATTATTATTGCTGTCGCAGGCTGATGCCGGACGTTTGCAGCTGGATCTGGAAAGCCTCAATGTCAGTGACTCACTGGACGAGTTGGCCAGTGACGCGAAAATGTTCGAGTCGCAATTGCGCATTACCAGCAAAATTGAAAAGAAAATTTTATTCGATACCGATAAAAATCTGTTTCAACAACTACTCAATAATCTTCTGACCAATGCGCTCAAATATAACCTGCCAAATGGCTGGATTCATATCGTCTTGTCTGCACAGGACGGTCAATTAAAACTCAGTTTTTCCAACCCTTCGCTGCCCATTTCAAGCGCAGCAAAAGCACAGGTATTCGAACGCTTTTATCGGGTCGACAGCTCGCACAACCGGGAAGTCGATGGCACCGGACTCGGACTCTCACTGTGCCGCGAAATTGCGCTGGCCAATAGTGGCAAACTCAGTTTTGATATTGATGAAGCCAATGTGGTGACGGTGGAATTTACCGCGCCCTTGAAGCGGGCGGCCTGACAGGTCGTTTGTTTTACGAGGAAAGACGCTGGATCTCGGCGTCTTTATTTAACTGACTGATATTAGTCCTGCGTTAGGATGCCCGCCGAATAGCCGATTAATCATCCACCACATCGAGGCCCGGAAACAACACCTCGGTATAACCAAATTGCGAGAAATCCCGAATCCGGCTCGGATACAGCACGCCAATCAAATGGTCGCATTCATGTTGCACAACGCGGGCATGAAAGCCATCCACTTCACGGTCAATCGTTACTCCAAACTGATCAATGCCACGGTAGTGCAACCGGGTATAACGCGGCACCACGCCGCGCAAGCCCGGCACTGACAGGCAGCCTTCCCAGCCGTCTTCCATTTTGTCTGACAGTGGGGTGAGCTGCGGGTTTAACAATACCGTCTCTGGCACGGGCGGCGCATCCGGGTAACGCGGACTTTGCCGAAAGCCGAAAATTACCAGCTGCAAATTGACGCCAATCTGCGGTGCGGCAAGGCCGGCGCCGTCAGCCGCATGCATGGTCTCGAACATGTCGGCAATCAGTGCTTCCAGCGCAGGGGTGCCCAAGTCGGCAGCGGACACCGGCAAAGCTTGCTGCAGCAGCCGCGGGTCCCCCATTTTCAAAATTTCTCGGATAGTCATGATCTTATTGTGCCCTGTGTGCCAGCCAGTCGGCAAATGCGGCGCCGGTTTCGGCATGCTGCAAACCGATTTCAACTGAGGCTTGGAGGTAGCCAAGTTTGGAGCCGCAATCAAAACGCCGTCCCGCATAACGATAGGCCAGCACCGTTTCATATTGCATCAGGGCGGCGATGCCGTCAGTGAGCTGAATTTCGCCACCGGCACCCTTGCCCAGTTTTTCAAGGCAGGAAAAAATCCGGTTGGTCAGTACATAGCGGCCAACCACAGCCAGGGTTGACGGTGCCACTTCCGGCGCGGGCTTCTCGACAATGCCACGAACTTTTTCCAGACGTTCAGCAAATGGTTCGGCGCTGACAATGCCGTATTGGCGGGTCTGTTCACGCGGCACATCCTGTACTGCCAGCAAACTGGCCTGCTGGGTAGCAAACTGCGCTGTCATCTGCGCCATCACGCCGGTTTCACCAGCGGCGCTTTGCATGAAATCATCTGCCAGAATGACGGCAAAAGGATCGTTGCCCACAATGGGGCGCGCACACAATACCGCATGGCCCAGGCCCAATGCTTCGGACTGGCGGATAAACATGCAATTGATATGTTTCGGAATCACGTTTCTGACCATGTCGAGCAGCGCTTCCTTGCCGGCTGCTTCCAGTGTGGCTTCCAGCTCATAGGCTTTATCGAAATGGTCTTCAATGGCGCGCTTGTTGCGCCCGGTGATGAAAATCATGTCAGTAATGCCGGCTTCGACGGCCTCTTCCACCGCATACTGAATCAGCGGTTTGTCGACGATAGGCAGCATTTCTTTCGGTTGCGCTTTGGTCGCCGGCAAAAACCGGCTGCCAAGCCCTGCCACCGGAAATACGGCTTTGCGAATGATGCTCATGCGTGCTGCTCCAGTAAATTTAATAATCCTGCTTCGTCCAGTATGACCAGTCCCAGCTCCTGCGCCTTGACCAGCTTGCTACCGGCTTCTTCACCGGCGACCACATAGCTGGTTTTTTTTGATACCGAACCAGCCACCTTGCCACCGGCGGCTTCGATGCGCTCGGCCGCTTCCTCGCGCTTTAAGTTCGGCAGCGTGCCGGTCAGCACAAATGTTTTGCCCGCCAGTGCCTGCGGTTTGTAGCCCGGCTCGGTTTCCATCCAGACCACACCGGCGGCCCGCAGCTGCTCGATGAGTTCGCGATTCAATGGCTCGGCAAAAAAACGCAACATCGACTGCGCCACCACCGGCCCCACATCATCGACTTCCAGTATCTGTTCTTCGCTGGCAGTCAGCAGCGCATCGAGGCTGCCGAAATGACGCGCCAGTTCCTTGGCCGTTGATTCACCCACATGACGTATGCCCAGCGCATAAATGAAACGGGCCAGTGTTGTTTGCTTGGATTTTTCCAGCGCATCGAGCACATTGCGGGCAGACTTGTCAGCCATCCTGTCCAACTCGGCAAGAGACGTCAGACCCAGTTTGTAAAAGTCGGCCGGCGTCGACACCACATGGCGGTCAACCAGTTGCTCCACCAGTTGCTCACCCAGACCTTCAATGTCCATCGCGCGGCGCGATACAAAATGCAGCAAGCCGCCCTTGCGTTGCGCCGCACACTGCAGCCAGCCGCCAGCGCAGCGGGCGACTGCTTCGTCTTCACTTTGTACCGTGGTCGAACCGCATACCGGGCACTGGCGCGGCATGACAAATTCGCGCGCGTCCGCTGGCCGGCGTTCAGGAATATTGGCGACTACTTCAGGGATCACGTCGCCGGCTCTGCGCACGATCACGCTGTCGCCAATCCGAATGTCTTTGCGTCTGACCTCGTCTTCGTTGTGCAAGGTTGCATTGGTGACCGTTACCCCGCCAACCGATACCGGTGCCAGCCGCGCCACTGGTGTCAGGGCACCGGTGCGCCCAACCTGCACCACAATATCTTGCACAACAGTGATGGCTTCTTCAGCCGGAAATTTATGCGCCAGCGCAAAGCGCGGCGCACGCGACACAAAGCCGAGTTTTTGCTGCTGCTCTACGCTGTCGACTTTATACACCACGCCATCAATTTCATAGGGCAAGGCAGCGCGCCGCTGGCCGATCTCTGCATAAAATTGCAGCAAGCCGGCGGCACCCTTGAGGTTTGCACGTTCGGCGCAGACGGCAATACCGAGTTCAGCGTACCAATTCAGCAAGGCCGTATGCGACTGCGGCATGGCTGCGCCTTCGAGCAAGCCTACGCCATAAGCAAAAAACCGCAAATTACGCTGGGCGGTAATACGCGAATCCAGTTGCCGCAAGCTGCCGGCGGCGGCATTGCGCGGATTGGCGAATTCTTTTTGTCCGGCTTCACGCTGACGCAGATTGAGTTTGGCAAAATCAGCCTTGTACATCAGCACTTCGCCACGCACGTCGAGCAAGGCAGGCGGATGTGCGCTGTGCAGCCGCAGCGGAATCGAGCGCACGGTGCGGATATTTTGCGTCACATCTTCGCCAGTGGCACCATCGCCGCGGGTGGCGGCCTCTGTCAGGATGCCGTTGACATAACGCAGGTTAATGGCCAGGCCATCGAACTTGAGTTCGCACGCATAGTCCACCGCGACATCGGTTTTGAGGCCTTCGCTTACGCGACGATCGAAAGCAATAATGTCTTCATCAGAAAAGCCATTATTAATCGACAGCATGGGCACATCGTGTCGCACTTGTGAAAACTGCGGCAGCGGTGTGCCGCCGACACGCTGGGTTGGCGAATCGGCGGTGATTAATTCGGGATGCGCAGCTTCGAGGGATTCCAGTTCACGAAACAGGCGGTCATATTCAGCGTCCGGAATGCTGGGCGCATCGAGCACGTAATAGGCATGCGCATGACGATTGAGTTCGTCGCGCAAATCCTTGCTGCGTAAAAGCCAGTCAGGCAACCCGGCACCCGACTGTTCGAACAAATCAGGCTGTGCCATCAGCCAAACAGACGCTGTGCCCGGCTTGACCCGCCAGCGAGGCCAGCGGCATCCATCGCCTGATAAAAGCTCTCTACCTGTGCGGCAATTTCTTCCAGCGCCGCGTCGCTCAGCAACTGGCCAGAGTCATCCACCACTTTGCCCGAGAGCCGGCTGGCCAGCGATTTGGCAAAAGCCGTCATCGCACCAAAACCATTGCGCTGCGGGGACACCAAAGGCACCGGCAGCAACAGCGTCATCAGCTTGCTGCTTTCATCGGTCTGGCTGGTATTGGTATGCAGGGAAAACAGCATGCCGCCTTCGCCATCGGGCATGATCAGCCGGCCGTCAGGCCGCAGCTCCATGCCCTGACGCTGCAAGGCAGGACGCAGCGTTGACAACAACCAGGGCGCGCTGCTGGCCTGAACGTTGATGGAGAGCTGTGCATCAAACTCCTGAATCAGCTGATGCAGCTCGCGCGCCTGCCCTATCACATCCTGCATGTCCGGTATGGCTGGCTGGGCACCGAGTTCGTCCATCATTTGATTGAGGCTGGTGACCAGTTCCGAATATTCCAGCTCGGACAAAGGACCGCTGCGCGAAGCCAGTTGCACGCCGACTTCCAGCGCCTGATAGACGCTGCCGTGCGCGACTGCTTCCCAGTTACCTTCCTTGGTCAGGCCGACAATCTGTAGCGGCTTGTTGCCGACCAGCCGCAACGCATGAAACAGGGTTTTGATTTTTTCGCCCCGCACCGGCGCGTCCAGCGCCAGCGCAATGATGCAATCAAAATCAGCGTCAAGCGGAGAAGGCTTGGCCGGCGCAGGCTCGGGCGGCACAAAGTCTTCTCCTGTTACCGCTTCACTCTCAGGCGCTTGTGCCTCGGCAGGCACAGCCGGCTCGGCGTCAGGCAGCGGGCTGTCTGCTTCATTAAAGGACGCAGCGGAGGTAACGGGGACTTCGCTTGACATCACAGGCTCATGTCGCTGTGCAGCAATCTCGGGCGCGCCCATCAACACGTCTTCATGCAAGGGCGAAAAGGCATTGTCGACGGACTTTTTAGCGCGCCATTCCTGCCATTTATTATAAGAAAGCACACCCACCACAATGATGCCGCCGATTGCAATCAGGCTCGTCTGCAGTTCATTCATGCAAGGACCTCAAGAAAAAATACGTAGAGAAAATATTCAAATTAAAACGCTTTGCTGCAAGGTCCGTCAGGCCACGCACATCACCGCGTTGACGCAAATCAATGACCACGGACTTCTTCACTTTAAGATAACAAATCAATAACGACAGTTCAGCGGAGGACTCCACGTGGCCAACCCAAGCAATCTCAAACTGCAATCACTGGACTTACTACCAGCCAAACCGCTGCTGCAGCGCCTGCGTCTCTGGTGGTTCAAGCGCATCGAAGAACATTATCTGATCTGCGCTGCAGTCGAACATGAACGGGTTCGCGAAGCAGAAGAAAACGAAGCCTATTACCAAAAACGTGCGGCCATTGCCCGCGCTGAAGTTAACTGGCATTAGCCTTAAGCTGTCTGCACCTCGGCCGTCAGTGTGGCGGCCGACTCCATATCCACGGCAACGATGCGGGACACACCCTGTTCCTGCATCGTGACACCGATCAGCTGCTGCGCCATTTCCATCGCAATCTTGTTATGCGAAATGAACAGAAACTGCGTATGCGCTGACATCCGCTTGACCATATTGCAGAAACGCTCGGTGTTGGCGTCGTCCAGCGGCGCATCGACTTCGTCGAGCAGACAAAACGGCGCCGGATTCAACTGGAACATCGAAAACACCAGGGCCGTTGCTGTTAATGCTTTTTCCCCGCCCGAGAGCAAATGAATGGTCGCGTTTTTCTTGCCCGGCGGCTGTGCCATCACCTGTACGCCCGAATCCAGAATCTCTTCGCCCGTCATCACCAGCTTGGCGTTCCCGCCGCCAAACAAAATCGGGAACAGTTCGCCGAAATGCTGATTCACTTTATCGAAGGTGTCTTGCAACAGATCGCGGGTTTCTTTGTCGATTTTATGGATCGCATCTTCCAGCGTCGTAATCGCTTCCATCAGGTCGGCATTTTGCGCATCAAGGAAATTTTTGCGCTCCGAGGCCTGCACCAGTTCATCCAGCGCCGCCAGATTGACCGCACCCAGTGACGCAATAGCGTTAGTCAGGCGCGTGACTTCAGCTTGCAGCCAGGAAGCGCGCATGTCGTCGGAGAGTTTTTCAGCCAGTGCGGCCTCATCGGCCTGGGCTTCTGCCAGTTGCTGCGCGTATTGTTCCTGATTCAGTCTTGCCGCCTGCTCTTTCAATTGCAATTCAACGATGCGGTCGCGCATCGGTTGCAGGCTGCGGTCAGCTGCCAGCTTGGCTTCGTCTTGCATGCGCATCTGCTGCGTCAGCTGATCGAGTTCATGACGGGCATTGGCCAGCGCCGTTTCCTGATCGCTGCGTTTTTCCAGCAAAGACTGCAAACCGGCCTGCGCAGTCTGATCGTCCAGCGTTTCCAGCTCCAGCTGGCCCTGCTCCATGCTGGAGAATAATTGCGCCGATTGCTCCAGTGCGGTGGCAATGCTGCGTTTGAGTTCTTCTATCCGGTTGGCATGCGACTTTTGCGCAAACTCTGCCTGCTGCGCGGCACGTTCAAGCTCACGCAACTGCTCGCGGGCCCGATTCAATGTCTGCTCTTTTTCCAGATAAATCGTCTGGCCTTCTTCGTGCTGCTCTTGCATGTTGGCCAGCTCGGCATCGAGCTGCTCGAACGCGGCTTCGGATTCGGCTTTGATCTGCTGCTGCTCGGCTTGTTGCGCGGTGATTTCGGCCAGATCGCTGGCAATCTGCGTGCTGCGCTGGCTAAAGCGTTCCTGCACTTCGGACAGTTTGACGATTTCGATTTGCAAGCTATGCACCGCCTGCGTCAGCTGACTGACTTGCTGCGTCAGTTCCTGCAAGCGTTGCGTGGCCTGAGTCAAAGCGCTGTCAGCGCGCACCGAGCGCTGTCTGGCTTCATCGGCCAGCATTTGTTGCGCCCGCACCTGACGACCCAGATTATCAATTTCCTGCTGACGCGCCAGCATGCCATCCTGCTCGGAATCGGCAGCATAAAAACGCACCGACAACTTGCCCACCACATGGCCTTGTTTAGTGACCAGACAGGCACCGGCCGGTAATTTTGCCCGGTCGGCAAAAGCACTGGCGGCATCGTCGGCCACATAGACGTTATGCAGCCAGTCCTGCATCAGGGCGCGCAAGCCGGGGTCATTGAGTTGCAGCAGCGAGAGCAAAGTAGTCATGCCTGCTGGCGCCGGTTCGGCACTGGCAGCAGTGCCGTTGGCTGAAAACAGCGACAGCTTGGCCGGCGGTGCGTCACTGAAAAAAGCCTTGGCCCAATCGAGGTTCGAGACTTCCAGCGCACCGGTCCGTTCGCGCAGCACCGACTCCAGAGCCGTCTCCCAGCCCGGCTCGATATGCAATTTTTGCCACAGCCGCGGCAAACCGCCCAGCTCATGTTTATTGAGCCACGGTGCAACCTTGCCTTCGGTTTGTACGTTTTCCTGCAGCTGCTTCAATGCTGCCAGCCGCGCTTCAAACTGCGCATGTCTGGCGCTCTCATCGTTGGATTGGGTTTGCGCGTCGCGTCTTTCTTGTTCGTGTAGTGGCTGACGCTCACGCGCGGCATCCAGATGATTGCTGGCTTCTTCCAGCTGCATCTGTTTTTCTTCCAGCTGCATGTTCAGATTCGACAGCAGCGCGGTGTCCGGCAAGGACAAGCCGCCCTGCTCCTGCACCAGACGCTCGCGGCGCAAAGACAGGTTGGCCAGAATATTGGAGGCATTGCGCTGATGTGCTGATTCCAGTTCAATTTTTTGCTGGGCCTGCATGATGCGCGAGCGCGACTCGGTCGAGGCCAGCTGCGCAGCACGCCAGCCCGACTCCAGCTCGGGTAAGGCTTCCTGCTTGTGCTGCACGATCTGCTGCGCCTCGGCGACCTGCATCGCCTGTTCTTCGAGGGTGATCTCGGCTTGCGCCAGTTCGTCCTGAAACTGGCCGCTCTGGCGCTGCCATTGCTCGCGCTGGACCGTTAAGGAATTGAGTTGAGCCTGCAAGCGCGAACGCGATTCGATGACGAACTTGATCTGCGCTTCCAGACTGCCGATTTCAGAATTGGTCTGATACAGCGCGCCTTGCGCCGCATGCATGCGGTCGCCCGCTGCGTAGTGGTTCTGGCGCTGATGCTCCAGCTCGGTTTCAATATGCCGTAGCTTGGCATTTTGCTCTTCCAGACTGGTCTGCGATTGTTCGATCTCGCGGAAATATTTTTCCTGCTCGGCGCGGGCTTCGTTTTTACGCAGCAGCCAAAGCAGTTTTTGTTTTTCTTCCTGATCACCTTGCAGCGTATGAAATTTTTGCGCGATCTCGGCCTGGCCTTGCAGCTTTTCCAGATTAGCGTTGAGTTCACGCAAAATGTCGTCAACCCGGGTCAGGTTTTCACGCGTGTTTTGCAAGCGATTTTCGGTTTCGCGACGACGCTCTTTGTATTTCGATACGCCAGCGGCTTCTTCGAGAAAAATGCGTAACTCTTCAGGGCGCGCTTCAATGATGCGCGAGATCATGCCCTGACCAATAATGGCGTAAGCACGTGGCCCCAGACCAGTGCCCAGGAAAATATCCTGAATATCGCGGCGGCGCACCGCCTGATTGTTAATGTAATAGGTTGACGTGCCGTCACGAGTCAGCGTGCGCTTGACGGCAATTTCGGCATAGGTGCTCCATTGGCCCGATGCCTTGCCGTCGCTATTGTCAAAGGTCAGTTCAACAGAGGAACGACCCGCAGGCTTACGATGCGTGGTGCCGTTGAAAATCACGTCCTGCATGGATTCGCCGCGCAATTCCGAAGCCTTGGATTCACCTAGCACCCAGCGCACAGCATCAATAATGTTCGATTTTCCGCAACCATTCGGGCCGACAACGCCGACCAGCTGACCGGGCACCTGAAAGTTAGTAGGATCGACGAAGGACTTAAATCCCGACAATTTTAGTGAAGTTAACCGCACGTTATCGACTTTTCAACCGTAAAAAAAATAAATCGGGCTCGCCACGGCCCGCACAAACCAACAATGCACTCATCATAACATTTGAAACCAGCCACTTCGGCATCTGCAAGCCGGCAATGCCGGTCAATTTGTTCCTGTCAGCGCAGGCATGAGCGGACAGCGAACGGTATAATCCGCCTCTGCCAGCCAGGCCTTGTTCTCTCACTTATTGATCGACCCTCCGTGAATCCGCTCCTCGACAAGCTGCAGCCCTATCCCTTTGAAAAACTGCGCCGCCTGTTTGCGGACATTACCCCAAACCGCGAACACAGACCTATCAGTCTGGGTATTGGCGAGCCCAAGCATCCGACGCCAGCCTTTATCCAGCAAGCGCTGGCTGACAATTTAGCGGGACTGGCCAGTTATCCAACCACCGCTGGCAGCGATGCGTTGCGGGCTGCGATTTGTCATTGGCTGGAACAGCGCTACCGCTTGCCGCGCCTTGATGCTGCCAGCCAGGTGTTGCCTGTCAACGGCTCACGGGAAGCCTTGTTTGCGCTGGCACAGGCCGTCATTGATCCGGCCGCCAAAGCAGTGGTGGTGTGCCCGAATCCGTTTTATCAAATTTATGAAGGAGCAGCCTTTCTAGCGGGCGCCGAGCCTTTCTTTGTCAACTCCGACCCGAACAAAAACTTTGCTCCTGACTTTGCCAGCGTGCCTGCCGACGTCTGGCCGCGGGTGCAATTGCTGTTCATCTGCTCGCCGGGCAACCCGACTGGCGCGGTACTGACACTGGACGACTGGCGTGAATTATTTGCGCTGTCTGACCGCCATGGTTTCGTGATTGCCGCCGACGAATGCTATTCCGAGATTTACTTCGGCTCCGAGCGCCCGCTGGGTGCGATGGAAGCGGCGCACAAGCTGGGCCGTCAACGCTATGAACGCCTGATTGCCTTTTCCAGCCTGTCCAAGCGCTCGAATGTGCCGGGCATGCGTTCGGGCTTTGTTGCTGGCGACGCCGCCATTTTGCAAAAATTTCTGCTTTACCGCACCTACCATGGCAGCGCCATGAGCCCATCGATTCAGGCCGCCTCCATCGCCGCCTGGAATGATGAAACCCATGTTGCCGAAAACCGCGCCAAGTACCTGCAAAAATTTAGCCAGATCACACCGATGCTGGCTGAAGTGCTCGACGTGGCCTTGCCGGACGCCGGTTTTTATTTGTGGGCCAGGGTCGACAAGTTAAGCCAGATCACCGACATCGAGTTCGCCCGCCGCCTGTACGCCGAATATAATGTGACGGTTTTACCCGGCAGCTATGTCGCCCGCGACGCGCATGGTGTCAACCCCGGCGCCAACCGCATCCGTATGGCGCTGGTGGCCGAAGTCGACGAATGTCTGGAAGCAGCCCGCCGCATTGTCGAGTTCACCAAAAAACTTGCCGCATCCTGAATTTTTTTATCTCTATTGAAAAGCCATTAATCATGACCCAACAATTACAAGACCTGATCAATAACGCCTGGGAAGAACGCACCAGCTTCTCGCCAAAATCGGCGCCTGCCGATGTCCGCAATGCCGTCGCATCGGTACTCGAACAACTCAATCAAGGCACGCTGCGCGTGGCGCAAAAAGACAGCGGCAGCTGGGTCGTCAATCAATGGGTCAAAAAAGCGGTGTTGCTGTCTTTCCGTCTGGAAGACAACCTGCCTATGCCTTCAGGCGAGCACATGCAGTTCTACGACAAAGTGCCGACCAAGTTTGCCAATTACACCGCAGAAGATTTCGCCAAGGGCGGCTTTCGCGTGGTGCCGCCGGCGGTTGCCCGCCGCGGCAGCTTCATCGGCAAAAATGTGGTGCTGATGCCGTCGTATGTGAACATCGGCGCCTATGTCGATGAAGGCGCGATGGTTGACACCTGGGCCACCGTCGGCTCCTGCGCACAAATCGGTAAAAACGTACACCTCTCCGGCGGTGTCGGCATTGGCGGCGTGCTCGAACCGATGCAAGCCAACCCGACCATCATTGAAGACAACTGCTTCATCGGCGCGCGTTCCGAAGTCGTCGAAGGGGTGATCGTTGAAGAAAACTCCGTCATTTCGATGGGCGTCTACATCGGCCAGTCAACCAAGATTTATGACCGCGCCACCGGCGAAGTCACCTACGGCCGCATTCCGGCTGGTTCCGTTGTCGTGTCGGGCAATCTGCCTTCGGCTGACGGCAAATACAGCTTGTATTGCGCAGTGATCGTCAAGCGCGTTGATGCGCAAACCCGTGCCAAGACTGCCATCAATGAACTACTGCGTGACTAATGCTTGTCGCCCCAGCGAATGGATTCGAAGTACAAAGACACTGGGTCCCGGCCTGCGCCGGGACGACGTTTGCGGGGCTGTCCGGCTTTCACTCGTCATCCCGGCGCAGGCCGGGATCCAGCGTCTTTGCTTAACGTTACCAAGAGACTGGAACGACGGTTTTATAAGAATTGAAAGCAACAAATGAACATGACCCTCTTCGGTATCCCGAACTGTGACACCGTAAAAAAAGCGCGTGACTGGCTCGCCGAACATGGTTGCGCCTACCAGTTTCATGACTTCAAAAAAGACGGCCTCACAGAAGCACAGGTCGCACACTGGCTGCAAGCGGTACCCTGGGAAGTACTGGTCAACAAAAAGGGCATGACCTGGCGCAATCTGCCCGATGCGGTCAAGGCAGGCGTAGTTGATGCGGCCAGTGCCACGGCACTGATGCTGACCTCGCCGAGCGTGATCAAACGGCCGGTGCTGTGCCATGCCACAGCTGTTCTGGTCGGCTTTACGGCCGAACTTTATCAACAAGAATTGAAAGTCGCTGCATGAGCAAGACGCTGGCCCTGACCGAAGAACTGATTGCGCTGTCCTCTGTGACGCCGGAAGACAAAGGCTGTCAGCAGCGCATGGCCGAATTGCTGACACCACTGGGCTTTAGTTGCGAAACCATACAGTCCGGCGAAGTCACTAATTTATGGGCGCGGCGCGGCACGGCTCAGCCGCTGCTGGTGTTTGCCGGCCATACCGATGTGGTGCCGACTGGCCCTTTGGACAAATGGCAATCCAACCCCTTCAAGCCAACGCATCGTGACGGCAAGCTCTATGGCCGCGGTGCAGCCGACATGAAAACCTCGCTGGCAGCGATGATTGTCGCCGTTGAAGAATTCACCAGCGCCCACCCAGAGCATCAGGGCTCTATCGGTTTTCTGGTCACCAGCGACGAAGAAGGGCCGGCAACCGACGGCACCATCATCGTGTGCAATCAATTAAAGGAACGCGGCGAGCAGCTTGATTACTGCATCGTCGGTGAGCCGACTTCGGTAAAAAAGATTGGCGACATGATCAAAAATGGTCGTCGCGGCACCATGTCCGGCAAGCTCGTCATCAAGGGCTTGCAAGGGCACATCGCCTATCCGCACATGGCAAAAAATCCTATCCATCTGGCCATGCCGGCGCTGGCAGCACTGGCCATCGAGCGTTGGGACGAAGGGAATGATTATTACGCGCCCACTTCCTGGCAGATGTCGAACATCCATGCCGGCACAGGCGCCTCCAACGTCATTCCCGGCGAATGCGTGGTTGATTTTAATTTTCGCTTTTCAACCGCCAGCACGGTGGAAGGTTTGCAGCAGCGCGTCTGCGCCTTGCTCGACGCCCATGGCCTTGACTACGATTTGCGCTGGACCGTCGGTGGCTTGCCATTTTTAACGCCGCGCGGCGAACTCAGCACCGCCTTGGCCAATGCGATCGAGAGCGAAACCGGCATCACCACCGAACTATCGACTTCGGGCGGCACCTCGGACGGGCGTTTCATTGCGCAGATCTGTGCGCAAGTGATTGAATTTGGCCCCACCAATGCGAGCATTCATCAGATTGATGAACATATCGCCATTGCAGAAATTGAACCCTTGAAAAATATTTATCGCCGCACGATGGAAAACCTGTTGCTGTCATGAGCACGCCCTTCACCACCCTGCGCGACCTGCTGCGCCACGCCGTCAGTCGCTTCAATACCGAAGGTCTGTTCTTCGGGCATGGCAGCAGCAATGCTTTTGATGAAGCCGCCTATCTGTTGCTGCACACGTTGAAGCTCCCGCTCGACAAGCTCGATCCTTTCATGGACGCCCGCTTGCTGCCGGAAGAAATTAATACCCTGCTTAAGGTCATCGAACGCCGTGCAGTCGAGCGCGTGCCAGCCGCTTATCTGACGCAGGAAGCCTGGCTTGGCGCCTACCGTTTTTATGTCGACGAGCGGGTGATCGTGCCGCGCTCCTTCATTGCCGAACTGATCCCGGATCAGTTCTCGCCCTGGGTGCAAGACCCCGATGCAGTGTTGAATATTTTAGAGTTGTGTACCGGCTCGGGCTGTCTGGCCATCATGCTGGCTGATGCGTTTCCGAATGCACAGATTGATGCCATCGATATTTCTGCCGATGCGCTAGCCGTTGCCCGCCGCAATGTCGCCGACTATGCATTACAAGACCGCATTACGCTCATCGAGTCCGATCTCTACACGCAGCTGCCACCGAAAAAATACGACCTGATTATTACCAACCCGCCCTATGTCAACAGCGCGACCATGGGCAAATTGCCGATGGAATATCAGCGCGAACCGCAACTGGCCTTAGCCGGCGGCACCGACGGCATGGACCTGGTGCGCAAAATAGTCGCCGGTGCCAAACAAAGACTGAATCCGCAAGCTGTGCTGGTGGTCGAGATCGGCAATGAGTATGAGTATGCTGAAGCCGCCTTTGCCGCGCATGAAGTCACCTGGCTGTCGACTTCCGCCGGTGATGAAGCGGTGTTCTTGCTGACGGCTGAGCAGCTGTAAAAATTTTTCCTATTGTTGCAAACGACGCTGGATCCCAGCCTGCGCTGGGATGACGGTTGTTCTGCTACCGTCATCCCGATGAAAATCGGGATCCAGCGTCGTTGATTTTTTATTTCATCGAAACCCCCTATGATCCGCCTGTCCCAACTAAGTCTCATGCGCGGCACCAAGCCGCTGTTTGAAAACACCGATCTGACGCTGAACCCCGGCGACAAGATCGGCCTGATCGGTGCCAACGGCGCCGGTAAATCCACCCTGTTTGGCATGCTGCGCGACGAACTGCATCCGGATCAGGGCAGCATCGACTTTCCACGCAACTGGCGCATGGCCTATGTGGCACAAGAGACGCCAGCGCTGGAACGTGAAGCGATTGAATATGCGATTGACGGCGACGCCACCTTGCGCAAGCTGGAAGCCGAATTAGCCGTGGTCGAAGCACTGGAAGATCAGGACGCCGCCGGCCATCGCATCGGTGAGTTGTATGGCCTTCTGGCCGACGCCGATGCGTTTACTGTGCGTTCGCGCGGCGAACAATTACTGGCCGGTCTGGGCTTTTCGCAAGAACAAATGACGCAACCGGTGTCGAGCTTTTCCGGCGGCTGGCGCATGCGTCTGAATCTGGCGCAGGCACTGATGTGTCCTTCAGACTTGCTGCTGCTGGACGAGCCGACCAACCATCTGGACTTGGACGCCATCATCTGGCTGGAAGACTGGTTGAAGCGTTATGCAGGCACACTGATTGTGATCTCTCATGACCGCGATTTTCTCGATGGCGTGGTCAACGTGATCGTGCACATTGATGAACGCAAACTCAAACGCTACTCCGGCACCTATTCTTCCTTCGAGCGTCAGCGCGCCGCACAAATGATACTGGCGCAGGGCATGCTGGAAAAGCAGCAGCGCAAAACAGCGCATCTGCAATCCTACATTGACCGCTTCAAGGCCCAGGCCTCGAAAGCCAAACAGGCGCAGAGCCGCATCAAAGCATTGGCCAAGATGGAAGAGTTGGCCCCCTTGCGCGCAGCGGCAGAATTTTCTTTCGAGTTTCGCGAGCCTTTGCGCGCACCCAATCCTTTGCTGACGCTGGACGAAGTGTCTATCGGCTATCGCAGTGAAGAAGGGGTGGAAAAACAAATCGCCTCAGCGATTAATTTTTCACTGCAAACCGGACAACGGATTGGTCTCTTGGGCGTCAACGGCGCCGGTAAATCGACCTTCATCAAGACCATTGCCGGTGAATTGCAGGCGCTGCATGGCGACGCCAATTTCGGCAAAGGACTGGTGATTGGATACTTTGCCCAGCACCAGCTGGAAATGCTGCGCCATGACGAATCGCCGCTCTGGCATCTGGCGCGTATTGCACCCACCGTGCGCGAACAGGAACTGCGCAATTTTCTGGGCAGTTTCAACTTCCCCGGCAATATGGTTGCCAGTCCGATCCGGCCTTTTTCCGGCGGCGAAAAAGCCCGGCTGGCTTTAGCCTTGATCGTCTGGCAGCGCCCTAACCTGTTGCTGCTCGATGAACCAACCAATCACCTTGACCTTGAAACCCGCGAAGCCCTGACCGATGCACTGGCTCAGTTCGATGGCACGCTGATGCTGGTTTCCCATGACCGGCATTTGCTGCGCGCGACCACTGACCAGTTCCTGATCGTGGCCGACGGCGCGCTGACGCCTTTCGATGGCGATCTGGACGATTACAAGGACTGGCTGTTCAAAACCAAACTCGCGGCAAAAATGCAGGCCCTGGCAACGCCAGCACTTGTGGTAGCAGTTCCTGTCGTCGCAGCCAAAGCACCGGCGCCCAAAAATAAAAACCTGGAGTCGCGCATTAAAAAACTCGAAGAGCAAATGGCTAAGCTCAATGAGCAGAAAGCCTCACTGGATTCACAGCTGGCCGACCCTGATATCTACACTGCGCCGCGCAAAACCGAACTCAAAACCCTACTGGACCAGCAAGCCCTTTGTGTTAAACAACTGGCTGACTTTGAAGTGGAGTGGCTGGAACAACAAGAAGCTCTGGAGTCGTAATCCATGTCTGCTGCGCACCCGCTGGAAGGCATCACCGTACTGGACCTGACCCGCTTGCTGCCGGGTCCGGCGGCCACCATGCACCTGGCCGATATGGGTGCAACCGTCATCAAGATCGAAGACAGAGGCATAGGTGACTATGCGCGCACCATGAGCCATGTGCGCAATACGGTCTCGCAATTGTTCATCGCCGTAAACCGCGGCAAACAGTTTGTGCAACTCGATCTGAAAGACCCGGTGGACCATCAGCGTTTTTTGCAGATGGTTGAAACTGCCGATCTGGTGGTGGAGAGTTTTCGGCCGGGCGTGATGAAAAAACTGGGGCTGGACTGGACTGTGCTGAAAGCAAGAAATCCTAAACTGGTCATGTGCGCCATCAGTGGTTACGGACAAGACGGGCCGCTGGCGCTCGAGGCAGGCCACGACATCAACTACATTGCTGTCAGCGGCATGCTGGCGCAAAACACCGACGACAACGGCCGGCCCGTATTGCCCAACCTGCAGATCGGCGACCTGCTCGGCGGCGCACAATCTGCTTTGCAAGGCATGCTGGCAGCACTGTTGGCTGCGAAG
>CANGAW010000033.1 GCA_947451925.1 Burkholderiales bacterium | reverse complement strand
GCTCAAGGCTCATGTTGACGTCAGCGCCAGCAGCCGCCATGCAGAGGCGGCGATGCCACTAGAAGCCAGAGGCAGCATCAGCCTGGACGGCAATTTATCAGCAATCAACACCCATCTTGCGCTGCGTTTGCCGCACCCTGCGCAGTTGACAGCGCAGGCCTTGGTGCAGCCTTTTGCTCAGCCCTTACTGCAGCAAGCAACTCTGCAACTGACTGCGGTAAATCTGGCCACGCTGCAAACGACTTGGCCGCAAAGCCGGCTGGACGGACAGGCCCTGCTCAGTCAGCGTCTTGGACGCACAGAATTCCAACTTGATGTGCAAGGACAGGTGGCGCAGGCCGCATTGAAATTACAAGCACGGGGCCAATTCGATCAACATTCGCTGCATGTCGCTGAGGCGAGTCTTGCACACCGTGCAGGACTGGCACGGTTTGCCGGCACGATGGAATTTTCCGGTGCGCGAAAATTTTCAGCGCAGGGACATTTCCAGCATTTCAACTTGCAAGCTCTGGGACCCTTTTCAGACTGGCCGCGCCTGAACCTGAACGGTAATTTCAACACTAGCGGCAAGCTGCAGGCGCAGCCTGAAGTGGCGCTGCAATTTTTAATCCGCGACAGTCAGCTTCATGGTCAGCCTTTGCATGGCAAGGGCGAGCTAAGCTTAAGTCAGCAGAGCTTGAGCGTAAACGAACTGACTCTCGTTGCCGGTGCCAATACGCTGCATGCCAACGGCGCGCTGCAGGAAAACCAGGGTGCGCTGCAGTTCTCATTAGAGGCACCGCAGCTATCCCAGCTCGGCCCCGGTTTTAAAGGGGCATTGCAATTGAAAGGCAGCGCAAAGGGGCGCTTCGATGCGCCGGCGCTCTCGCTGCAATGGCAGGCACAACAAGTGCAACTGCCGAACGCCATCGCCATTGGCCAGTCTGCTGGCAACGTCACACTGCAATTGACAACGAAGTCATCGCCTCTGCTGCAAACCATCAGCGCGCAGTTAAGCGCCAGCCGACTGCAATTCCGCGACTATGCCGCAGGTGCGCTGCAACTGCAGTTGCAAGCCAGTGCGCAAGGCAGTGCGCCGCTGCTGCTGGATTTGCGCGCACAACAACTGGTGTGGAAAACAGAGCGCGCAGACAATGTGCAGTTGCAGGCAAATGGCCGTTTCGATGCGCATCAGATTTTCGCCTCGCTTGCCGCCGGCAAAGAACAGCTAGTCATCGAGGCCAGCGGCAAGCTGCGCCATCCGTTTGAAAAACAGGCCTTGTGGCAAGCTCAGTTAAACCGTATCGAGAGCAGTGGTTCGGTGTCGGCGCGACTGCAAGAAAAAACAGCACTCACGCTTTCTGCAAACGGGATCAACGCCGGTGCGATGAGCTTGTTGTCGTCCTCCGGCAATGTCATCTTTCATGAACTGCAAGTCGATCAACAAGGGTGGCAAAGCAAGGGAGAACTTCAGCAGATTGATCTGGCGCAGGGTCTGCCTTTGCTGAAAAAAAACCGGCTGCAAAGCACGAACTTGCGATTCGATGGCAACTGGGATTTGCGCTACATGTCTGCCGCCGATTTTCCTTTGCAGGGCGAACTTGCCGTCAAGCGTACTAGCGGCGATCTGATCCTGGAGGGACACCCTGCCCTCGCACTGGGCCTGCAACAATTGTCGGCTACGCTGCGTGCACGCAAGGGGAAAATGGACGTTGCCCTCGACGCTGCCGGGACCACACTGGGCACGCTGTCTTTTCAGGCGGGTGTACAGCAGACGCGGCGTCAGCTGCTACCCGATCTGCATGCCGCTATTAACGGTCAGCTGCAATTGCAGCTGCCATCGATTGCCTGGATCGCTGCGCTGCTGTCGCCCAATGTACTGCTCGAAGGCCGCGCTGCCAGCACGCTGCAGATTGCCGGCAGCATTGCCGAGCCGCGCATCAGCGGCCCGGTCTCAGCCCAACAGCTGCGCGTCATGATGCCCGCAAGCGGCCTTGAGCTGAAAGACGGCAATCTGGATGCCGAATTTTCGGGCAACACATTAACTATCCGGCAATTGCGCTTTAGCGGCAGTAGTGACAAAGGCGGCAGCATCGCCGCAACAGGCCCGGTTTCGATTCTGCATGGCCAGCCGCAAGCGGACTTGCGCTGGCATGCGGAAAAATTTAGCCTGTTCAATCGCGTTGACCGCAAACTCGTTGCCAGTGGGGACGGCCATGTCAGCCTGCAAAATTTGCGTGCCCGCGTCGAAGGCGAGGTGATCATTGACAGTGGGCTGTGGGATCTGGGCAGTGCTGAAACCCCGCAGCTCTCTGACGACGTCATCATTGCCGGACGCAATCCGGCAAAGTCATCCGCGCTGCAACTGGACCTGGATCTGGGTGTGGCACTGGGACAGCAATTCTTGCTGCGCGGGCGTGGCATCAAGGGAAAACTCGGTGGCGCAGTCAGGCTCAGCAGTAAGGCCGGCACGCCTTTAAACGTAGTCGGCCTGATGCAGATCAGCCAAGGCAGCTATACCGCTTATGGACGCGAGTTGTCAGTAGAGCGCGGCATCCTGCGCTTTGACGGCCCGCCCGGTAATCCTGCACTCGACATACTGGCCATGCGCCGCGGCACCGAAGTCGAAGCCGGTATAGCCATAGGAGGCAGTGCGCTGGCGCCACGGGTCATGCTGGTGTCCGACCCGACAGTGCCTGACGCTGAAAAATTATCCTGGCTGGTGTTGGGCCAGAGCTTGTCAACGGCAAACGGCGCCGATGCCGGCGCCTTGCAGGGTGCGGCGGCGGCCCTGTTATCGCAAGGCGCTGCTGCCGGTGTGCAATCGCAAATTGCCACAGTGTTCGGCCTCGATACGATCAGCCTTTCAAAAAGTCAGGACTCTTTGCAACAGCGTGTCATCACTCTGGGCAAACGCGTGTCGTCAAAGCTGATGCTGAGTTATCAGCAAGGCTTACAAACAGCCGGCGCAGCGGTGCTGATCCGTTACACCTTGTCGCCGCGCTTAACGGTTGAAGCAGAAGCCGGCAACCGCAACATCTTTTCTCTGTTCTACAACATCCGCTTTGATTGACAAAAAATGACGTCGCGTATTGAACCTGTGCGCGCCCGCTTTGCCTAAATCTCAAGGCAGCTGGTTGTTCGTTTTTTTAAATGGAGAGATGCGATGAACTTTATTATCTGGATTGTGGTGGGTGGATTATTGGGTTGGGTAGCCAGCATGATCATGCACACCGATGCGCAGCAAGGCATCGTGTTAAATGTGGTGGTCGGCATCGTCGGTGCTTTGCTCGGCGGCTGGTTGCTGGCGCCGCTCTTTGGCACCGGCACCATTAATCAAAATGACTTCAGTATTGGCTCGCTGCTGGTGTCTTTGCTGGGCGCAGTCGTATTGCTGGCCGCCGTTAATTTGTTCAGACAGGGTAAACCGCGGTAAAGAAGTCGGGGCTTGGTGGGGTCAGGTCATCGCCTTGACTTGCACCCAGCGTGTGAATTCTTTGGCTGTCACGTAACCCAGCGCCACGGCGGTATCTTTCAGCGTGCCGCCGCTGGCGTGGGCTTCTCTGGCGATGTGCGCACATTTGTCGTAACCGATATGCGGCACCAGTGCGGTCACCAGCATCAGCGACTGTTCGAGCAATTGTTCTATGCGCGCGGTATTGGCGCTGATGCCTTGGGCGCAATGCTGATCAAAGCTGCGCATGCCATCGCTGAGCAAACGCAGACTTTGCAAATGTGCGTGCGCGATCAGAGGCTTGCTGACATTGAGTTCAAAGTTGCCCGAGGCCGCACCAAGGCTAATGGCCAGATCATTGGCAAACACCTGATGGCACAGCATCAGCAGTGCTTCGGCCTGCGTTGGATTAACCTTGCCGGGCATGATGGAGCTGCCCGGCTCATTGGCCGGTATGCTGATTTCGCCCAGGCCGCAGCGCGGACCGGAGGCCAGCCAGCGCAGATCGTTGGCGATTTTTATCAGGGCGCCAGCCAGTACTTTTAAGGCCGCATGCGAGATGGCCAAGGCTTCGTGGCCAGCCAGGGCGGCGAATTTGTTTGCGGCGCTGACAAAGACCACATCGGGAAAATCGCAATGCCGGCTCAGCTCTTGCGCCACCAGTGCGCCAAACTCGGCATGGGTGTTGAGACCCGTACCAACTGCGGTGCCGCCAACGGCCAACTCCAGCAAACCGGGCAAGGCATTCTGCACCGCTTTTTCGGCAAACCCGAGCTGGGCCACATAGGCGGAGATTTCCTGCCCCAGTGTAATGGGCGTGGCGTCTTGCAAATGGGTGCGGCCGATTTTGACGACGCCAGCAAACTGGCGGGATTTTTTTTCCAGCGTCGATTTGAGTTGCGTCAGTGCCGGCAACAAACGCTGCACCATCGCCTTGGTGATGGCGACATGCATCGCCGTAGGAAAAATATCGTTGGAAGACTGGCCCAGATTGATTTCATCATTCGGATGCAGCAAGCAGGCGCTGCCCCGCTTGCCGCCCAATAGCTCGGAGGCGCGGTTGGCCAGCACTTCATTCATGTTCATATTGGTCTGGGTGCCTGATCCGGTTTGCCAGACAGACAAAGGAAATTCATCCGGCAACTGCCCTGCCAGAACTTCGTCGGCCGCCTGCATGATGGCTGCTGCCTTGTCTGCCGGCAGCAGACCCAGATGACGGTTGGCAGCAGCGCAGGCGCGCTTGACGGATGCCAGCGCCATGATCAGTTCATCCGGCATGCGTTCATTGGAGATCGAAAAAAAATGCAGCGAGCGCTGCGTTTGCGCGCCCCACAGGCGTTCTGCCGGCACGGCGATTTCACCAAAACTATCTTTTTCAATACGTGTTTTCATACTGTCTCGCTGGTTGATGCACAGTGCTGTCCGTACTATTTTTTAATGTTCTTCCGTGAGATTTTTTCGGGATCACAACGAAAGACGCTGGATCCCGGCCTGCGCCGGGATGACGATTAAAAGTCACCCAACCCCGGAAACGTCGTCCCGATGAAAATCGGGACCCAGTGTCTTTGCTTGAACACGAAAAATCTTATTCATGAAAATCAATAAATCGTGATATCGGTTGCTTGTTTATTGCAACTGCACGGCAATCCGTAAAGCAGTGGCCACCGCCCGGCCGCGCAAGCGCCCGGGTGCAAAACGCGCTGCTAAAAAGCGTTGTCGTAATTCAGCCAGTAATCCTGGCGGCAAGCTGGATTTTTCAACGATGACTTGATCCACGTCACCGTATTCGTTAATCAGCAGCTGAAAAACTAAAGCCTGCGGTGAAACGGGCCACAAGGCGGGCAACAGTTCTGTGTCAATGTCTTGCAATACCACGGGTCGTTCAGTCAGTGCGCTCGCAGGGAGATAAGTGCGCGAACCTGCTGCTGCGTGCACCACTGTTTGCTGCACCGATGGGGAACTTGCTGCCGCTGATTTCGGACTTCGGGTCGCAGTAACAGGAGGAGCAGTCAGGTCAACATTGATGACACCCGTACTCGCAGTCTGAGAGTGCGCTGCAGAGAGGCGCTGCTGCACGCCGCTGACTAAGCCAGCAAACAAGGCCGCGCTGACGAGGATGGCGATAATGAAAAAAAACAGACTGCGTGTCATTGCTCATCAAGTTCGCGCCAGGACACCCGCCGCACTGGCCGCACCGGTTCAGCCGGCAGCGGATCGACGGCCTGGGTCACATTGCCGGCTTCATCGGTGAGAATGCTTAAAGTCCGGTCACGCCATTTGACGGTGCGCACGCCAGCGACCAAATCAGTGCTTGCGAGTTTCTTGCCTGCCGCATTATTTACAGCCAGCGGCAGATAGATGCCACTGCGATAGTCAAACGCATACAGCCAGCTGCTGCCACCCACATTGCAGGCGGTGCTGCCGGGTACGTTGGTGACAATGCGCAAGATGCCCAATTGTTGTTCGGGGTCGATGGTGGCGCGCTCGCCGCTGGCATTGCCGCCTGTGCTGAAGTCCAGCCACCAGCCATTATTGCGTTGCCAGTCAACGGCCGTGGTGCTGGTTGTGCGTTCGGTGCCGCCTGCATTCTGCGTCATGGTTTGCGCGATCATGTCGGGGTTGTCGCGCAGTGCACCCAGACCACTGGCTTGCAAACTATCCTTGAAGGTGTAAACAGATTGCACGCTGTTGTCAGTCAGATCGGACAGGCCAAGGTATTTGCCGGTGGCTACGCTGACGACGGCCACCGTGGTGCCGCCAACACGAATTTCAGAGAGTTCGGGGCGGGTGGTAATCGGCTGCGCGCGGCCATCCTTCACCAGGGACGCCAGCAGTACTGCGTCCTTGCCGGCCGGCGGCAGCACATCGTCCATATCAAATCGCCAGACATTACCCAGTAAATCGCCGCCATAAAAACGACTGGCGGTGTTGTCGAGTACGGTATCGACCCAGGCATTGATTTGTCCCAGTCCGGACGGGTTCGCTGTGCTGCCGGCATGGGTGGCGATTTTTTCCAGCAGCACGCCGCTGGCCGCATCGAGCACGTACAGATAGCCCTGACCATCGCCGGGGTTCAGGTTGTTGTAGCCTGAGCCAACTACCACGACCCAGCGCCCATCGCGACGCTTGCTGACGACAGGTTTGCTAAAGCTGTAACCCAAATCGGCATCTTGCTGGCTGCCGAAAATCCACAGGGCTTTGGGCAAGTCGGGGTCGGTAATATCGAGTGCGTAATATTGGCGACCGCCGGCGGCCATGCCGCCGATTAAGATCGTGCGCCATTGCGTTTTATTGCACGCCGTTGCCGGTGCAGCCGGACAAAAGTCGGCCACGACCGGAGAACCATCAAGCACATAACGAAAGCGGCTACCCAGATTGCGATCGGCCAGCTGACTCATCAGGGGCAAAGCCGCGGGGGGAATGAACGCCCATTCTTCGCTACCGCTGGTGGCATTGAATGCATGCAGCATGCCGTCATTGGCAGCGGCATACACCATGCTTTTGCGCTGCGCTGCCTGTTCATCGCGGAACAGGCCATAATTTTCATCGGCATAGCGAAAGGCAGGCGGGCCGACATACACGGGCTGGGCATTGATCAGCGCGCCCAGCACATGCTCGCGCTGGCGAAACAGACGTTGCGTATTTTCTGCCCTGTCTTCATTGCCGCGCTGCCCGCGCAAATAATTGACCAGCGCAGCGCCGCTGGCCTGTTGCGTCTGCTCGGATGAATATTGCGCGCATTGCGACAGCGGCGAAGCTGCGGCACAGACGGTGCTAAAGAATGCCTGCTCGGTGGTGTTGAGTGCGCTCCAGAGAAAATTTTTCAAATGATTGCTGGTGTCGGTGGCGAACACATAAATCTGCCGGCTGTCGGTGCTGCCTGCCACCCGTGCATCAAGCAGCGATTGCGCTGACCACAACGCGACATTGCCCAGAGTGCCGTCGGCCAGCTCGAAACTGCGGGCTTCAAGTTCACCGTCCCATTGCACGCTGCGATAGCGCGAGATGAAAACCTTGTTGTCGCCTTCGACCGGTTCCTGACTGCTGGTGGCAGCGGCGGCGGCTGCACCTATGCTGCCGCGAATTGCCGTCATGGTGCTGGCCAGTGCTTGCGCTAAGGATTCGGGATCTTGTGCACTGAAATATTTGCCGCCGCCATTGACGGCGGCATGCCACAAATCGTCAATCCGTTCGGGGCCGTCAAAATAAATCGGGTCGGGCCAGTTCCGGTTGCCGTTCTTGATATCGAAGAAGTCACCCGACTGTGCCGTGTCATAGTTTTGCTGATAATGCAGCAAGCCATTGGCACCCAGACCAACGGTGTAGGTGACCATATGCTGATGGCTGCCTGCGCTGTTACTTGCGCTGCTACTTGCGCTGCTGCCTGCGGCAACGGGAACATTGTTGTTGCAGACTTCGGGCTGGCTGCGGCAATTGCCGAGGGCACTGGTGCGCAAATCAGTCTGGTAATAATAAGCCGCGACGTCGGCCAGCGTATTGGCAGTGCGCCCCGTTGCCGGCACCGTAGTAAAGGCGGAAATGCTAATGGGCAGCGAGCCGTAACTATTGACTACCGGAGTATTAACTGCCGGAGTATTAACTGCCGGACTAAGGCCAAGCGGACCAGCCGACGCGGGCGCGATGATCAGCACATCGGTGCCCAGTGCTGTGACGCGAAATCCACCCAGTCTGGCCGCTGCGGCAATCGCCAGGGCCATTGCCGCAGCGTCGTCTTCGGGGTGATCGGTGTCATAGACGCCGGCATTGTTGGCCATGATTTCAACACCATTGATTTTGATGCTGCGAACGATGGTGTAGCCAAGGCGCGCCGGCCTGATGCCGGAAATGCTCAGCCGGGCAAGCTGCAACGCCGGCAAGGCCTGGTTGCTGCCCGAGCCGTCATACATTGGGCGTGGCAGGCTGTCGTCCTGATTGCCGACGTTGGTGCTGCCATCGATTTTTTTCGGGCCGTAGCTGGCTGTCTCCCAGTTGGTATTCCAGTAGCCATCGGTTGAAAGAATACTGAAATGGCGCTGGCAGGAATACTGCACCGGATCGTCAGCGCCAGTGAGCAATTTGCCCGCATATAGTTGGCCGGCTTTGGACAGGGCCGCACGCAAGGGCGTGCTGGCGCGCGGCACAATAGCGTAAAGCTTGGCGTAGAAACGCAAACGCTGATCGGCATCGAAATCGGCGAGCTTCAAAAAGCCGGGATTGGCCGAGTCGGTGCCGCTATAACCGATGGTGGAAAAGCCGACTCTGAACTGTTGATCGAAATCACGAAAGGCGCGGCCGATGGCGGTCTTCATGGTCAGGATGCGGGTACGGTGATAACTGAACCAGTTGGCAAAATTTTGCTGCTCGGCCGGCGGCGAACTGGCGTCGATGATTTTTTTGATCCAATGATTGCTACCCGCTTCAGACGTATCAAAACCGGTGTCCTTGCAGTGGTCCTGCGCTGAATTGTCGCCGAGCTTGTCGCGCTGCTGGCCCTTGTAAATAAAGTAGTGAGCAGGGCCTGGCAGGTTGGGCAAGCCACTGCCGCCAACCGGGCAGGCACTATCGGTTTTAAAACAGTCCGGTGTGTAAGTGACATCAGCCGTATTGGCCGGCACAGCCGGCACGCTTGACGCCGAACGCCAGGCCATGAAGCCTGAAGACAAATCAATGGCTTGCGACGCCGGCTGAAAGCCGTCATACAAGGCGGCGTTAAAGGGCTGCTGCGGATAGGCACTGCCGTCTGCCCTGACCGGCACCGGGTAGCGCAGTTGCGGGTTGTAGTAAATTTTGTTGCACAGGCTGCTGCGGTAACCCACTGCATTTTCATAATTGTTGTTTGCCACCTCATCACCCAGATAGCTCCATTGCATGCTGCCTGAATCGTCAAGAATGAAAAGGATGTTGGGCTTGACCTGGGAAGACAAGAGATCATGCAGTGGCGCACCGGCCAGATCGGTCGGTGCCGCCTGCAAGGAACAGGACACGGCCAGCAGCAGCACGTAGATGGCGCGCTTAGTCAGAGTTGGCATCAGCGTCTCCGTATGGTGGGGGTGATTAAAAATGCACCATGGTCTGGGTAAAAACGATGGTGTTGCGCGGGCCCATGACCCGGGTCGTAATCCGGTAATAGACGCCGGCACTGGTTTGAAAGCGTTTGACGTTGCCATAACTGATGCCGCTTTTTTTGGCGCTGCCGCCGCTGGCATCCTGATACAGCAGGCAACTGTTGGCGGCATCAGTGGGGCTGCCGGCCGACAGGCATAAACGATGAATCACGCTGCGTATGCTGTTGCCGGCGGCGTCAGTCGCCAAGGCAGGCGCGGCGGCCACGCAAACGATGCCGGACTGGCTCTGGCATTGATCGTTATCCCAGTCGATCAGGACTTTGACGCCGCTGCTACTGGTGCTACTGGTGCTGATGCCGCTGTTGGTGATATCGAGTCCGTCGGGCACGCTGGCGTAGTAACCGCGAGCGGTTTGATCCGTGTACAGATCGGGCAAAGCCGCCAGGGGTATCAGCCATTGCACTGCCGCTTCGCTGCCTGCATCCGACGCCAGTAGTGCCGACTGCCGGAACGCAAAATTACCCGCCACCAGACTGCCGGTTTCGACCGAGCGCACCAGCGCAATCGCGCCCAGACTCATCACGATCAGCATGATCAGCGCCACCACCAGACCGGCGCCGGATTGTGCGCGACCACTGGACCGACGCTGAGTCTGAAGCTGTGACATTACTGATTCCATAGCAGATTGCGCATCGGCACCACGGTTTGAAAAACGCGGTAGTGATAACACTGCCAATCCGGATTGACGCTGCCATCGGCAAAATGGTCGACGGCAATCGTCGTATCGCTGAGGCCACCATCGGCGTCGGCCAGCCAGCGCGGCACGGCAGCGCTGCAACTGCCGGTATCTGGAATCTCTCGCTGCGCGCTGCGCGCAACGATGGCAATTCTGACGGCCAGCAAGCGACGCAGATCGCCGTTGTCGCCCACGACACCATTGCCATCGGCGTCAATCATGCTGGCATGCCATGTGGTGATCTGCGGTGAGGCCTGGCTGCCTGCACGGTCATCAAAACCGTACTCGGCTTGCAGGTTGACGATGTCGGCCGCCAGCGTCATCGACTGCCAGCTGTTTTCGCTGCTCTGATAGCGCGACAGCAGCAGCTGGCCCCCGGCGTCGAGGCTGTAGGTACGCAAATCAAGCGCGCCGAGGTTGATGACCGCGGCATCGTTGCCATAACCGCCAACCGGCAACAAGCTGGCGGGATCAGCGGGATTCCAGTTGCTGGCCGCACCCTGATGAAAGACCCGGTAATCGCTGGGCGGCACAGCCGTCGCCTGCAACAGCGTGCAGGGCTTGCCGGCTTCTTGCAGCACCAGTAAATCCTTAACAGTAATGGCCAGCGTACTGTTGACCATCAGCCGGTCGACATCGGCAGCGTGGGCAGCAATCAGCCGGGCCGGTGCGCTGTTTTCGGTTTTGGCGCTGGCCAGAATCTGCAGCGTATCTGGGGCGCTGCCGCCGCCATCGATAATAGTCACGGGCTGCAAAACCAGATCGGGGATGGGTTGGATATATTGGCGCTTAACGCTGCAAGCCAGCGCCTCGGGCGGCCCCAGTCCATAGCCGGCGTGGCGCAGATCACGTCCTATCGCAGCCAGCACATGGCTGCCGCTTAGCTGCGCGTCGGCACCGCTGACGGTCGCCTTGCGGCGTGATTCAAACAAAACGGCAACTTGCAAAATCACCAGCATCGCCAGCAAACCGATGGCCAGACCGACGATCAGATCAGTCAAGCTGAAACCGCTTGCATGGCGGCGGCTGGAAGACACACGCTGCATCGCCACAGCTAGTCCGTAATGGTGGTACGCACCAGCAGACGGTGCGCAGTGGCTTCGCCGGGCGCCTGCCATTGCACGCTAATGCTCACCGTTCTGTCGTCATCAATCGTAATGACGGGCTGATTGGCGGCGGCTGTCACGCCGGGCAGTGTGGCCACCACACTGGCCAGCCAGCGCTGGTAGGCACTGGCGTTGGCGTTGCCAAAACGGGCGCGCAAATTTTGCACACTGCGGTCTGCGGTCCACATGTCGGCGATCACGCCACTGGCCAAAAGACTGGCTTGACTACGGTAACGGGCATTACCCACTTCAAGCAGCGAGACCGACAGCAGCATCAGGATCGCCAGCAAGCCGACTGAAAAAACCAGTATGGCCAGCATGGCTTCGAGCAAGGCAAAGCCGTCGTTGTGCCTGTGCATTTAGCTGCACCCTTGCGGATTATTGGCGCCGGCGGCCAGCGGGTCACAGAGCCGTATCATGCCGGCGCTGCCTATCAACAGGCTGATGCGCCGCACGTCCGTATTGACGGCGTCGGTGACATCGATACGGGTGATGGCGTTAATGCTGCCAGCCAGTACCGTACCGGTGGCAGTAAAACTGATCGCACCAGGCAGACCACTGCCGGCGGCTATTGGATTGGACAAAGCAGCCGTCGTGGCGCTGCCAGCGCTGGTACTGACACCGAGGCGCGCAGTGCTGGCAGCACCCGCGCTTTGCGTCTGCAGCAGCGCAGGACAGCTTGCCATGACACGCACGCAGCCTGTGCGCCAGCTGACTGTGCCGGCAGCGTCCGTCAAAGCCAGTCGGACTAGGGCATTACGCTGCACAGCCTGGCCGCGGGCAAATTGCAATGCCGCACGCAAGGCTTCGGCACTGCTGCGTACTTGTGCATTGCGTACCCAGTTGCCAAAGGCCGGCACACCCAAAGTCAGCACAAGGGCGGCAATTCCGAGCGTGATCATGGTTTCAATCAGGGAGATGCCGCGCAGCTCGCTGCAACATCTGGGCAGACGCCGCAGGCTCAGCATGCGCCACCTCTTTTCGTCACCCAGCAATTGACTGGCGATGTGCCCCAGCCAGACGGCATGCTGGTGGTCTTGGCGTTGCCGGCCTGGTCGAGCGTAAAGGTAAACGCACTCATGTCGCTGCTGGCAGCACCGCTTGCCGTCAGCAGATACGACTGACCATCGGTGGGCACGGTGCAGGTATAGCTGAAATGATTGGCCGCAGGCAGACCCACAGCGCAAACACCGGCTGTGCCATAGCTGTGCTGATCCTGATAAATCTGCTCCATGCGTAAACCTAAAATGGATAACTGGCTGCTGGCTTCAGGCAGGCGTGCGCGCAGCATATGGTCGCGATAAGCAGGAATGGCCAGGGCAGCCAGGATCGACGCGATGAACACCACGATCATCAACTCGATTAAGGTAAAACCGGAATGGGTACGCATCATGGCAAGCAATCATGCAGCGGTAAAACAGGGAGAGCTTGTGCCGTTTCAAACCTATGCGCATCAAGTGTTAGAGACCTTACTAACAATTGGATTTGACTAATCGAACATCATTTTTTTGTGCGATAAAACGCCCTGAGTAGCCATGATGAGATACCACACAGCCGTCATCACATGCAGGTGATGACTGTAGTAGTAGTGTGAAGAGTGCCTCTATCCCTACCGTCATCCCGATGACAATCGGGATCCAGTGTCGTTCGTTAATGACGAAATTTTTTTCGTCGAAGACAATCAGACTCTTAGCGGGACTTTGGCTGGTCTGGCAGCAGGCAGGCATCGACAATCAGCAGATCATTGTCTTTGGCAAAACTGAGCAGGAAATGATAGGCCAGTGGTTCAAGCGCGCGCAGACGACCGTCCACCACCACCGAACGCACGCCTTCCAGCATGGCTGGCAACACATAGGGGGAATATTGCAGGTGACGCCCATAGGCACTGTCGCCATCAGGGTGGAAGCGGGACATGATGCCGCATAAGCGGTCAGCCCAGTCGCTGGGGCGGAAGGCTTTGCCATTGCTGGTGACACCCTGAATGATGAAATCGGATTCAGGCAGTATCGGTTCAGAGGGGGATGAAGCCATCAGACAGCGGGTCTCCGGAGGAAATCAGAAGCGTTGTGCGGCAACGCAGCATTTCCCGCTATCTTACAGAAGAGTCCGCGTTTGCAAAAGAAAACCGCGCACTGTGGCAAAATCCCGCTGCAGTTTTAGCCGAGCCAGGCCGCGACCGAGAGCAAAATCAGCAGCAAAATCCACAACAACAGCGCCCGCCAGATCAGGCCAACGGTGCTTTGCAGTGCGCGCAGCGAGGGTGCTTCGCCGGGCAAGGCTTCGACTTCGGTTGCTGCCGACTCCAGTGCCGTCACGTCGGCCACTACCAGATTAGCCGCGTTTTCTATAGGTGTGCCCAGGCGCACGCCCATTGCACCGCCACCCGCCGACAAGATGATGCCGACGGTTTCATTGCTCCAGCGCGTAGCGAAATTTCGCCACGCATAAATCGCATCTTCGAAATTGCCGACAATGGCAAACGCGATGGCTGTCAGCCGGACCGGTACCCAGTCTATCCAGTAGAAGGCCCTGGCGGCAAAGCGGCCGAAAGATTCCTGTTGCAGATGTTCGGATTCATTCCATTGACGCGACAGATATTCGGCGACCCGGTACAGCACTGCACCCGCTGGGCCAATTGGCATCAGCAGCCAGAAAAATACGCCGAATACATGGCGATGGGTGGTAACAAGCGCGTTTTCCACAGCCAGACGGGCGACTTCTTCGGCGTCCATGTCGCGTACGTCCTGCTTGGTCCACTCGGCCAGCAGCGTGCGCGCTTGCGGCAACTCGCCATTACTCAGTGCCAGCTGAATCGCGGTGAAGTAGTGACTGTAGTGACGAAAACCCAATGTCAGATAGACGATGATCAGCGTCCATAGCAGCTGCAGCAAGGGACTGACCAGTGCACAGAGCCAGTGAATGACCAGGGTCGGCGCCACCAGTGCTGCCATGATGACCAGCCAGCCCATGCGGCCATGCTCGGGTTTGCCGGCATTGAAACTATGCTCAACCCGGCTGGCAAAGTGCTTGACCCAGCCATAAACGGGATTGTCGGCACGCAGCGGTCGGAACTGCTCAATGAGCAACACGCACAAGATGGAAAAAATGGTCATGAATTCGCCTTGATCAACAAGCAGAGAATACGATAACGCAGCACATGCCGGGAAGCAAACCCTTATGCGCGCAGGAAGTGATACAGATTGCGCAGCATGCCTGCCGTCGCACCCCAGATAAAATAGTCTTCGTAGGGCATCGCGTAAAAACTGCGCCGGCCCGGACGATTCGGAAATTCAGCGCTGCGGCGTTCATGATGGGCACCATTCATCAGGTAAGCCAGCGGCACGGTAAAAATTTCGGCGACTTCAAAAGTGTCAGCCAGTAATTCAAACGGCGGATGCACCAGTGCCACCACCGGCGCGACCTGAAAGCCGGTACCGGTCAGGTAATCGGGCAGACGACCAATGACTTCAATATGGCGGCGGGCCAGACCGATTTCTTCTTCGGTTTCCCTCAGCGCGGTGGCAATCTCGTCCTGGTCTTCAGGATCCACGCGGCCGCCGGGAAAGCTGATCTGCCCTGCATGGTCATGCAAGTGGGCCGTGCGTTTAGTGAGCAACAAGCGCATGCCTTCCGGATGCGCCACCAGGGGCACTAACACCGCTGCTGGCGTCAGCGCTCGCGCAGGGTCGCGCAACAGATGTTCGTCAGTGAATTCGGCTTGCCAGTCGCAGGGGGCAATGAAGCGATTGCGCAACCAGTCCAGTTCCAGACGTGCCAGGTCCAGCGCTGGCTCATCGGCCAGCGCATCGATTGGTGCCTGTCGTGGATCAAACAAGATTGTGCTCATCAGCGCTCAAACAAAACGATAAAAACGATAAGAATAAAAAAGGGCACCACAGGTGCCCTTTTTGACTGGCAATACCAATGAAGCTTAGACCGCAGCAGCGGACTTGGCAACACGACGGTTAGGCAGTTTTTCGCGGATACGTGCCGATTTGCCGGAACGCTCACGCAGATAGTACAGCTTGGCGCGACGGACATCGCCACGACGCTTGACTTCGATCGACGCGATCAGCGGGGAATACAGCTGAAACGTACGCTCAACGCCTTCACCCGACGAGATCTTACGCACGATGAAATGCGAATTCAGACCACGGTTACGACGGGCAATTACCACGCCTTCGTAAGCCTGTGCACGCTTGCGGGTGCCTTCGACTACGTTCACATTGACGATAACGGTATCGCCAGGTGCAAATTCAGGAATGTTTTTAGCCAGACGGGCGATTTCTTCTTGCTCTAATTGCTGGATCAGATCCATTTTTAGCTCCATGAACCATCTTGCCGGCGCGATAAAAACACAGTGTGCCCGGTAGAGGATGGGGTTATACAATCAGGTGAGTTCACCTGCACTTACTGCAACCACTTACTTCAACTACTTACTTCAACTGCTACTGCAAACTGTTCAGGAAGGCTTCATCAGCCTTGCTGAGTAATCCTGTTGCCCTGGCTTTTGCAATCATGTCCGGACGCTTGTGCCAGGTTGCCGTCAGTGCCTGCTCGCGCCGCCACTTGACGATCTCGGCATGATGTCCACCCAGCAGTACCGCCGGCACCGGCAAGTCCTGATAGACCTCGGGGCGGGTGTAATGCGGGCAATCCAGCAAGCCATTGACAAAACTGTCTTCCACTGCCGACGCCTGATCATGCAAGGTGCCGGGCAACTGCCTGATCACCGCATCCATCAACGCCATCGCCGGCAACTCGCCGCCAGACAAAACAAAATCGCCAAGGCTGATTTCTTCATCCACGCAACGTTCCAGCAAACGCTGGTCAATCGCTTCATAACGTCCGCACAACAGCACCAGTCCCGGACCCTGTGCCAGCTGCATCACCTTCTGGTGCGTCAGTGGCGCGCCTTGCGGCGACAGATAAATGACGCGCGGTGCGGCCAGTCCCTGTTGCTGCTGACGGGCCCTGGCAGCCAGAATCGCGGCTTCCAGTGGCTTGGCCATCATCACCATGCCGGGTCCGCCACCATAAGGCCGGTCGTCAACGGTACGATGATTGTCGGTCGTGAAATCACGCGGATTCCACAAAGACAGTCCAAATTTCTGCTGCTCAAATGCGCGGCGGGTAATACCGGACGCAGTCAGTGCTGCAAACATCTCGGGGAAGAGCGTAATAACGTCAAACTGCATGCTCTGCTCCTGCCTGTTGGCCGCACTAATAATCGCGCTGCCAGTCCACCGTAATTTTTTTCGCTGACTGATCCACCTTGGTCACGAAGCGATCGACAAAGGGAATCAATAATTCTTCCGGTTTTTTCGGATCAAGCTGCACGCCGTCAGCTACCTTCAGAATCGGATGTGCGCCGTTGTCCATCAGACCGACCACCTTGCCCAGCATTTCGCCGCTCAGGTTTTCGACCTCATGACCAATCAGGTCTATCCAGTAAAACTCATCTTTTCCCAATGGCGGGAAATGACTGCGTCGTATCTGTATCGTGGATCCCTGCAGAGCTTCAGCGGCATTGCGGCCGACTACACCCATGAGCAGAGCCACCACATCTTCGCCTTGCATGCGCACCTGCATCACATCCACATCATGCAATTCAGGCTTGTCTATCCACCAGGTCTTTGCGTGCAGCATCGCACTGGCTTCTGACGAATAAGCTTTGAGCCTGATCCAGCCATCCAGTCCGAAAGCGCCTGTTACGTGCGCCACCAGAACCAGATCGTCGGGAACCGGCATTCCCGAAGCAGCGTGCAATTACGCTGCCTTCTTGCCAGCTGCGCTAACCAGACGGGCAACGGTTGGCGACAATTGTGCGCCTACGCCTTGCCAGTGAGTCAGACGATCTGCCGCAATGCGGAAGGACTCTTCTTTACCGGATGCGACCGGGTTATAAAAACCAATGCGCTCGATGAAACGACCGTCGCGACGATTACGCGAATCAGTTGCCACGATATTGTAGAAAGGACGCTTCTTGGCGCCGCCACGAGCTAAACGAATTACGACCATAGTATTCTCGAGAAAAAAGGGTGTTCAAAAGGGGTTCGAACACGGAAAAAGAGCGAGATTATAGCCCGTTTCTGGTCCCTGTAACAAGCTTCCGTAATCCTGCATTGCCGCGAAGGCGGTGCTAGGGCACACTACAGCCCTTGCAACAGGGCATAATTCTGCATTAAATCAGCCGCTTTCAGCAGCTGAGACTCTTAGAGAACTCATGAAACTTTCCCATAAAAACAAGACTTTTACCGCTTTACTGGCCCTGCTGTTTGGTGGCGCCGGCCTGCACCGCTTTTATTTGCACGGCCTGCGCGACGTCTGGGGCTGGCTGCATTTCGCCAGCCTGGTGCTGTCAGCGGGCTTGCTGGCTCAAGACCCCAGCCGCGCGCTGCTGATCAACACGGCGCCGCTGGTGCTGTCGGTGCTGGCAGCCTGCATTGAAACCTTTGTGATCGGCTTAATGCCGGACGAAAAATGGGACGCGACCTATAACGCGGGCTCAGGTCGCAGCTCGGACACCAGCTGGATGGTGGCCGTGCTGATGGTGCTGAATCTGGGCTACGGCGCAACGCTGATGCTGATTGCACTGGCACGCAGCTTTGATCTGGCGCTGACTGGCGGCTCTTACGGCTGAACCAAATCACGCATACAAAAACGCCGGATCCGATTTGCATCGGTACCCGGCGTTTTTTTTATAGCCGTAGAAGGCGCAGGTGCAATTAAAACTGCGCCTCAGTCAGCGCCAGCACCCCTGCACTACCGTCAACAATGGCGGTGCGCAAAGCGCCTGCCTGCGACAAGTAGTGCTCAGCAAAAAAGCGCGCCGTACCCAGCTTGGCCTGATAAAAACTGGCGTCGCCTTCTTTGGTGCCGAGCTTGTGTTCAGCGACCAGGGCAGCGCGCGCCATTTGCCAGCCGCCAAACACAATGCCGGACAGCTTCAGATACGGCACGCTGCCCGCGAACACGGCCTTGATATCGGACTTGCCATTGGCTGCAACAAATTCCACCACCTGCTCCAGCGCCACGCTGGCTGCTGACAGCTGCACCCGAATCGCCTGCATGTCGGCATTCGATGAGGCGGCCAGTTCGGCTTCGGTTTTTTTGATTTCGGCGATGATGCTCTTGGCCAGTTTGCCGCCGTCACGCAGGGTTTTGCGGCCCACCAGATCATTGGCCTGAATTGCGGTGGTGCCTTCGTAAATGGTCAGAATGCGCGCATCGCGGTAATACTGCGCCGCGCCTGTTTCTTCGATAAAGCCCATGCCGCCATGCACTTGCACGCCGGTTGAAGCCACATCAATCGACAACTCGGTCGACCAGCCTTTGACAATCGGCACCATGAAATCATAAAACGCGGCGTTAGCCTTGCGCGTTGCTTCGTCGGCATGATGATGGCCAGCGTCGTGCGCCGCCGCCGTCACATAGGACAAGGCGCGGGCGGCTTCGGTCTGTGCCCGCATCGACATCAGCATGCGGCGCACATCGGGGTGATGAATGATGGACACCGGACCGGCCGAGCCTGCCAGGTCACGCGACTGCACACGGTCTTTTGCATACTGCACCGCTTTTTGATACGCGCGCTCGGCCACCGCAATACCCTGCATGCCAACGGCAAAACGGGCAGCGTTCATCATGATGAACATATATTCAAGGCCACGGTTTTCTTCGCCAACCAGCGTACCAATCGCGCCGCCATGGTCGCCGAACTGCAGCACGGCCGTCGGGCTGGCCTTGATGCCGAGCTTGTGCTCGATCGACACGCAATGCACATCATTGCGCGCGCCCAGCGAACCATCGGCATTGACTAAAAATTTTGGCACGACAAACAGCGAAATACCCTTGACGCCTTCCGGCGCGTCAGGCGTGCGTGCCAGCACCAGATGGACGATGTTCTCGGCCATGTCATGCTCACCATAGGTGATATAAATTTTGGTGCCGAAGATCTTGAAGGTACCGTCGCCACTGGGTACCGCGCGCGAACGCACCAATGCCAGATCCGAGCCGGCTTGCGGCTCGGTCAGGTTCATGGTGCCGGTCCATTTACCGGAGATCAGTTTTTCCAGATACAAGTCTTTTTGCTGCTGACTGCCTGCTGTCATCAGTGCTTCGATTGCACCATCGGTCAGCAGTGGGCACAAGGCAAAGGACAGGTTGGCGGAATTGAGCATTTCTATGCACGGTGTTGCCAGCAGCTTGGGCAAGCCCTGACCACCAAACTCGACCGGGTGTTGCACGCCCTGCCATCCCGCTTCACCGAAGGACTTGAATGCTTCTTTAAAACCCTTGGTGGTGGTGACCACACCATCTTTCCAGCTGCTGGGCTGCAAGTCGCCAGCCCAGTTCAGCGGGGCCACCACTTCGGAACAGAACCTGGCATTTTCTTCCAGCACCGCCTCCGCAGTTTCAGGCGTTGCATCCTCGCAGCCGGGCAGCGCACTAATAGCGGACAGGCCAGCGAGTTCGTTCATGACGAACGCCATCTCTTTCAGCGGGGCGGTGTAGCTCATACAGTCTCCTTGATTGCTTTTTTTAAGGGCTTAGCCCAGTTCTTTGATCAACGCAGGTACGGCTTCAAACAAGTCGGCAACCAGACCATAATCGGCAACGCCAAAAATCGGTGCTTCCGGATCTTTGTTGATGGCGACAATGGTTTTTGAATCCTTCATGCCGGCCAGATGCTGAATCGCGCCGGAAATGCCGACGGCAATATAGAGGGTCGGTGCGACGATCTTGCCGGTCTGCCCTACCTGCCAGTCGTTCGGTACATAACCGGCATCGACTGCCGCGCGGGACGCACCCATTGCAGCACCCAGCTTATCCGCAAGCGGCTCAAGGATTTTGAAGTTTTCGCCGGAGCCCATGCCGCGACCACCGGATACGATAATCTTCGCCGCCGTCAGTTCAGGCCGGTCGGATTTGGCAAATTCACGCGAGACAAAAGCCGACTTGCCTGCATCGGCAACCGGCGTCAGATTTTCTGTAGCGGCCGAGCCGCCAGTGCCCGCCGCATCAAAACCGGTGGTGCGCACGGTGATGACCTTGATGGCATCAGACGACTGCACAGTGGCAATCGCGTTACCGGCATAAATTGGGCGCTCGAAGGTGTCCGGCGCATCGACTTTGGTAATTTCGGAGATCTGGCTGACATCGAGTTTGGCAGCGACGCGCGGCGCAATATTTTTGCCGAAGGCGGTGGCCGGCGCCAGAATATGCGTATAGGCAGAAGCAATGGCCAGCACTTGCGCAGCGACGTTTTCAGCCAGCCCGTGTTCAAACTGCGGCGCGTCCGCCACCAGCACTTTACCTACGCCGGCAATCTGGGCGGCAGCAGCCGCAACGGCTGCGCATTGATGGCCGGCGACCAAAACATGCACGTCAGAGCCGCATTGTGCAGCCGCAGCGATGGTGTTGAGGGTACTTCCTTTTAACGACGCATTGTCGTGTTCTGCAATGACTAAGGCGGTCATAGTGGTTCCTTGTATGTCAGATGACTTTGGCTTCGTTTTTGAGCTTGGCGACCAGTGTCGCGACATCCGGCACCATCACGCCGGCGGAGCGCTTGGCTGGCTCGGCGACTTTGATTGTTTTGACACGTGGCGCGACATCGACACCAAGTGCGTCCGGAGCAAACACCTCCAGCGTTTTTTTCTTGGCTTTCATGATGTTGGGCAAAGTCACATAACGCGGCTCATTGAGGCGCAGATCGGTGGTGACGATGGCTGGCAAACTCAGTGACAGAGTTTCAAGACCACCATCGACTTCGCGGGTAACCATTGCTTTGCCATCCACAATTTCGACCTTGGAAGCAAAGGTGGCTTGTGGCCAGTCGAGTAACGCGGCCAGCATCTGGCCGGTCTGGTTGCAGTCGTCATCAATAGCCTGTTTACCCAGAATGATCAGCTGCGGCTGTTCTTTGTCAGCCAGTGCCTTCAACAGCTTGGCCACGGCCAGCGGCTGCAGCTCAACATCGGTTTCCACCAGAATCGCGCGATCGGCACCAATGGCCATCGCCGTTCTCAGGGTTTCCTGACATTGCGTGACACCGCATGAAACGGCGACCACTTCGGTGACTTTGCCAGCCTCTTTCAGGCGCATGGCTTCTTCCACAGCGATCTCGTCAAAAGGATTCATCGACATCTTGACGTTGGCAATATCGACACCACTGCCATCGGATTTGACGCGGACCTTGACGTTGTAATCGACTACGCGTTTGACTGGAACCAGTACTTTCATAAGTCTGCCCTTGAAGTTCAGTTGACGTTAACGTAAAGCGAGATTATAGAAGAGAACCGGATGCCGCGCAAAATTTCGGCACGGTCGTTCTTTTTCAAATGGGGTTTCTGTTATGTAAGGCTAAAGACGCTGGATCCCGGCCTGCGCCGGGATCCAGCGTCGTTTACTTCACTGCCACCTTACGCTGCAGGTAAAAAGTAAATTCTTTCTCAAGCTGCACATGCTCGAGCAAGGTATTGCCGGTTTGCTTGGCAAACGCCTGAAAATCGCGCACCGAACCGGGGTCCGTTGCCAGCACTTTCAGCACCTCACCACTTTGCATATCGGTGAGTGCCTTCTTGGCTTTCAAGATGGGCAAGGGACAGTTCATTCCCCGCGCATCGACTTCTTTTTGAAATTCCATGTTGTGTTCTCACATAGTTGGGGCAGGCGTTTGCGTGACCCAGTCGACAAATTCCACATCCAGCCCGCGTGCACGCATCCAGTCGGCCATCGCGTAACCGGTGCCGGCGCGCCAGGGTTTGAGTTTTTCCGGTGCGACCAGACGATATTCAACCAGCTCTGGCGACAGAATAATATCGCCCGAAGCATGCACATGGTAAGCAATGATGAGTTCGTTTTTACGGATGAACTCATAGACGCCGATCAGGCTGATCGCCTCCACGTCGAGATTGGTTTCCTCTTTGAGTTCCCGCGCCACGCCCTGCTCCGGCGTCTCACCACGCTCCATGAAACCGGTAATGAGCGCGAAATTTTTCTCAGCCCATGCCACATTGCGCGCCAATAAAATTCGGCCTTCTATTTCCACCAGCGCAGCCAACACCGGCAGTGGATTGTCCCAGTGTGTCCAGTGGCCGTGCGGGCAGGCCAGCCGGGACTTTTCACCGTCACCCTGATCACTGCGCAGCACCAGCGGTGCAGCGCACATCGGACAATAGCGATGCTCCATCATTTACCTGGCGCGCTCGCCAACCCAGGCACTGACACCTGCCAGTGCGGCAGCCAGACCGCTGGCGTCGGTGCCACCAGCCTGCGCCATGTCTGCGCGTCCGCCGCCTTTGCCGCCGACCTGCTGCGCGACAAAATTCACCAGCTCGCCGGCTTTGACTTTGCCGGTTGCGTCCGCCGTCACGCCGGCAATCAGACTAACCTTGCCGTCATGGACCGCGGCCAGCACAATGGCCGCCGTTTTCAGCTTGTCCTTCATTTTGTCCATCACTTCACGCATGGTCGCCACATCAGCGCCGGCCAGCGTGGCGGCCAGCACTTTAATGCCATTCACGTCCACTGCCTGCGCCAGCAATTCGTCGCCCTGACCAGAGGCCAGTTTGGATTTGAGCGCGGCCAGTTCTTTTTCCAGCGCCTTGACCTGATCCTGCACCTGACCAATACGCTGGGTAATGTCTTCCGGCTGCACTTTCAGTGCCGCTGCCGCTTCATTGACCTGTGCTGCCAGCGATTGCAACAAGCTCAGCGCATGTTCTCCAGTGACGGCTTCAATGCGGCGGATACCGGCGGCCACGCCAGACTCAGCCGTAATTTTGAACAGGCCGATGTCACCCGTGCGGGTAACGTGAGTGCCACCGCACAGCTCACGCGAAGAACCGATGCCCAGCACCCGCACTTCGTCGCCATATTTTTCGCCAAACAAGGCCATTGCACCATGCTTGATGGCGTCGTCATACGACATCAGTTGCGCATCGGTTGCGGCATTTTCCAGGATTTCATGATTGACCAGCGCTTCGATACGGCGAATTTCACCGGCAGTCAGCGGCGCGTTGTGGCTGAAGTCAAAACGGGTTTTGTCGGCATCAACCAGCGAGCCCTTTTGCGCAACATGACCACCCAGCACCGAGCGCAAGGCTTTGTGCATCAGATGCGTTGCAGAGTGGTTGCGCATGACCGCGGCGCGCAGGCTGGCATTGACTTTGGCGCTGACCACATCGCCGACCGACAGCGTGCCCCGGGCTAATTTGCCGTGGTGGCCAAACACTTCGGCCTGAATTTTTTTGGTATCAGCCACGTCAAAGCTGGCGCCCTCTGTCTCCAGCACGCCCACGTCGCCGGCCTGACCGCCCGACTCGGCATAAAACGGCGTGTGGTCCAGCACGATGACCGCGTCTTGTCCGGCGGCGATGCTTTGCACGGCCGCGCCGGCCACATACAAAGCCAGCACCCGGCCGTTTTCAGCCAGCGTGTCGTAACCGACAAAGGCGGTTTTGGCGCCGCTGTATTCAATGCCAGCGGCCATTTCAAATTTGCCCGCCGCACGCGCGGTGGATTTTTGTTTTTCCATCGCCACCTGAAAACCGGCTTCATCGAGACTGACATCGCGCTCGCGGCAAATGTCGGCCGTCAGGTCCAGTGGGAAGCCATAGGTGTCATACAGCGCAAAGGCGGTTTTTCCATCCAGATTGGCCGGGTCTTTGGCCAGTGCCGCTTCCAGAATTTTCATGCCGTTTTCCAGCGTCTCGCCAAAACGTTCTTCTTCTTGCTTCAACACTTGCGCTACGCGCTCGGCGGCTTGCGCCAGCTCTGGATAGGCCTGGCCCATCTCGGCCACCAGATCAGGCACCAGCTTGTAGAAGAAAGGACGTTTCTGACCCAGCTTGTTACCGTGCCGGAGTGCGCGGCGAATAATCCGGCGCAGCACATAGGCGCGGCCTTCGCTGCCCGGGATGACGCCGTCGGTGACAAGAAAGGCGCAGGCGCGGATATGGTCGGCAATCACGCGCAGGGAATTGTTGGCCAGATCGGTTTCGCCGGTTTCGCGGGCGGCGGCTTTGATCAACCGCTCGAACAAATCGATTTCGTAGTTGCTGTGTACATGCTGCAGTACCGCGGCCAGACGCTCCAGACCCATGCCGGTATCGACGCAAGGCTTGGGCAGGGGAGTCAGTGTTGCTTCGCCGGTTTTGGCATCGATCTGCCGGTCGAACTGCATGAAGACGTTATTCCAGATTTCGATGTATCGGTCGCCATCCTGCTCGGGGCTGCCCGGCGGGCCACCCCAGATATCGGGACCATGATCAAAGAAAATTTCCGAACAGGGACCACAAGGGCCGGTGTCTGCCATCTGCCAGAAATTATCCGACGCATAAGGCGCGCCCTTGTTGTCGCCGATGCGCACGATGCGCTCGGCCGGCAGGCCAATGTCATTCTTCCAGATGTCGTAAGCTTCATCGTCGGTGTGATACACCGTGGCCCACAGTTTTTCTGCCGGCAGGCCATAGACCTTGGTCAGCAGCTCGAAAGCCCAGATCAGGGAATCACGCTTGAAGTAGTCACCGAAAGACCAGTTGCCCAGCATTTCGAAAAAGGTATGGTGACGGGCGGTGTAGCCGACGTTTTCCAGATCGTTGTGCTTGCCACCGGCGCGCAGGCAGCGCTGAACCGATGTGGCGCGCACATAATCGCGTTTCTCGGTGCCGAGGAAGACATCCTTGAACTGCACCATGCCCGAGTTCGTAAACAGCAGCGTCGGGTCATTGCCCGGCACCAGACTGGATGAACGCACGACCGAATGGCCTTTGGATTCAAAGAAACGGAGAAATTTTTCGCGGATATCGGACGAGTTCATAGGCTGAGTTTGCGAGTGAGAGCATGGCATTAACAAGCCAGCGATTATACGTGAAGGCCTGTGTGTCTCTGCGCCGCTAAGCTGACTGGCAAAAATCGGCACCAATCAGATCGAGCCGGTCTGTGCAAAAAGCGTCCACCCCCATCGCCAGCAAGGCCCTCGCCTGCAGCGGATCATTGACGGTGTAACAAAACAAGCCGTACCCGGCCTCTTTGATGGCCGCCGCATCCTGTGCCGTCAACGTCGTGGCATCGGTATGCAAAGCCTGCGCGTCCAGGGCCAGCAGTTGCGCGTGCCAGTCGGCAGGCACCTGCTCAAGCAGCAAGGCCCGCGGCACCGCTGGCGCAGCGCTCTGCGCCGCTCGTAAAGCCGCAACCGAAAAGGAAGACAGCAGCACAGCGCCGGCAGGCAAGGATTGGCATGCCCTTGCCACCAGTTCGCCGGTCAGGCTTTCGAGGCCCGGTGCGGGTTTGATTTCCACGTTCATCCAGAGTCCGTGCTGCAGGCAAAACCCGGCGGCCTGGGCAAAGCCGGGCACCCGTTCACCGGCAAACGAAGGGGCAAACCATGCACCGGCATCCATCTGCATCAGCGCAGCAGCGCTGTAATCTGCCACTGCACCACTGCCGGCCACGGTACGACCGAGTTGCGTGTCATGCATCAGCACCAGACCACCATCGCGCACCGCCATCACATCAAATTCAACCGCACGAAAGCCATGGGCCAGGCCGCAACGCAAAGCGGCCAGCGTATTTTCAGGCGCCAGACGGCCGCCACCCCGATGCGCCAGTACGCGCGGATAAGTCCACATCTTGTACTCCCGTTAAGGTTTCAGATCGTCCGTGATTGTAAGCGTCGCGGTAGAATGGTCGCACTTACTTCTTGCCTTATTTCCCCATTCCATGAGTCACGACACCAACAAAACCGCCGACCACGCCGCGCCTTCGAATTTTTTGCGCGGCATTATCGATGCCGATACGCAAAGCGGTAAATACGCCGCCCGTACTGACGACAAGGGCCAGCCTTTGCCTGTGGTGATTACCCGTTTCCCGCCTGAGCCTAATGGTTACCTGCATATCGGGCACGCCAAATCGATATGCTTGAACTTCGGTCTGGCCCGCGATTATGACGGCCGCTGCCATCTGCGCTTTGACGATACCAATCCGGCCAAAGAAGATCAGGAATACGTCGACACCATCATCGACAGTGTGCAATGGCTGGGTTTCAACTGGCAGCACAATGGGCAGACGCATTTGCATTACGCCAGCGATTATTTCGACCAACTGTATGCAATGGCGCAATGGCTAATCGGCGCCGGTTACGCCTATGTCGACAGCCAAAGCGCCGAGCAGATGGCCGCCAACCGCGGTAACTTCAGCGAGCCGGGCACCGATTCGCCTTTTCGCGCGCGGCCGGCGGCTGAGTCACTGGATTTGCTGGGCCGGATGAAGGCCGGAGAATTCAAAGACGGCGAACACATCCTGCGCGCCAAAATCGACATGGCTTCGCCGAACATGAACATGCGCGACCCGGCGATTTACCGCATCCGGCATGCGCATCATCATCGCACCGGCGACGCCTGGTGCATTTACCCGATGTATGACTACACGCACCCGATCTCGGATGCGCTGGAAAACATCACCCACTCGCTTTGCACGCTGGAATTTCAGGATCACCGGCCTTTCTATGACTGGATATTGGAAAGACTGACAGAAGGCGGTTTTTTCAAACAGCCGCTGCCGCAACAATATGAATTTGCACGACTCAATCTGACCTACGCCATCACCAGCAAACGCAAGCTCTTGCAACTGGTGGAAGAAAACATTGTCGACGGCTGGGACGACCCGCGCATGCCAACCATCGTCGGTATTCGTCGTCGTGGTTTCACTCCCGAATCGATCCAGCTTTTTGCTGAGCGCATAGGCGTGGCCAAGTCTGACAGCTGGATCGACATGAGTACGCTCGAAGGCGCACTGCGTGACGACCTCGATGCCAAGGCACCGCGCACAGTCGCCGTGCTGAAACCCCTGAAACTGATGATCGATAACTTCCCGCTCAACGAGAGCGTGGCCTGCAGCGCGCCGGTTCACCCGCATCATCCTGAGCGCGGCGTGCGGGAATTCATGATCAGCCGCGAACTGTGGATAGAGGAAGAAGATTTCATGGAAGAGCCCGGCAAAGGCTACTTCCGTCTTTACCCCGGCAATAAAGTCCGGCTGCGTTATGGCTATGTGATCGAATGCACAGGCTGCGACAAAGACGCGTCCGGCAAGGTGATTGCCGTGCATTGCAATTATTTCGCCGACAGCAAAAGCGGCACCGAAGGCTCGGCCAATTACAAGGTCAAGGGCAATATTCACTGGGTGTCGGCAGCGCATGCCATTGAAGCCGAAGTGCGGATCTATGAGCGCTTGTTCTCGGACCCGCAGCCGGACGCCGGCGGCAAAGATTTCAAACAGGGTTTGAATCCGCATTCAAAATCTGTCGTGAAGGCTTATCTGGAAGCGGGCGCTGAAAACGCGCAACCAGATCAGAAGTTTCAGTTCGAGCGACATGGTTACTTTGTCGCAGACCGGATTGACTCCAAAGCGGGGACACCGGTGTTTAACCGGATTGTGACCTTGAAAGACAGTTCGGGAAAATAAGCTTAGCTAATTTCAGCCGCCGCAATCCGGCGGCTTTTTTTACTGCGCCTTCTCAATCATCTTCAACACCAGCTGCCCTTCGACTTTCGCCGGCACAAAACGTACCTGGTCGCCGACCTTCAACTCGCCCAGCATGGCCGGATCAGCGAAGCGAAACACCATCGTCATCGCACCCATATTGAGCTGCTTCATTTCGCCATGCCGGATCGTGACTTTACGATTGTCGAGATCAATTTTTCTGATTTCGCCCGCCACTTTTTCGTCGGCTGCGGCTTCTTGCTGATGCTGGCTTTCATGTTCGGCGGCTGATACTGGCGCCAATCCTGTGGCGACAAACAACACGAGCACACTGCTTAATGTCATCCATGATTTCATTTTTTTTCCTTAAGATAAAAACCGTTTCAGCGTCTTTCGTCAAATAATCAGCACTGAATGTTAATGATGCCCTTCATGCCCCGAGGGTTTGCGTACATTAAGCTCACCCTCCATTGCTTTGCCCTCGCTTGGCATGGCCTGCCCACCCGCGGAATGATTTTTTACCGGCTCGGGCAGACTGCCCGTCCATTCCCATGCACGGGTGCCGGGCGGTTGCTGATACCAGCCGGGGTTGCTGTAGTCACCGGGCTTCTGTTCCTTGCGCACTTTCATGATGGTGAACATGCCACCCATCGCCACACTGCCAAATGGCCCCTGTCCGCTCATCATCGGCAGGGTATTGTCGGGCAAGGGCATTTCCATCTCGGCCATGTCAGCCATGCCCTTTTCGCCCATCACCATATAGTCGGGTACTAACTGGTTGATTTTTTCCGCGATACCACGATGGTCGACACCGATCATGGTCGGCACCTGATGCCCCATCGCATTCATGGTGTGATGCGATTTATGGCAATGAAAAGACCAGTCGCCCGGCTCGTTGGCATCAAACTCAATGGCGCGCATTTGTCCGACACCGATATCAACGGTGACTTCCGGCCAGCGCGACAGCGGCGGAGTCCAGCCGCCATCGGTGCCGGTAACCATGAATTCATGGCCGTGCATGTGGATAGGATGGTTGGTCATGGTCAGGTTACCCACGCGCACCCGCACCCGGTCGCCTTGCCTGACATGCATGGAGTCAATGCCGGGGAAAACCCGGCTGTTGAAACCGAACAGATTAAAGTCCAGCATGGTATTGACTTTGGGGGTGGCGCTGCCGGGTTCGATATCGAAATTATTGAGCAGGAAAACGAAGTCGCGATCGACCCGCATAAACTTGGGATCTTTCGGATGCGTGACCCAAAAGCCCATCATGCCCATCGCCAATTGCACCATCTCGTCGCTGTGCGGGTGATACATGAAAGTGCCGGCGCGTCTGGCTTCAAATTCATAAACAAAAGTTTTGCCCGGCGCAATCGGTGGCTGAGTCAGACCGCTGACGCCATCCATGCCGTTGGGCAGGCGCTGGCCGTGCCAGTGCACACTGGTTGCTTCATTCAGGCGATTGGTGACGAAGATGCGTACCCGGTCGCCCTCCACCACTTCAATCGTCGGCCCCGGTGACTGACCGTTATAGCCCCACAAGTTAGCTTTCATGCCGGGCGCAAGTTCGCGCACGACAGGCTCCGCAACGAGGTGAAATTCTTTGACGCCCTTGTTCATGCGCCAGGGCAGCGACCAGCCGTTCAGCGTTACCACCGGATTGAACGGACGACCATTCGGCGGCAAGGGCGGCGGTGTGGTGGCGGCACTGCTGGCAAATGCGGCCTCGGGCAGCGACGCGGCGCCAGCACGGCTGACCACACCCGCACTCAGGGCGACGACGCCCGCCTCTTTAAAAAAATCTCTGCGTGAAACCATAGTGTGTCCTTTTTTAATGCGCACCAGAGTCAGCGGCGGGCAGCTTGCCAGCCGGCTCGCGCAGAGAAGAAACGAAGCCGGAGCGGCTGCCGCCATGCAGCGCAAATTGCAACTCGGATTCGGCAATCCAGAAATCACGCTGGGCCTCAATGGTGGCATTGATGCTGATAATTTGTGCGCGTGCATCGGTGAGCAATTCGAACACGCTGGCTAACATGCCGTTATAGCGCAGCAGAACTTCTTCAGACACCCGCTTGCGCAAAGGGACAATCTGATCATGGTAGCGATGCGCGATAGTGAAATTGGCCCGATATGCAGAATAAGATTCTCTGACCTCGGAACGTGCCTGCACCGCGACGCTGGCCGTGCGTTGCAAGGAGCGCATATAAATCGCTTCGGCCCTGCGGTTGCGTGCGCTGCCCCAGTCAAACAGCGGCAAGCTCAGCTCCACCTGATATCCATCCGCAATCGACGAGCCGGTTGCGCTTTTATTCTGGTAACCGGCTTCGAGCACATTGACAAAACGCGTGCTGCGGATTAGACCCAGATTTTTGGCCGTGGCTTCGGTTTCCAGTTTTGCGGCCTGCACATCAAGCCGCTGCGCCAGCGCCTTTGTTTCGATATCGGTCACAGGCTGAACTTGCGACGGCAAATCCGGCAGACGCTCCGGCAACTTCAGCGTACTGTGTTCATCGGAGAGTCCCAGGAGCCGCACCAGACTTTCCCGGGCTGCAGTCGCGTTGTGATCAGCGCGCAGAACTTGGGCGGTGACTTCCGCATGAAAAACCTGTTCCCGCGCTTCATCGAGCTTGCTCCAGTTGCCGGCCCTGGCCATGCGCTGGGCCAGTTCGGCGCTGGCTTGTGTGGCCTGTCCGACCTGCTCCATATACGCGACCGTTTGTCTGGCCGCCACCGCGTCGAAGTAAGCGCGGCGGGTGTCGGTTGCCAGCCTCACCACTTGCAATGCCGTTTGCAGCTGAACCTGCTGAAAACGCCTTTCTTCAATGGCTTTGCGCATTGGCATGGTTAGCAGCGCACCCAGGTCAAACAATACGGCGCGGTCAATTTCAACGCCACTATCGCCAGACAAGCGGCCAAAGGAAAAACGCGGATTGGGCATCGTGCCGGCTTGTATCAAGTCGGCCTCACTCACACCCAGTTCGGCCAGTGCGGCTTGCAGTGCTTTGTTATTGAGCAGCGCAATGCGCACCGCATTATCAGCACTGAGCGGTTGCGCCAGTAAAGTTGCGAGCTGGGCTTGCCGGCTGGCTGTGTCGGCAGCATCGCGCTGCACGCTCTGGCTGATGCGCTGCCCCAGCAATTCGTTCACAGGAGCCAAGCCGCCGTCTGGCGTAAAGCTGGCGCAACCGGCCAGCATCAGCGTCACCGCCGGATACGCAAGCGAAAAAATTTTCATGTGTTTTATCTCAGAAATGGCAGCAAACCGTCAAATCAGGCGACAGACCGTGCTGACTTGATTTGCAGACGCGATGATGTACGACCCTCAGCCGCAAGGGCAGACAGGACATCAGACTGCTTGAAGAGAACGTTCGCCGCATGGAAAGAACTTACCATGCCGGACGCAAAAGGGCAGGATTAGTACCGTATTTTTCTACACTTCCTGGAACAAAACAGCAGGCAATCTGCCGGGGATTGGCTTAATCCAGATCATCCTTTTCCGGCATGATCCGTTTGATGCCACCCCGCTTGGCGCGCGCCTGCCTGTCCCAGTTACGCACAATCTCGGCGGCGGTATCGCGTCCACCCAAACCGAACGCCAGCCCCAGAGCCAGCGCCAGTGCGCCCACCACCGCCATGAACAAGGTATTGACCAGCGTTGTGGCAACGCCAATCTGGTTGACTGCCACCACTACCGTAAATGCCCACACTGCAATGGCAGCCAGCTTGGCCAGAAATTCGGGATGATCGAATTCCGCTTCCGCAGTCGCACCCCGCACCAGTTGCGATACCGAGTTGGCAGCCAGCCCGCCAATAACCAGCACCACCAATGCGACGGCCAGGTTCGGCAGCCACAACAGCAAGTCGCGCAGCACTTCGGAAACAGCCGGCAAACCCAGCGCATCAAAGGCCACAACCAGCGCAATCAGGCGCACAAACCATTTGGCGATCAGCGCGATCATTCCTGAAGAATCGGTGTCTGAACCTGTTTTACTGACAAAGTCGGCAAACCCGGAACGCGAGGCCAGCTGATTGAAACGGACTTTACGCAGGACGATGGCAACGGCCTTAGCCAGAATTGCCGAAACCAGCCAGCCCACCAGAAGGATCAGGATGAAGCCGAACAAACGCGGTATGACGGCAAAAAACAAGGACATGGCCGAGGTCAGCGAGCCGATCAATGCATTACTCCACTCGTTAATTTGTATTTCCATTTTTCCTCCACAGACTGACGGCGACGATAAAACAGCCTAAACTGATGGGCTGAACCTGCACTCTGACGCAGGCGGCCTGACCGGCTTTTGACTCTCCACATTGTTTTTGCATGCACTTCGAAAAACTCGTATTTATCGATCTTGAAACCACCGGCGCCAATCCGGTATCTGACCGGATTACCGAGATCGGTCTGGTCGAAGTTGACGCTCAGGGCCAGGCTAGTTCCTGGTCGAGTCTGGTCAATCCGCAAGTGTCGATTCCCTCCTTTATTCAGGGGCTCACCGGTATCAACAATGCGATGGTCCAGCATGCACCGCTCTTTGCCGAACTGGCACCGGCGCTGTTTGCGCGTTTAGAGGGTGCGCTTTTTATTGCCCACAATGCGCGCTTTGATTACGGTTTTTTGCGCAATGCTTTTCAACAGGCGGGCCTGAGCTTGCGCGCCGAAGTTCTGTGCACCGTGAAGTTGTCGCGCAAGCTGTTTCCTCTGGAGAGCAAACATAATCTCGATGCTTTGATCAGTCGCCATGGCTTGCAGCCTGGCGGCCGTCATCGCGCGCTGGCGGACGCCGATTTGCTATGGCAGTTCTGGCAGCACATCCATGCCAATCTGCCGGCTGCCGATATTGACGCGGCCCTGGCCACGCTGATGCAAAGACCCAGCCTGCCGTCTCACCTGCCCAGCAACGCACTCGACGATGTGCCCGATACGCCCGGTGTGTATTTGTTTTACGGTGAACGTAATGAGCCGCTGTATGTAGGCAAGAGCGTGCATCTGCGCCAGCGGGTACTGTCGCATTTCAATGCCGACCACAAGCTTTATAAAGACATGCGGCTGTCGCAACAATTGCATCGCCTTGAGTGGCGCAAAACCGCCGGCGAAATTGGCGCGCTGCTGCTGGAAGCACAACTGATCAAAGATTTGCAGCCTATTCATAACCGCATGTTGCGGCGACAGCGGCAACTCTGTGCGTGGCGACTGCAAGATGACGGGCCACCGGTTTTAAGTTTTGCCAGTGAAGAGACGTTCGGTCATGCCGAACGACTATACGGCCTGTTCAGCTCCAAACGCAAAGCCGATGAGGCCTTGCGCGAACTGGCCGGGCAGCATCAGCTCTGTCTGGTCAAACTCGGTCTGGAAGGACGGCTACAAGCCAACAAGCCCTGCTTCGCCCGCCAGCTGCAAGCCTGCAAAGGCGCCTGTGTTGGCGAGGAAGCGCATGGTCTGCATACGGCCCGCCTCGAAGCAGCGTTAGCCGGGCTGCATGTCAAAACCTGGCCGTATGCGGGAGTGGTCGGCCTGATTGAAAAAAGCGTTGAAGAGACGACCGAGATCCATCTGGTTAACAACTGGTGCTATCTCGGTACGGCCACCTCTGACGAAACCTTGTGGGCATTAATGGAGCAAGCGCCGGCACGTCCGGCATTTGATGTGGACACTTATAAAATATTGCACAAAGCCTTGCAGCGAGGCCAGTTGAGGGTGCATCCGCTGCCTTCTTTCGCTGCATTGCAGCAGATTTCTGCCCAAGAATAATGCTTTCCTAAACGTAATTAGCCGCGCTATGATCAGATATATTGCAGTCGCAAATTATCAAAATAAGAACCATCCCTATTCTGTACAGACGCATGATTTGCACTTTACCTCTGCGGCTCAGTCCGCCGCAAACGCATCCATTGAAGTCGTCATCGTCACTGCATGGCCTGCTTGATCACTCTCAACAATCTGCTCCCGGCAATCGCTAATATGGAGCGCCTTGTGATTCCCAACCGTTAAATCAATCAAGCCCTATTAAAACAGAGCCAGACACTGGCCCCCTATTGTCGTTTTACAAACCGGAGATAAAAATGGATGAGGTAGTGATCGTTGCAGCAGCAAGAACCGCAGTGGGCAAATTTGGTGGATCGTTGGGAAAAATTGCGGCATCCGATCTCGGTGCGCATGTGATCAAGGGTTTGCTGGCGCAAACGGGCGTGGACCCGCAACGCATCAACGAAGTCATCCTGGGTCAGGTGCTAACTGCCGGCTGCGGCCAGAACCCGGCACGCCAGGCCGTGATCAAGAGCGGTCTGCCCAACATGGTGCCGGCATTCACGGTCGGTAAAGTCTGCGGCAGCGGTCTGAAGGCCACCCATCTGGCCGCGCAGGCGATTCGCTGCGGCGACGCGCAAATCATCATCGCCGGTGGCCAGGAAAACATGAGTGCCTCACCGCATGTACTCAACAATTCCCGCGACGGCTTTCGCATGGGCGACGCCAAGCTGACCGACACCATGATTGTTGACGGTCTGTGGGATGCGTATAACCACTATCACATGGGTACGACCGCGGAAAACGTCGCGAAAAAATTCGCCATCTCGCGTCAGGAACAAGACGAGTTTGCACT
>CANGAW010000032.1 GCA_947451925.1 Burkholderiales bacterium | reverse complement strand
GCATGGCGGCTGCTGGCGCTGACGTCAACATGAGCCTTGAGCGCAAAGGGCGCATTGCCGTCAAGCGTCGCTGTGCCGGCCAGCTTGCCTTCTGCCGCATAGCTAGCGGGGGTGTGAAATCGTAATGACGCAAGCCTGAACTGGTGTTGCTTTCCATTGAAATGCCAGCGCATGGCCGCGTCGTCAATCTGCATCAGATCCAGCTTGTCTTTTGTAACCCGAAGTTGTGCCAGATGGATGTTGTCGATCTGTATGTTCAAGGGCAGGCGCAGCGAAGCAGGCAGGGGGAGTGCCCGATTATTCGTTGCAGGCAGCGCCAGCACAAGACCGGCCAGCTCCACGCTGAGTATATGCAGCAAACCCTGACCCAGGGCAGCCGGGTCCCAGTCGAGGGTAAGGCTATCGGCACGCAACTGGCTTGTGGCATTGCTTAGTACGAGTTTGTCGATGGCAAGCGGCCCTAGCAAGCGGCCGTGCACGGCGCCGATTTGCATGCTGCTGCCGGCAACGCGTGCGGCTAACTGCAGGGCAAAGCGCGCACCGCTTGGTGTGCCCAGCAGCCAGCTTGTGGACAGCGCAATGATCACCAAGCACATCAGCACAGCCAGCATCATCCGCAGCAGAAAAGCCGGGCCACGCCTGCGCACTGGCGGCACAGGTTTTTCGGCAGTCGATTCAGAAGCCATAGCCGACCGAAAAATGCAGTCGCACTTCGCCGCTGTCATGCGCACGCGCCAGATCCATATTGACTGGCCCAACCGGACTGCGCCAGCGGCCTCCGAGGCCGCTGCCTTGTTTCCAGACAAAGCTCTGGCGCGACGAGGCGGCATCGCCGATATCGGAAAATAGGGCGATGCCCCATTGCGGCGTGATTTGATACACCACCTCGGCACTGAAAACGGCCATCACATTGCCGCCAACAATGGCGCCATAACGCGGCACACCCAGACTGCCGAACGCATAGCCGCGCACGCTCTGGTCGCCACCGGTTCGAAACAGCAAATCTTCCGGCACACTGTCGTTATGCACGCCAAATACTTCGCCGGCTTGCATGCGCAAGATGGTGGTCCAGTTGTTGCCAAGCGGTCGCAGCCAGATGCCATGCACCAGCACCCGGCTGATGTTGTCCTGATTGAGCACGCCGCCAACACCAGCCTGCAGTTCAATGCCGGCCACATACCCTGCGCGTGGCGTAACAGGCTGGTCCAGCCGGCGCAGCACATAGCTGTAGCCGGCAAGCAGCGCGCGGCGACTGATGGCTTCGGCGTCAGGAATGTTGCGGCGGTCAGCCAGCAAGGCCACCGACAGCACGCGTTCATTGTTGCGCGACGGTGTGCTGAGCCGGGCGATATTGCGGATTTTTTCCAGTTCGGTGCCGGTCAAGGTGGTGCGCTCTATGCTGCTGCCAAGGCTGGGTATCCAGCCCTGCAAAAAGCCACCTAAGACGCCGTTTTGCAGCGCAGGGAAATATAAATCGCCGCCCAACAACTGCGTCTGCTGGTCAATCCGCAACACCGCTTCTAGCCGCCAGTCGTGCCCCAGCAGACGGCGGTCCAGCCATTTGATTTGCCCGCGTGCGCCGCTGTCCGTAGAAAAGCCCAGTCCCAGCCCAAGCCGCTTGCTTTCCATTTCGGTGACATCGAGTCGTATGGGGACTTGGTTCGCTTGTGCCGGGTCGGGGTTAATGGTGGCAAACACCGAGCGGAAATAAGCAGTGTCGAGTACGCGTGCCTGTAATTCGGAAAGACGCTCTTGTGAATAAGCTTCGCCGGGCCGAATCGTATTGATCTGTTCAATCATCTGCGCCGGATAGCGTTGCAGGCCATGAATTTCCAGTGCGCCAAACGTAAACTGGGGGCCGGAATCAATGCTGACCAACAACTGCGCACTATTGTTCTCCGGGTCAATGGCAGCCCGGCTTTCAGTCAGCTTTGCAGCAGGATAGTCGCGCACCAGCAGCGCGCGCAGCGCCTCTTTTTTGGCTGCATCCCACAGCACCTGCCGAAATACGCTGCCGGCCGGCAGCTGCCAGCTTTGCCTGAGTTTGGCCATGCGCGCCGGGTCTTGTGTGATGGCGCCTTCAAAAACCAGATCAAGGTGACGAATCAGAGTCGGTTTACCGAGAGTGATGCGGAAGTGCGCAAGCAGCTGGCCAGCTTGCTGTTCCACGCTGCCTGTTACGTTCGCTGAAAAATAACCCTCGGTTGCCAGTAAGTCTTTGATTTCCTGGGGCGTGATGTTGACCAGACGCTGCAGTTCTGCCGGGCTTAAGGGGTTGTCGCGGCTCAGGCGGATAATCTGCAAGTGTGTTTGCAGCAGGGGTAACAAGTCGTCTGCGCCGCTGATTTCAATGACCGATGCCGTATTTTTCTGCGCCTGGCACAGTCCAAAGGGAGCGCATAACAATAGCAAGAGGCAGCACCAGCGCCACGCCCTTGTTTGCGGCAAATCAAACAGGGAGCGATTAATGGTGCCATCAATCATGGTGTTCGATCTTGCATTTGGTGATCCTATCCGCATATGCTGTTGTGCAGCTTAGTTGCCAGTGTGATCCATCAAATTTCAGGAGCTTTTATGCGCAGGATTTTTTTGATGTTGTTGTTCGGTGCTGTGACGATGTTGAGTGGCTGTGGCTACAATTCTTTGCAATCCGGCGATGAACAGATTAAGGCCAGCTGGTCTGAAGTGGTCAATCAATATCAGCGGCGAGCCGATCTGGTTCCTAATCTGGTCAATACCGTCAAAGGCTATGCGGCGCACGAACAACAAGTGTTGACGCAAGTGACCGAGGCGCGTTCGCGCGTAGGCGCTGTGCAACTGACACCAGAAGCCCTCAATGATCCTGCCGCGCTGGCAAAATTTCAGGCCGCGCAAAGCCAGCTGACCAGTGCGCTGTCGCGTCTCCTGGTGGTCAGTGAAAATTATCCGCAGCTCAAAGCCGATACCGGTTTTCGCGATTTGCAGGCCCAGCTCGAGGGCACGGAAAACCGTATTACGGTTGCGCGCAATCGCTATATCAAAGCGGTGCAGGATTACAACGTGACGGTACGTTCCTTCCCGACCAATCTCACCGCGATGGCCTTTGGCATGCAGCTCAAGCCGAATTTCACGGTCGAAAATGAGAAAGCGATTTCCAATGCACCTACGGTGGACTTTGGCAATGCCAAACAGCCAGCCAAGTAAAGTCAGCTGGCCGTCGCTGTGGCTGGCGCTCTTGCTGTGCTTAGCCAGTGGTTTGTTGTGGGCGCAGGATAAGGACGGATTGCTCGCCGTTCCCGCGCCCAGCAGCGCCGTGGTGGACCTGACGGCGACCCTGAGCGCCGAGCAGCAGGCCGCACTGGCGCAGCGCTTGCAGGCCTTCGAGCAGCGCAAGGGCAGTCAGCTTGCGGTGTTGCTGGTGCCGACAACCCAGCCTGAGACCATTGAGCAATTTGCGTTGCGGGTCGCAGAAAAATGGCAGCCTGGCCGCAAAAAAATTGACGATGGCGCGATTCTGGTGGTTGCCAAAAATGAACGCACGCTGCGTATCGAAGTGGGCTATGGCTTAGAAGGCGCATTGAATGACGCCACGGCCAAACGCATCATCGACGACATCATCGTGCCGCAATTCAAGCGCGGTGATTTTTACGGTGGCATTAATCTCGGTGTCGAGGCCATGATGCGTGTCGTTGACGGTGAAGCCTTGCCCGCACCGGCTGCGCGTGAGCCCTTGCCCGACAGTGCGCTGGGTTTTCTGCCGGTGATTTTTGTTGCCGCCATGGTGGTGGGCGGCATCATGCGCACGCTCTTGGGACGTGCCGGCGGTGCCTTTGCCACCGGTGCCTTGCTCGGACTGGCAGGCTGGCTGATGTTAGGTTTGTCGGTCGCCCTGCTGGCGGCCGTGCTGGGTTTTGTGCTGACGCTGGTTGGCGGGCGCATGGGCAGCAACCTCGGTCGCTATGGCGGCTACGGCAACGGCTGGGGTGGCAGTAGCGGTGGTGGCGGATTCCGCGGTGGCGGCGGTGGCTTTGGTGGGGGTGGCGCGTCAGGGAGGTGGTAATGTTGCAACGATTTTTCCGTCATTTCATCGCCAGCTATTGGCAGGTACAGCGGCAGTTTCCGGTGTCAGTGCGCGCGGCGATCACACGTGCCATTGCCCGTTCCGAAATGCAGCATGCGGCCGAACTGCGTTTTGTGGTCGAGGCGGCATTAAGTCCGACGCAACTCTTGCAGCGGATGACGGCACGAGAGCGTGCGCTTGACTTGTTTTCCGCACTGCGCGTCTGGGACACGGAACACAATAGCGGTGTATTAATTTACGTGCTGCTGGGCGACCATGCTGTTGAGATTGTGGCCGACCGCGGCATAGCCCACCGGCTGCGTGAGCAAGACCTGTGGCCACCGGTTATGGCCGGATTACAGCAGGCTTTTGCAGCCGGTCAGGTTGAAGCGGGCGCAGTGGCTGCCGTCGAAATGGTGGGCGAGCACCTGATCCGGCATTTTCCGGTCAATGGTCCCAATCCGGACGAATTGCCGGATGATGTAAGTCTGATTTAACTCCTCTTGCAAAGAAACGCCAACGGCGTTCAGCGTGCCTGACCGCAGCCCATGTTAATCTGCGGAAAAAGCACGCGATTTTTTTTATCCTCTTTCAATTCATTCAGGAAGTGTAATGTTGATCAATTCTGAATCACAGTCACCGCTGCGCTATGACCGCATTACCGTATTTTTTCACTGGGTGATTGCATTGCTGATCGCCGCCGCTTTTGCACTCGGTACCGTGATGGTGGAAATTGAAGGTCTGACGCCGACCAAGCTTAAATATTTTTCATGGCATAAGTGGCTGGGTGTCACGGTGCTGGGCTTGGTGGCAATCCGTTTGCTGTGGCGTTTGTTTCATCGTGCGCCTCCGTATGCCGAGCCTATGCCGCGCTGGCAGCATCTGGCTTCCTTCGTGACCCACGGACTGCTTTATGTGATCATGTTCGCATTGCCTTTGTCCGGCTATTTTTATAGCCTCGCAGCCGGTGTGCCGGTGGTGTATCTGGGCTTGTTTCCAATGCCGGTATTGATGGAGGCCGACCCTGCGTTAAAGCCGGTACTGAAGGAAGTGCATGAACTGATTTCCAATGTGCTGCTGGGCGTCGTCGGCTTGCATGTGCTGGCGGTGTTGAAACATCAGTTTATTAACCGTGACAGCGTGCTGAGACGCATGCTGCCTTGAGTACGCAGAGAATTTTATGAATATTTTCAGAATCAAACAAATACTGGCAGTTTTTTTACTGGCTCAATCCTGTTGGCTGGCGGCGGCTCCGTTAAAAACAGACATGGCGAAAAGCACGGTGTCAGCTACATTCAAACAGATGAATGTGCCCATCGATGCGCGCTTCATGAAGTTTGCTGCTGCGATTGATTTCGATTTTGCCAAACCGGATAACGGCAAAGCCGTCATTGATATTGATATTGCCAGTTTTGATCTGGGCGACCCGGATTACAACCGCGAAGTGCTGAAAAAAGAATGGTTTAATGCGGCCCAGTTTCCCAAAGCGCAGTTCGTGTCGGGCAAAATCAAAACGGTCGCGCCGGGCAAACTGGAAGTGAACGGCAAGCTCAGCATCAAGGGCAAAACGCTGGATGTGATTTTTCCGCTCAATGTAAAAAAAGAAGGCGCGCTGTTATTATTTGAAGGCAGTCTGCCGATTCGGCGGCTGAGTTTTAACATTGGCGACGGTGAATGGAAAGATACCAGTCTGGTTGCCGATGAGGTCGTCATCAAATTCCGCATTCTTGCAGCACCCTGAACATTTTTATAATAAAAGAGAGAGATTCCATGAAATTCAAGTCTTTGATTGCCGCCTTGCTCGTTTGCGTGGCAGGTGCAGCATCAGCCCAAACCTACAATGTTGAACCCGGCCATACCTATCCCAGTTTTGAAGCTGACCATATGGGCATTTCCTTTTGGCGCGGAAAATTTTTAAAAAACAGCGGGAAAATTACGCTGGATCGTGCTGCCAAAACCGGCACGGCCGAGATCTTCATTGACCCTGCCTCGATTGATTTTGGCCATGCCAAAATGAATGAGCATGCCAAAGGCAAGGACATGTTCAATGTCGAACAATTTCCAGGCATTACTTACAAAAGCACGTCCATGAAGTTCGATGGCGACAAGCTGGTAAGTATGGAAGGCGAACTGACCATGCTGGGTGTGACCAAGCCGGTGGCGCTGGTCGTGAACCGTTTCAAGTGCATCATCCATCCGATGCTCAAACGCGAAGTCTGCGGTGCCGATGCATCGGGTTCATTTAACCGCACGGATTTTGGTTTGAATTATGGCGTTCCGCGTTTTGCACCTGAAGTCAAACTGGCTATTCAGATCGAAGCGGTGAAAGCGGATTAATGCGGGTCTGATTAAATATATTAAAACCGGCGCAATGTTGCGCCGGTTTTTTTACGTTTGAATGTATCTTTTCTTTTAACGCGACTGACCAGGCCGCTGTGCCGACTGGCTGGCCTGTGCAGCCACCAGATTGGATTCATAGGCTTGCATGTTGTTGGCAAGCTCATGCAAATCAATGGCGGCTTCGCGCACCGCCGGAAATAACTGTTCTTCTTCCAGTGCCATGTGCGCGATCACTGCATCATGCAACTCTTGCATCAGCGCGTCATATTCGGGCTCACCTGCGCTCAGATTTTGTAAGCGCATGATCATTTGATCAGCCTCTTCGTGATCAGACAGACAGCGCTCAATCATGTCCGGATCAAGCTGCTGTACACGCGGATAAAAGGTCGCTTCTTCGACGGAAGTGTGCATTTCCAGTGCTTCGCAAATGCGTGGGCCGGCTTGCTGTTTGATTTGCTGATCACTCGTGGAAAGATAGCGCTGCATCAACTGACGTACATAATTATGATCATGCTCCAGACCCTTCATGGGATCATCTGCGGGGAAGTGGCCCCGGCTGCGTGCTTCGATCGTTTCTGTCATCGTCGTCTCCATCTGGATTATCCGCGGCATGTTGTCGCGTGGGTGGCGGTGGACTGCTTTCCCTTTGTGTAAATCAGCGCACCGGGAACTGCATTCGATCCTTTGGTGCGCATAAAATTCCTGAACATTTTTTTAATGAGGCGTCGTCATGCATATTCTTGGCTTATCCGGCAGCTTGCGAAAAAACTCATTGAACACCGCTGCATTGAACGCTTGTCAGGCCCTGTTGCCACAGGGGGTCAGCTTGTCGTGTTTCGATATTGCCGGCATTCCTCTTTATAACGAAGATGTGCGCGAACTAGGTTTCCCTCCCCCGGTGCAAGCTTTGCGCGAACAAATTGCGGCAGCTGACGCGCTGCTGATCTGTTCGCCTGAATACAATTATTCAATCCCGGGTGTGATGAAAAATGCGATTGACTGGGCTTCGCGTCCACCAGCCCAACCTTTCGAAGGCAAGCCGATTGCACTGATGGGGGCCTCGCCGGGCGCGCTTGGTACCGCCCGTGCGCAATATCATTTGCGACAAGTGTTTGTCTATTTGAATGGAATGGTGTTGAACCGGCCCGAAGTGATGATTGCTGCGGCGCCGTCAAAATTTGATGAGCATGGTCAGCTGACCGATATTGCTACAGCCGATCATATACGCAAGATGCTGGCGGCCTTGCTCGACTGGACGCACCAGGTTGGTGGCAAAGGGAAGGCGTAGACAGACCTGCTACATAAATATCGACAAAAAATAACGGCGCCAATGAGATTGGCGCCGTTATTTAATGCTTAGTGCAAGATTAACGACGACGGCGCTGCGGACCTGCCGGGCCGCGACCTTCAATATGACGGAAGGTAATGCGACCTTTGCTCAGGTCGTAAGGCGACAATTCGAGAGAGACTTTGTCGCCGGCCAGAATACGGATATGGTTCTTGCGCATTTTGCCGCCACTGTAGGCGATCAGGTTGTGACCGTTTTCGAGCGTTACGCGGTAACGCGAGTCCGGCAGCACTTCATCGACTACGCCTTCCATTTCAATCAGATCTTCTTTGGACATCGCCAACTCTCCTGGAAAAACACAACAAGGGGGCGAAGGTCAAGAGGGCTGGGCAATGAAGGGAAGCCGTCCGCAAGAGGGCGGGTGTTGAACCAGACAAAAACAAGGCACTTGAAATTCGCAACCCGTGACTATGGCCGAAAAGGACCTTTTTGGCAAACTAATTCTGCGTTGCCGCGTCGCTCATACTGATTCTGCGGGCGCAGGTATTGTGCTCAATTGCTAATAATCTGATCTCTCTGGCGCTTCAGCGCCGCTTGGCTGGTGCGGATAAAATGGCCGGCGGGCAAAGCTTGCCTGAATGAATAAAAAATTACATAAAAAAAGAGGCAGCGCATGTTTCAATCCTTTTTCTTGTCCCGGCAATGCTTGTTCTGGGCCTGGCCGGGTGCGTCATTGATATTTATCGGCACCTGGTATCAGGTACAAATTGACGTCGCGATCAATGAATGGTTTGGCGGCTTTTATGATGTGGTGCAAAAGGCCCTGGGTACACCCGGCGCGGTCACACTGGAAGAATTTTTTGGCTTTTTGCTCAGCTTTGCCAAGCTCGGTGGCGTGTATGTGCTGGTAGCGGTGCTGTTGGGCTTTTTTACCAAGCACTGGGTGTTTCGCTGGCGTACAGCGATGAATCATTACTACATGGCGCACTGGCCGATATTGCGGCAAATTGAAGGTTCGAGCCAGCGGGTGCAGGAAGATACCAAGCGTTTTTCGACCATCATGGAATCGCTGGGCAGCACGATGATTGATTCACTCATGACCTTAGTCGCTTTCCTGCCTATTTTATGGACACTGTCGAAAAAAGTCAGTGAAGTGCCCATCCTGGGACAAGTTGACCATGCGCTGGTGTATGTCGCTGTGTTGTTTGCTTTGCTGGGTACGGTGGCCCTGGCTTTTGTCGGCATCAAATTACCGGGCCTGGAATTCAATAACCAAAAAGTCGAGGCGGCTTATCGCAAAGAGCTGGTGCATGCCGAAGATGATCATTTGCGTGCAGCCGAGCCTGTGGTGAAGCACTTGTTTGAGCAGGTCAGAAAAAATTATTTCCGCCTGTTTTTTCACTATATGTACTTTGATGTCGCCAAATTTTCGTACTTGCAGTTTGGTGTGCTGGTGCCCTATCTTGCGCTGGGTCCGACCGTGGTTGCCGGTGCAATTACCTTGGGTGTAATGCAGCAGATTGTGCGAGCATTTGGCCGCGTGGAAATGTCGTTTCAATTTTTGGTGCGCAGCTGGGCCACCATCGTTGAATTGATTTCCGTGTACAAGCGCTTGCGTGCCTTTGAAGCCGAAATCGGTTTGGCCGCTAAGACGAAGGCGGCGTGAGATGGCTTCACCAAACCGCTTGCGCCTGAATCCGAAAAAACTTTTGTTGAGCAAGTGGACGGCTGCGCAGCCACAACAAAAGGAAAAACATTTTATAGTCATCAAACTGATCGCTCCTGATACGTCTGCTGAACCTCCGATGTCCGCGATGCCTATTGAATGGGTTGATCTGCAGGCCGTGCATTCAGGTCGTGTCTTGCGTTTACCCTGGCTACAACTGAGCGAGCAAGCACTGTGGCAGCAAGGCTGGAAATAAAGAAGACACGATGAAAACGATAAAGCAATGCGCCGTGATCGGTGCCGGCCTCGCAGGACTTTCCTGTGCCAGTGCTTTGCAGCAGGCAGGCCTTGCCGTCACTGTTTTTGAAAAAAGCCGTGGCCCTGCCGGCCGCATGAGTACCCGCCGCGGACAAGACTGGCAGTGTGATCATGGCGCACAATATTTCACTGCCCGTGATCCGGTTTTTCGCGCCGAAGTTGCGCGCTGGCAGGAAGCGGGGGTGGCAGATTGCTGGACGCCGCGCCTGCAGGTATTTGGCGATGGCGGGCAACGGGAGACGCAGTCCTCGGTCGAACGTTTTGTTGGCGTGCCTCGCATGACTGCACCGGCGCATTTTCTTGCGCAATCTTTAAACATGACGCAGCAGACTACGATTACGGCTTTTCGCCATGATGCCGAAGGCTGGCAGCTGCAGTCCGCCGAGCATGGCTGGCTAGCACCGCGCTTTGATGTGTTGGCGCTGGCCTTGCCGGCGCCCCAGGCGGCACCTCTGCTGGCCGGGCATGCCCCTGACCTGGCTGCTTTGGCAGCCGCCACGACTATGCGTGCGAGCTGGGCGCTGATGCTGCAATTTCCCGCACCACTGAGCTTGCCTTTTGATGCAGCGTTTATTAATGAAGGCCCGTTGCGATGGGTTGCGCGCGACAGCAGCAAACCGGGCCGCAGCGGCATTGAAACCTGGCTCTTGCATGCGACAGCCGATTGGAGTCAGGCACACCTTGAACAAAGGGCCGAAGAGGTAGCCACTGTTTTGCTCAAGGCCTTTGCTGATCTGGGCGCACCTGCACCGCAACACTGGACTGCCCACCGATGGCGTTACGCTGACACGGCATCACCGCTCGATCAATCCTGCGCGTGGGTGCCAAACGCTGGCTTGGGTCTTTGCGGTGACTGGCTGGCTGGTGGCAAAGTCGAAGGTGCATGGTGCAGCGGCAGAGATCTGGCCGCGCAGATTGTGTCTGCAGCTTAGTTGATCGAAAAGAGCTGTCAGCAACTGTCCAGCTTGCGTCCAATTTGCTGGCGCAGCGCATTTGACCAGCGCCGATTGCGTGCTGTGTTGTGCACAGTCTGCGCGCATGATGAAAATTTCATCGCCTACGGCAATTAGCAAGGCTATTATGAACATGTTCTACGGGACTAACGAAACCACATTCATTTCTCAAACAAGGTGCCCATCATGAGCAAAAGTCAGGACAGCAAAAAAGCGGTGAAAAAAGAACCCGCAAAATCACCGAAGGAAAAAAAGGAAGCCAAAAAAGTCAAAAAAGAAGCGATGAAGCGTCAGTAAACTGCATCTCTCGCCTGAATCGCTCCGTTCTGGCGACTCACTTCGGTTTTCTTGGCGCGCCGCTTCGCTTTGGTGGTACGTGCGAGCGCGATTTGTTTTTTTGCGCAAAGACGGTGATGGCATCGCGTTCGGCTCTTTCTTGCGTACGCATTGCCGGGTCATCGTCATGCAGGCTGAAAAAATCAGCGGCTTGGGCACGCATGACGATCTTGATCGCGTCTTCGTCGCTGAGATCATATTTTTCGGCCAGCAGCGTGGTCACTTCATCCAGATATTCTTCGTAAGTCAATTTATTCCTCATTGCGTTTTGTGATGCTGCCTGCTGTCGCAGCCTGCCTGATGCGAATGATACTATCGCCTTCCCATGAAAATCCCTAAAAGAATCCTGCCCTTAGTCGAAGAGGGATTGATCGATTCTGTGCTGCGCCAGCTGATGAGCGGCAAGGAAGCGACCGTCTATGTGGTGCGATGTGGTGACGAAATACGCTGCGCCAAGGTTTATAAAGAAGCCAGTCAGCGCAGTTTTCGCCAGGCAGCGTCCTATCAGGAAGGCCGCAAAGTTAAAAACAGCCGGCAGGCGCGGGCAATGGAAAAGGGCACGCGTTACGGTCGCAAGATGCAGGAAGAAGTCTGGCAGAACGCCGAGGTCGATGCTTTGTACCGGCTCGCAGCCGCCGGTGTGCGCGTTCCGCAACCGTATAGCTGTTTCGAAGGCGTGCTGCTGATGGATCTGATTACAGATGCCGATGGCAATGCCGCACCCCGTTTGAACGACATTACATTGAGCGAAGAACTGGCACTCGACTATCACGCACAGCTCTTGAGGCAGGTCGTGTTGATGCTGTGTGCAGGTGTCATTCATGGCGACCTGTCTGAATTCAATATTCTGGTTGATGAGGCGGGCCCGGTCATCATCGATTTGCCGCAGGCGATTGACGCTGCCGGCAATACCGAAGCAGCAGTGATGCTAGAGCGCGATGTGAATAATCTGACCAACTTCTTTAGTCAGTCAGCACCACAGTTGATTGGCACTCAGTATGGAAAAGAAATTTGGCGCTTGTATGTGGCCGGTTTACTGCGACCTGGATCGGTTCTTACCGGACTCATTGAAGCGGAAACGCGTCCTGCTGATGTTGGCGCGGTGATGCGTGAGATTGCGTTGGCGGAGCAGGAGGAGCAAGAGCGGCAGATGCGGTTGCAGCAGATTCTTTAAAGAACTGATTGCGGACCGCGTGGATATGGCCGGCAGAGACCAATAATGCGACCAATTAAGCGTGCCAGATAACGTGGTTGTGGGAATATTAGTCGGGGTAAGATAGTCAGCAATGCAAGTCCGAGTGTCTGCCAGCGCAATCGTGCCGCGTGGCTTGCGCCAAAATGTTTATGTTCAAATACCAGTTTTGACTGTGCATGATGAAAGCCGCGTATGAATTCGGAATTCAAGGGATTAGGCCCCTTTACCGATGCTCTAGATAAATGCGTGATCTCTATTTCTGGCACCAAAATGATTTGCTTATTTTGTTCGAATACGCGCTGACACAGATCTTCATCTTCATAGTACAGAAAAAACGTTTCGTCAAAAAATCCGATTTCCTTCATCAGCTTCATGTTCAACAGCATCGCTGCGCCGCAAACGAACCCAACACAGCAAGGACCTTCAGCTTGGGGGCCAAAAGACTTCCAGTGCGTTGCAGGCCAACGGTAGCTAATCTCTGGTTTTCCACTTTTCCGTATAAGGTGGGGTGCAATGATTGCTGCTTGAGGAAATTTCTTGGGTGCATCCAGAATCCCTGCTAAAAACTCCGATGTAGGAATACAGTCAGGATTGAGTAACAAGGCGTAGGGTGTTGTGACAATATTAAGTGCACAATTATTTGCTGCTCCAAAGCCAATATTTTTTTTGTTTTCTATTAGTAAGGATTGAGGTAATAACTTTTTTATCTGTAATGCGAAATCATCTTTACTGCCATTATCAACAAAGATTATTTTCGGCATTAATTTTAATGTTTTCGCCAACAAAGGAATGCAATGCGCACTGTTATAAGTCACCGTTACTACTGTTAGTTCATCAAAATTGATATTTTTCATAATTTATTCAAAGCGCAGTAGAATATTAAAAAATTATTTATCGGGAAATAGTAAATGGTTCCATAATTTTTTTTGCTTTGAAGCGATAATAAGAAATTTTATCGTGCCAATTTATTTTAATTTCCGGACGAGAAAAATATTTATTTTTAAGCGCTGGATAGATTAAATGCTCATCAAATAATGACATTACTTTATTTTTATTATATCTTGATGAGTATTGATTCCAATCGAATTTTTTTAGCTGAGTCGGGTCCAGAGATAAAATAATTTTTACCAGTGATTCCATATCGGTGTAATAAAATCCTTTTGAGCCAAGAACATCGTGATGGTGGGTATGCTTGTTGTAAGCGTAGGTGATAATAGGTTTATTTCTTACTGAAAATTCACCACAAGCCAATCCAAATGATTCGCCTTGCAATCTGGCATGAAGCATTGCATCACAAGTATTGATGAATTTAGTTTTATATAAAATATCAGTCGTGCCTGTTAAAAAAATTGCCCGTTCATGTTCAATAAATGGCTCAATGTGCATATATATAAAATATGTGTCTATTGTTTGATCTAATACTTTACGTACTGCCTCAATTGCTTCTGGTATGTCGAAGCTATTTTCTCCTCCATAACAACCTAGTACGTTTGCCTTTTCTGGAATATGTAACTCTAAACGAAGGTCTTCTGTTATTTCAGGCATTTCCACGATGTGTGGTACACATGGAATTTTATTATTGGAATAATGATAGCTTAGCCATTCAGAGATATATGCATAAGAACTTCCATGCATTTCAGAGGGATTGGTGGGAAATACAGCATGAACCATTGTCGGTATGACTTTTGATACTAAGCCGTCGTTTTTTCCTGACTTGATTGCATACAGAAGATCTGCATTTCTTTCTTGTAACAGTTTATCGATTTCTGATTTTTTTTCATACGCAATTACTTCGAATTCATTTTCAAACTTGGCAATCGCTTTGGAATTATTATTCTTATTGTTTTTTTGAAAAAATATAATACTATTATTGTTCAGGACATCAATATTATTTTTCGCGTAATCGTAAAGTGCAATTTCTGTTCCGGTAATTGAAAGTTGATTAGAATGAAAAGCAATTATTTTTTTCATTTTATTTTTTTTGAATTGGACGGGCCATACTGACAAGCAAAGCTATCATGTAAATAAAAAAATGACTCTCCCTTGAGCTGTATAAGGGAGAGTTGATTAAGCTATCAACAACTAAAATTGCAGTTAATGAAAATAATAAAAATCTGACATTGCTGTCAATCGATTTTTTTGCTGTGTAATAAAGGCTTGCTATTAGAAATATATAAAAAATAATTCCAATTATTCCATGATCGACGCCAAAAAATAAAAATTGATTATGTGGATGCCAACTAAAAATCGGACATAAATCTTTATTTTCAATTAATTTGCATATTTCAGTGTGATATGCTCCAGTACCATGTCCAAAAATTGGTTTTTCTAAAATAAGGATTGGTGTTAATTTGTAATTGTATAATCGATGGCCAATTGAGGAAATGTGATCGATGTCGTTTCTCTGTGCTTCTTCATATGCCGTTGTTAATCGATTTCTAATTACGCTTGATGAACTAATTGCAATAATTAATATAATAATAATTATAGTTAATGCGCTCAGAAGTTTTTTTCCTCTAGTGATTACGATTGCGTAAGATATTAAACCAATAATTAATAATAATAATCCAGATCTTCCCTCTGATAAATGCGTTATGCTCACTCCAGCTAAAATTGCAACGAAAGACCAGAAAATTTTATTTTTTAAATATTCTGCGCTTACCGATTTTTGTATGGAAACTATAACGAAAAATGCCATCATTACATTTTGTGTTATGTAGTCTCCAAAAACATGATGAGATTTCCCCCATCCTGGATTTTGCGTAGTTGACCAAGGTAATGTGAACCAGACATTTAGCCATGTAGATACCAAAATACAGAGCATGGCTAAAATAAAAGAATTGAACGCAATTTTTTGCAAGTAATTATTTTTTCTTAGTATGCTAATTATAAAAATTGCATACAAGAATTTTGCATATTTGCTAAGTTGAAGTGATATCCACTCCCATTTGCTTGGTGTGAAAATACATCCTATAATAATAATTACGTACAGCATAAAAAATGCTAATGCTACCGGATTAGTTTTTATTTCTTCGAAAATATTCTTGAATCCAATAGTAAATATTCCTAGTATTATTATTAATATTAAAGGTATATTGGATAAATTTGTTATTGTCGGGAATAATAAATAAAGTGCACAAAAACTAAATAAATTAATATTGTAAAGAAATGTATTATTTTTAATTATATTTAACATTGTTTAAATTTTTTAAACATTAAATAATTTTCGGAAGATTTGAAATTATTTATATTTACCTTCTTTTGGCTAGTTTGCTAAATTCATTAGCATCATACTTTAATGCGACATATCGAAAAAAACATTCAAGCGCAATAAAAAAACAAAACAAAAAACCTTCTGCGCCACACAAAAATCCGCGTCTGAATATATATAACCGCAAAAAAATGGCGAACCCGGATGCCATCCCCCGAAGTACGCCACCAATCTTACCGGCCTGAGCGCGCTTGGCGGCACCTAGCTGAACGTATTGCGACAGCTTATTCAAGCTTCCATAAACTGATTCACGGGAAAAGTGCAACAGTCTTGTGCGGAAACGCTTTACCGGTCGTTGTGGGCCATTCAGCTCGGCTTTTTCATGCACAACGCCGGAAAACTCCCGAATCGACTGTCTTTTGAACATGCGCTGAATGCCACCAGTGCTTTTCATTAAGGAGAGCGGCCGGCCAAATGCGACCTGATTCCACTGTACTTCCCAAATTTCGTCTTTACCCGACTTTATAACTGCTTCAATTTCCTCCTGCATGCCGGCAGGCATTTCTTCATCTGCATCGAGGAAGAAAATATAGTCGCCTTTTGCATGTTGCAAGATGCGATTACGTTGCACACCAAATCCTTGCCAGTCGGGATAGTGAAAAACTTCGGCGCCGAGTGCGGAGGCGATTTCACAGGTTTTGTCCTGACTGCCACTGTCTACAACAACAATCTGGTCAGCAAACTGTGCGCTGGCAATGCAGCTTGCAATACGCTTTTCTTCATTCAGGGTCAGAATGCCGATAGTGAGTTTTGGTGTTGATTGCATCAATTATTCCAGGACTTGTCTGTAATTTGTTGGGACCACACTGCGTTATATACCGCCGTGATCCCTTCTTCTTCCCGCTCAACAGAAAACAAGTTTTCCACGCGCTGACGTCCTCGCATACCCATCTCATTTGCTGCTTGCGGCGAGAGCATGACTTTGCGTAATGCAGCAGCCAGCGCCGCCACATCCTCAGTCTGTACCACATACCCAGTGACACCCTCATCCACAATCGTTTTGAATGCGCCCGTATCACTCGCCACCACCGCACAGCCGCAGGCCATACCTTCTAATGGTGTGAGTCCAAAGGGTTCATAACGCGGACAAGCAACGGTGATTAAAACGTTCTGATACCAGCTGCCGACTGCGTCGGGTGCGATTTCGCCCAAAAAAATTATTCTTTCTGTGAGTCCGCGTTGAGCAATTTTCTGTTCCAGCGCCTCTTTGAAAGCCAGATGCTGCGGCTGGCACAGGCCGGCAATCACGGCGGTGAAGTCTGGAAAATCCGGTAACAGTTGCAGCATCGCTTCGACATAAATATCGCTGCCCTTGTCGGGTCTGACTCTGCCAAACACGCCGATGCCATATTTGCCGGGAAGACCCGTGCGCTGCCAGACACTCAGTTTATTTTCGGGGGGCGAGAACCGCTCTAAGCTAATACCGTGCGGGACGACGCGCGTGGTGTTGGGTACATAGCTGGCGGCTTCCGGCGTGGTTGAAACTACGCCATCCATTTTGGCGATCAGCCAGCTTGGAAACGCGGAGTGCTGGTGCTTGGCCGCAGAAGTGAAAACGATTTTGATGGGTAGTCGGAACACATCGCGCAGTAATAGCGCCAGCATCATTTCCGGATCGCGTCGCACATGCCAGATACGTTTGCGGCCATCAGGCAGTCGTGAACAAGACAGTCGGATGGCCTGCCACAGCGAAAGCCGTGTAAAGCGCTCGCCATGCTTTTCTGCCGCGATGCGAGCACCGGGCATGTCCGAGCCCAGATAGCCGATGTGACGTTGCCGAGCTTGCACAGGCAGCAAGGCATTGACGGTACCGGAAACGCCGGTAAACCGCTTTTTGAGATTGGTAACGATAACTTCAGGACGCATGCTTGCTTCTAAAACGCGGTTACATCAGGATAATGTCGTACTGTTCCTGATGGTAGGTACTCTCGACTTGCAGAGAAATAGGTTTGCCGATGAAGTCGCCCAGCATGGCAAGGTGTTGTGACTCTTCTTCCAGAAACAGATCAATCACCAGCTGTGAAGCCAGTATGCGAAATTCACGCGGATTGAATTGTTTCGCTTCGCGCAGCAGTTCGCGCAAAATTTCATAACTGACCGTGCGCGGTGTTTTGACCTGGCCTTTGCCGCTACAGGCGGGGCAGGTTTCACACAAAATATGCGCCAGTGATTCCCGGGTACGTTTTCTGGTGACTTCAACCAAGCCGAGTGCCGAAAATCCTGACACAGTCAGCTTGGTGCGGTCGCGTGCCAAGGCCTTGTGCAATTCGCTGAGCACCGATTGTCGGTGCTCGAGGTTTTCCATGTCAATGAAATCCAGAATGATGATGCCGCCCAGATTGCGAAGACGCAGTTGCCGCACGATGGCGTGGGCTGCTTCCAGATTGGTCTTGAAAATCGTGTCGTCAAAATTGCGGCCGTTGACGTAGCTGCCGGTATTGACGTCAATGGTCGTCATCGCTTCGGTCTGATCAATAATCAGATAGCCGCCCGATTTCAGGTCAACGCGTCGGCCAAGTGCGCGTTCGATTTCTTCTTCCACGCCATACAGATCAAACAGCGGTCGCTCGCCCGTGTAGTGCACCATTTTTGGCAACACCGAAGGGGTATAGGCATCGGCAAACTCGGTCAGTTTGACAAAATTTTCACGTGAATCAATTTGTATCGAGGCAGTGTCATCATGTACGAAATCGCGCAAGACCCTTTGTGCCAGACTCAGGTCCTGATACAGAAGCGCGGGAGGCGGCAGACTTTTGGCTTGCAGCGCAATGTGCGCCCAGGTCTTGCGCAAATAACTCACATCCATCGCCAGGTCAGCTTCACTGGCTTCTTCGGCCATAGTGCGAATAATGAAGCCGCCTTTTTCTTCAGGCGACATCAGCTTCTGCACTTTTTCACGCAATAGTTCACGTTCGACTTCGTTGCCGATTCGTTGTGAAATACCGATGTGGCTGTCCTGCGGCAAATACACCAGCATGCGTCCGGCAATGGAAATCTGTGTTGAGAGTCTGGCGCCTTTGGTGCCTATCGGGTCTTTCACAACCTGGACCATGATCGCCTGGCCATCAAAGAGCAGTTTTTCTATCGGCTGTATGGCCGATGTGGTGCCGTTATGCGAGCGTGCTTCCCAGATGTCGGCCACGTGCAAAAACGCTGCGCGTTCCAGCCCGATATCAATGAAGGCTGACTGCATACCCGGCAATACGCGCACTACTTTACCTAGATAGATGTTGCCGGCGCGTCCGCGTGAGGTGGTGCGCTCAATATGCAGTTCCTGCACCGAGCCCTGCAAGATCAGCGCGACCCGGGTTTCTTGCGGCGTAATATTGACGAGTAAATTTTCACTCATAAGGTCTTGATTCCTGCCTGATGCAGGAGTTGAGTGGTCTCGAACAGGGGCAGTCCCATGATGCCGGAATAGCTGCCGGAAATATGTTCGATAAATTGCGCCGCATAACCCTGCACTGCATAGCCACCGGCCTTGTCATAGGGCTCGGGTAACGCGCAATAGGCGCGCAACATAGCGTCAGTCAGTTCGCCAAAGCGCACTTCAGAAACCTGCACGATCTGATTGAGTTTTTCGTTCGCAATTACCGCCACACTGGTCAGTACCTGATGGGTGTTACCGGAGAGCAGACGCAAGGTGGCAACGGCCTCTTGCATATTGGCTGGCTTGCCGAGGATCACGCCATTAATGGTGACGGTCGTGTCGGCTGCCAGCACCGGACGTTGCGGCAGTTTGCGCCAGATTAAATTGGTCCAGCCCATTTCGGCTTTTTCACGGGCAATGCGGGCTACGTAATCGAAAGGCGCTTCTCCCGCATGCGGCACTTCAGAGACGATGCCGCTGCGCAGGCCATTGTCACGCGACATCAGCAATTCGAATTCAACGCCTATTTGCCGCAGCAATTCACGGCGGCGAGGGCTGTTTGATGCAAGATAGATCTTCTGGTCTGCAATTGCCATGAAACTGCCCTTGTCGAGTGAGCTTAAAGCGAGGCGCGATGGTAGGGGTGATTCTGCGTGATGGACCAGGCGCGATACAGCTGCTCGGCCAAAAGCACACGCACCATGCCATGCGGAAGTGTCAGACTCGACACCCTCATCAGCATATCGGCATTTTTTTTCAGCGTCGCATCAAGGCCATCTGCGCCGCCGATGACGAATGTAACATCCCCGCCTTGTTGTTGCCACTCAGTCAGGTGTTGCGACAATTGCATAGTCGTCAAATCCCGGCCATGTTCATCGAGCGCCACCACCCGTCCACCCTTGGGAAATACGGCTTCAATGCGGCTACGCTCCAGACTCATCACCGTTTCGGCCGTCTTGCTGCTGGAGCGATCGACCGGTTTGATTTCTTTGAGCAGCAGACGGCATTCCGGTGGCATGCGCTTCGCATATTCTGCGACACCGGCTTCTATCCATGCCGGCATCTTGTGACCGACTGCGGCAATAATGAGCTGCATGGCCGGCCTGACTTACTTGACCGTCTTTTTGGCGGCAGTGCGGCGCACGGGTGTTTTGGCTGCCGTCTTGCTGGCTGTCTTCGTTGCTGGTTTAGCTGCTGTTTTTGCCGCTGGAGCACGTGGCTTTTTCGCAGCCGGTGTTTTGCTGGCAGCGGTTTTCTTTGGCGTCTTCAGTGCAATTTTGATCGTGTTTTTTGGTACCGCTTTTTTCGTGGCGACTTTTTTCGCGGCCACTTTTTTAACTGTCGATTTCTTGGCAATCGAACGCGGTGCCTTTTCGATCACTGCATTGGCTTCCGGCTGGCTGGTGGTCAGGTGGCGGGAAATCTTGCGTTCTTCTTTGACACTGGCTGTTTTGCTGGCGGTAGAAACACGCTTGGCCGCACCGAGCTTGATTTCTTTTTCGCCCCAGATTTCTTCCAGTCTGTAATAAGCACGAATAGTTGGCTGCATCACGTGGACGATCATGTCGCCCAGGTCAACCAGCACCCATTCGCCTGTGGTTTCGCCTTCAACGCTCAGTACCGTGCCGCCGGCTTGCTTGACCTTGTCGCGAACAGAAGCAGCCAGTGCCTTGGTTTGCCGGTTGGAAGTACCGGACGCCACCGCAATGCGGTCAAACAGGCTGGTTAAGTGGGAGGTATCGAATACCTGGATGTCTTGTGCTTTGACGTCCTCAAGGGCGTCAACGACTAAGGCGTGCAGTTTTTTAATGTCCATGAATTAGCTTTGATATAAATGATGTTGTTGAATGTAGTCTAGCACTGCCTCTGGCACGGGTAAGCCTGGCCGTGAGCTGTGCTGCAATGACTGCCTGATCTGGGTTGCGGATATATCCAGTGCAAGATTGGGCGCCACGAAAATAAGACCACAAGGGGTGGTGCGAATTTGCGCCGCGCTCGCGCTGCGTCGCGATATTTCTCTGCTCACTTCGGGCGCCAGCCCGTCATGCTCAGTCTGAAAGCCGGGTCTGGCTGCTACGCACAGGTTGGCATAATCAAATAATTGTTGCCACTCGCGCCAGGTGTGCAGATTTTGTAATTGGTCTGCACCCATCATCAGAGCCAACGAAACAACAGGCCCCAATTCTTTGCGCAGCGCGCGCAAGGTATCAATGGTGTAACTTGGCTGCTCGCGCAGCACTTCTTGTTCGTCGATCTGCACCGGGCTGGGCCAATTGGCAAAGGCCAGTCGCAGCATCGCAATTCTATGACTTGCCGCCGTTGCCAGCTGCGGCTTTTGCCAGGGTTGGCCGGCAGGGATCAATCGTAGTGCATCCGCTTGCAGCAAAGTCGAAAAATAACGGGCCAGGCCAAGGTGGCCATCATGCACCGGATCGAAACTGCCACCAAAAATCAGAATGCAGCTTGCACTCACGCAGCCAGCCAGTCACGATGCGGCAGGAAGTCAGTATACAGACGTGCTTCAGGCGAGCCATCTTCCGGCTTCCAGTCGTAGCGCCATTTGACGACAGGCGGCAGCGACATCAGGATCGATTCCGTGCGTCCGCCTGATTGCAAGCCAAAATGGGTGCCGCGGTCAAACACCAGATTGAATTCGACATAGCGACCACGACGATAGGCCTGGAAGTCACGCTCGCGTTCACCATAAGGGGTGTCTTTGCGGCGCTTCAGGATAGGCACATAGGCGTTGATAAAACTGTCGCCCACGCTTTGCGTCATCGCAAAACTGGGAGCAAAGCCGGGTGCATTGAAATCATCAAAGAACACACCGCCGACGCCACGCGCTTCCTTGCGATGCTTCAGATAAAAATACTCGTCACACCATGTTTTGAACCGCGGATACAACTCAGCATCATGGGGCGCCAACGCATCGTGGCAGGTCTGGTGAAAATGGCGCGCATCTTCAGCAAAGCCGTAATAGGGCGTTAAGTCCATGCCGCCGCCAAACCACCAGACCGGCTGTTTATCTGCACCGAGGGTGGTAAAGAAACGTACATTCATATGCACCGTTGGCGCATACGGATTACGCGGATGAAAAACCAGTGAGACACCCATTGCTTCCCACGCACTGCCAGCCAGATCAGGCCGGTTTGCTGCCGCTGAAGGCGGCAGATTGCTGCCTTTGACATGCGAAAAACCGATGCCGCCGCGCTCCAGCACATTGCCTTCTTCGATCAGGCGCGAAAGCCCGCCGCCACCTTCTGGCCGTTCCCAGCTGTCGCTGATGAACGATTTGCCGTCGACTTCTTCGACCGCTGCAACGATGCGCGCTTGCAGGGCGAGTAGCCAGGCTTTGACTTCAGTGGTGTTGGGTGCTGTCATGGTCGTGGGTATATTCAATAAAAATAGGGCGGAATCAAACGGGCCGTTTCAGCGCACGCCAGCCAATATCGCGGCGGAACTGCATGCCGTCGAAACGGATCTGGTCGAGTGCGTCGTAGGCATATTTTTGTGCCATCTTCACACTGTCGCCCAAGCCGACTACGCATAGCACGCGGCCACCGGCGGTAATGACTTGTTTGTTTTCCAGTACCGTGCCGGCGTGAAAGCAGACGCTATTGGCATCTTCGGCCGGCAGGCCGGTAATGACGTCGCCTTTACGTGGCGCGTCAGGATAGCTACCCGCAGCCATGACCACGCCCAATGCTGTGCGCCGGTCCCAGTTCAGTTCAACCTTGTCCAGCGTGCCGTCAATGGCGTGTTCCATTACCGTGACCAGATCGGTTTTCAGGCGCGCCATAATGGGTTGCGTTTCCGGGTCGCCCATGCGGCAGTTGAACTCCAGTGTTTTGGCGTTGCCTTTGGCGTCAATCATCAGGCCGGCGTATAAAAAGCCTGTGAACGGAATGCCGTCCTTGGCCATGCCCTGCACGGTGGGCTGGATGATTTCACGGATCACCCGTGCATGCAGCTCAGGGGTGACCACTGGCGCTGGCGAGTAGGCACCCATGCCACCGGTGTTCGGTCCTTCGTCATGGTCCAGCAAACGCTTGTGATCCTGGCTGGTTGCCAGCGGCAGAATATTTTTACCATCTACCATCACGATAAAGCTGGCTTCTTCGCCTTCGAGAAATTCTTCCACCACCACGCGTGCGCCAGCATCACCGAAGTGATTGTCGGACAACATCATGTCGATGGCGGCATGCGCTTCTTCCAGTGTGGTGGCGACCACCACGCCTTTGCCCGCGGCCAGGCCATCGGCTTTGATGACAATCGGCGCGCCTTGTTCATCGATATACTGATGTGCTGCTTTTGCGTCAGAAAAAGTCTGGTATTTCGCCGTTGGAATCTGGTGCCGGGTCATGAAGGCCTTGGCAAAATCCTTCGAGCTTTCCAGTTGTGCCGCTGCTTTTGTCGGTCCAAAAATTTTCAGTCCACGGGCGCGGAAAATATCGACGATGCCAGCAGCCAGTGGTGTTTCCGGACCTACTACGGTCAATGCAATTTGTTCGCGTTGCGCAAAGTCTGCCAGCAGGGTCGGGTCAGTAATGGCGACATTTTCCATGCGCGAATCGAGTGCCGTGCCGGCATTGCCGGGAGCGACGGCCACCATTTGAATCCGCTCCGACTGAGCCAGTTTCCAGGCCAGCGCATGTTCGCGTCCACCAGAGCCTACGACAAGAATTTTCATTGTTTAACAGTGCGTCCGTTAGGCTGATTGTTTAGCTCAATATTTGGCTGAATATTTTGCTGATTATTCGTTGATGATGGCGTTGGTATAAACCTCTTGCACATCGTCGAGGTTTTCCAGAGCGTCCAGCAGCTTTTGCATCTTGACGGCGTCGTCGCCGGAAAATTCGGTTTCCGTTGACGGCTTCATCGTAATTTCCGCCATCTCTGCTTTGAAGCCGGCTTTTTCCAGCGTTTCGCGGATCGCAGAAAACTCATACGGATCGCACAACACTTCAAAACCGCCTTCTTCGTCAGCAAGCACGTCTTCCGCGCCAGCGTCGAGTGCCGCTTCCATCAGTGCGTCTTCATTCACGCCAGGCGCAAACAGCAACTGGCCGCAATGCTTGAACAAAAACGCGACTGAGCCTTCGGTTCCCATATTGCCGCCAAATTTGGCAAAAGCGTGGCGTACTTCAGCCACCGTGCGCACCCGGTTGTCGGTCATGCAGTCGACTATGATCGCGGCGCCATTGATGCCATAACCTTCGTAGCGAATTTCTTCGTAGTTCACGCCATCGAGTCCGCCGGTGCCGCGTTGAATGGCACGGGTGACGTTATCTTTGGGCATATTGGCATCAGCTGCTTTATCGACGGCCAGCCGCAAACGCGGATTGCTCGGGATATCACCACCACCCATGCGGGCCGCGACCGTGATTTCTTTAATCAGGCGCGTCCATATCTTGCCGCGCTTGGCATCCGTCGCGGCTTTCTTGTGCTTGATGTTGGCCCATTTGCTATGTCCTGCCATCTTGAGTCTTTCTGGAGCTAGGTTGAGTGCCTGGCGATCCGCGTGGTGCCGTATTTTGAACGGGGAGGGAACGAGATGTTCCGCTGCAGGCGGTCGATTAGGGCGAAGATTTTAACACAGCGAAGGTGCTAAAAACTGTGCAGGGCAGTGCTTGCCTGATGCCGAATTGCTAAGCCTGAAGGTGGCAGTACAATCGCCTTCGCTTCAAATAAAAAAATAATCAGGAGAGCCACATGGATTTAGGCATCAAAGGGAAGTCCGCACTCGTGTGCGGGGCGAGTAAAGGTTTGGGACGCGGCTGCGCCGAAGCACTGGCTGCCGAAGGCGTTAATGTCACACTGGTCGCACGCACGCCAGCAATACTGGAAGCGACCGCAGCAGAAATTCGCCAGAGCGCACCAACGGCCACAATTACTACCGTGGCATGTGACATCACCACCGCAGAAGGGCGGGCTGCGGCGCTGGCAGCTTGTCCGCATCCCGATATTCTGGTCACCAATGCCGGCGGTCCGCCACCGGGAGACTTTCGCAACTGGCAACGCGAACACTGGATCGCCGCGCTAGACGCCAATATGCTCACACCCATCGAACTGATTAAAGCAACGGTAGACGGCATGATGGCCCGCGGTTTTGGCCGTATCATCAACATCACTTCCAGTGCGGTGAAAGCACCGATTGATATTCTGGGTTTATCCAATGGCGCACGTTCTGGTCTGACCGGTTTCGTTGCCGGTGTGGCGCGTAAAACCGTTGCCGCCAATGTCACCATCAATAATTTATTGCCCGGGGCGTTTGAGACAGATCGTCTGAAGACCACCCTCAATGCGATGGCCAAGGCCGGTGGACGCGATGCAGCCGAGCTTATTGAGCAGCATCGTGCAGCGAATCCGGCGCGACGTTTTGGTAATCCGGCCGAGTTCGGCGCGTTTTGCGCTTTTCTGTGCAGCAGCCATGCCGGCTATATGACCGGACAGAATATTCTCCTCGATGGTGGTGCCTATCCGGGCACTTACTGATAATTTTGGCGTTATCATTGCGCTTCGTTTTTTGGACAAATAAGGCAGGCAATCATGGCAAAAGCAATTAAATGTTTCAGCAACGGTGGTCCCGAGGTGATGGAATACGTCGATGTCGAAGTCGGTCAGCCCGGTGCTGGCGAAGTTCGCATCCGGCATCACGCTATTGGTCTTAATTACATTGACGTGTATTTTCGTACCGGCCTGTATCCGCAGCCGCTGCCCTCTGGCCTGGGCATGGAAGGTGCAGGCGAAGTATTAGCCGTTGGTGAGGGCGTCAGTCATGTCAAGGTCGGTGACCGTGTGGCTTATGCTGGCCGCCCGCCTGGTGCTTATGCCGATGAACGCGTCATGCCCGCTGCGAGTCTGGTGAAGCTGCCCGACGCAATCAGTTACGAAACCGCTGCGGCCATGATGCTGCAAGGCCTGACAGTGCAATACCTGTTTCGCCGCACCTTCCCGTTGAAAGGTGGCGAAACCATTCTGTTTCATGCCGCCGCCGGTGGTGTTGGCTTAATCGCCTGCCAGTGGGCACGGGCACTCGGTGTGACCATGATAGGCACTGTCGGCTCGGATGAAAAAGGCGAGCTGGCCAAAGCCCATGGCTGCACCCATGTGATCAACTACAACAAAGAAAATTTCGTTGAGCGCGTTAAAGAACTCACCGGCGGCAAAGGTGTGCCGGTGGTGTATGACTCGATTGGTAATGACACCTTCATCGGTTCGCTGGATTGTCTGTCGCCGCTCGGCATGCTGGTCAGCTTTGGTTCGGCCTCGGGTCCGGTGCCACCATTTTCATTGAACGAACTGGTTTCGCGCGGCTCTTTGTTTGTGACACGGCCCAGCCTGTTTAGTTACGCTGCCAACCGCAGTGACCTCGATGCCATGGCTGCCGAATTGTTTGCCATGGTCGAGAGCGGCAAGGTCAAGATAGACATTAACCAGCGCTATGCATTGAAAGATGTTCAGCAAGCCCATCTTGACCTGGAGTCGCGCAAGACCACCGGTTCAACCATTCTGCTGCCTTGAAGGATTGAACATGAATGAACAAGAAAAAAACGCCGACAATCCCATGCAGCATCCGGAAGAGCAGCCAGCCGGCAGCGATGACGGGCCGCATTTTGGGAAATTATTGATCGTGCTGATTTTTGCAGTGATGCTGGTCGGCTTGATCACCTTTGGTTCGGAAGCGTATTTTTCTTGATGCGTTGGCATTAGGCCAGTGGCACTGCGGCATTACTCTTTGAGTTTGTATTCAATGACGCGCGGCACGCCACTGGCCCCCGGAAAATCGGTGAAGGCACTCTTGACCAGGTAAGGCATCACTTTGACCAGATTGCCTTCCTTGCCGTCGCTGCTCACCTTCACATCCAGCAAAGGCTGCGTGCCAGCCAGCTTGTCTATCCTGATGTGCAGCTCCCGATGAAATAGCTGAGTGCGCCGCTCTTGCGTAGTGGCCATCGGCATGCCCAGCCACATCGGACCATACACCGGATAGACACCGCCCGGCCCGGCGGCCCAGTGCGGAAATGAATTCGGTCCGTACCAGGGCGTGCCATACCAGGAGTCGATCAGCACAGTTTCCAGCACCCGCTGTTCGCGTTCTTCCATGCGGTAGTGAAGCGTCACCCGCAGCGTGGCTTTGTCTTTTGCCCCGGCTTCTCGCAATCCCAGTCGCAGCAGCTCGCCGCGTACCAGCGATTCAACATGGTGGTAAGGCAAATCTTGCGATTGGGCCTCGGTACGTGCAAATACAAAGGCTTCGTCCTTAGCGTCTGCCGGCCATTGATGAAATGTAGTGACTTCGGTTTTGAGGGTGCTGGCGCATCCCGACAAGAACACAAACAGCAGAACAACAAAGCGGCGCATGAACATTCTCCAGAACGCATTGGGGAGGGTTTCATCTTACCCGTATCAAGCTCCTTGGTAGAATGTAGCTTCTTGTGCTATTTCCTCTTTTTCGTCAGGTTTCCTATGCGTACCGATACCGCCTCCGCGACGATTTACCGTCATCAATACCTGGCACCCGCCTTCTGGGTTGACACCGTTGAACTCGGTTTCGATCTTGATCCGGTCGCAACCCGGGTGGCGGCGCGTACGGTACTCAAACATAATCCGGCCAGCACCAGCCGCTCGCTGGTCTTGAATGGGGAAGAACTGGAGCTCGTTGCCATTCGCGTCAACGGCCACAGCCTGAACAAACGCCAGTACCAGTTGGCCGACGGCCGGCTGACGATTGACAACCTGCCCGACGAAGTCACGCTGGAAATTGAAACCCTGCTGCGCCCGGACAAGAACACCTCGCTGATGGGACTCTACGTTTCCAATGGCAATTTTTTCACCCAATGTGAAGCCGAAGGTTTTCGCAAAATTACTTTTTTTCAGGACCGTCCCGATGTAATGGCAAGCTACCGCGTGATGCTGCGTGCGGACAAAAAAAGTTTTCCGGTCTTGCTCTCGAACGGCAACCTGATCGAGCAGGGCGATCTCGGTGATGGACGTCACTATGCATTGTGGGAAGACCCGTTCAAAAAACCTTCCTACCTGTTTGCACTGGTAGCCGGTCAGCTAGTCTGCGAAGAACAAAGCCTGCGCCTGCAGTCGGGTAGGGAAGTATTGCTGCAAGTCTGGGTAGAGCCGGGCAACCTCGACAAAACCGCGCATGCGATGGAGTCACTGATCAAGAGCATACGCTGGGACGAAAGCCGTTTTGGACTCGAGCTGGATCTGGACCGCTTCATGATTGTGGCTGTCGGTGACTTCAACATGGGCGCAATGGAAAACAAGGGCCTCAATATTTTCAACACCAAGTTTGTGTTGGCCAACTCGCGCATCGCAACCGACACGGACTATGCCAACATCGAATCGGTGGTGGGCCATGAATATTTTCATAACTGGACCGGCAACCGCGTCACATGCCGTGACTGGTTTCAGCTCTCGCTCAAAGAAGGCCTGACGGTTTTTCGCGATCAGGAATTTTCCGCCGACATGACAGGCAGCAGCAGTGGCCGTGCAGTAAAACGCATTGACGATGTGCGGGTCTTGCGACAGGCCCAGTTTCCCGAAGACGCTGGTCCGATGGCACATCCGGTGCGGCCTGACTCGTATGTCGAGATTAATAATTTTTACACCGTCACCATCTATGAAAAAGGCGCCGAAGTCGTGCGCATGTTGCAGACCTTGCTGGGTCGCGATGGTTTTCGCAAAGGTATGGATTTGTACTTTGCACGTCATGACGGGCAAGCCGTCACTTGTGACGATTTTCGGGTTGCAATGGCTGACGCCTGCGACCGTGATCTGTCCCAGTTCGAGCAATGGTATAGCCAGTCAGGCACACCCCGCGTAACGGTTCGCGCCGAACATGATGCCGCCAGCCAGACTTACACACTGGAGCTGGAACAATCCAGCCCGCCGACGCCAGGCCAGCCACACAAGCCACCTTTGCTTATTCCGTTTGCCGTTGGTTTGCTCGGTGCAGATGGCGCTGATCTGCCGCTGCAATTGCGCGCAGAATCCACGCCTGCTGAGCCCGAAGTGCGTCCTGTGCCAACCACCATGGTGCTGGAACTGAGCGAAGTCAAACAGCGCTTTACTTTTACTGGCGTGGTCAGCAAACCCGTGCCCTCGCTGCTGCGTGATTTTTCCGCGCCGGTGGCACTGGAATTTTCTTACAGCGATGAAGAGCTGGCCTTTTTGTTTGCGCACGACAGCGACCCGTTTAACCGCTGGGAAGCCGGCCAGCGACTAGCAACACGACGCTTGCTGAGTTTGGCTGCCAGTGTCAGCGGCGACCTGGTTTACCAGCCCAATGCGCAAGATACTTTGCTCATCACGGCGCTGAAAAAACTGTTGCATGACAAAACACTCGACGCCGCATTTTGCGAACTGACTCTGAGCCTGCCTTCGGAAGGCGTGTTGGCCGAACAGATGCCAGTGGTAGACCCGCAAGCGATCCATGCGGCACGCTCTGCATTGCGTCAGCATCTGGCGCAACAACTGCGCGCGGAACTGCTGGCTGCCTACCATGCCAATCACACGCCCGGCGCTTACCGGCCCGATCCGATTCCTGCCGGCAGGCGCGCGTTGCGCAATAGCGCCTTGTCCTATCTGGCCGAATTGCAAGACAGTCAGGCCTTCAAAATTATGCAAGACCAGCTCGATCATGCCGGCAACATGACCGATCGCATAGCGGCACTGGCGGCGATGGTGAATCATCAGGCACCCGGTGTGCGGCAAGCACTGGCACAGTTCTATGCTGAATTTGAAGACGAGCCACTGGTGATTGATAAATGGTTTACCTTGCAGGCCGCCGCGCCTGCCACCGATGTGGCGGCTGTTCGCAAGCTGATGCAGCATCCGGCTTTCAATCTGAAAAACCCCAATCGTGCGCGCAGCCTGATCTTTGCTTTTTGCAATAGCAATCCGGCGCAGTTTCATGCAACCGACGGCAGCGGCCATGCATTCTGGGCCGAGCAGGTAATGGCTTTGAATGCAATCAATCCGCAAGTCGCCGCCAGACTGGCACGCACGCTGGACCGCTGGCGCAAGTACAAGCCGGCGCTGCAGCACAGCATGCGTTCGGCACTGGAAAAAGTCGCCGCCAGCAAAAAATTATCAAAAGATGTCGCCGAAGTGATCAACAAATCGCTGGCTAACTAAAACAAGAAAACGGAAATTCCATGAAACGTATCAGCCTGACCCAGCACCTGATTGAAGAACAGCGACTGCATGACTCCATCCCGGCCGAACTGCGGCTATTGATAGAAGTGGTGGCCCGCGCCTGCAAAACGATTAGCCACTCTGTTGGCAAGGGCGCACTCGGCGACGTGCTGGGCACCGCGCACAGCGAAAACGTGCAAGGCGAAATCCAGAAAAAACTCGACATCATTTCCAATGAAATTTTATTGGAAGCCAATGAATGGGGTGGTCATCTGGCGGCCATGGCGTCAGAAGAAATGGAGACCATTCATCCGATCCCGAACCGCTATCCCAAGGGCGAATACATGCTCTTGTTTGATCCGCTGGATGGCTCTTCCAATATTGATGTCAACGTTTCGATCGGCACCATTTTTTCCGTGCTGAAGGCGCCAGAGGGCATGGCCACGCCAACCGAGCAGGATTTTCTGCAGCCGGGTACCAAACAAGTCGCCGCCGGCTATGCCGTGTATGGCCCGCAGACCATGCTGGTGCTGACCACAGGCAATGGCGTGAAGTGCTTTACGCTGGACCGCGAAATGGGTTCCTGGGTGATGACGCAGCGTGACATCAAAATCCCTGAAGAAACCAGTGAATACGCGATCAATGCGTCAAATGCCCGACATTGGTATCCGCCGATGCAGCAATATTTCAACGAACTGCAAGCCGGCAAAACCGGTGTGCGTGGCCGCGACTTCAATATGCGCTGGATTGCGTCGATGGTCGCCGATGTGCACCGCATTCTTAACCGTGGCGGCATCTTCATGTACCCGGCTGATAAGCGCGAACCGGACAAAGCCGGCAAATTGCGTCTGATGTATGAAGCCAATCCCATGGCCTTCATTGTCGAGCAGGCCGGCGGCGCTGCGACGGACGGCAAGGGACGCATACTCGATATTGCGCCGCATACCTTGCATCAGCGCGTACCGGTTTTTCTGGGCTCGCGCAGCGAAGTCGAGCGGGTAACCGCGTATCACAAAGCCTGAGTGGCGACGCTATTTGCGGTACTGACTGCTTAAAACGCAAGACAGCGTTAATTTTTTGCTAGAATACGGCCTTCGCTGATGTAGCTCAGTTGGTAGAGCAACTGATTCGTAATCAGTAGGTCGGGTGTTCGATTCGCCTCATCAGCACCATTTTTCTCAATATAATCAATAGGTTGTATATATTTTGATTGTGTTGCGTAGTATGGTTTGACCTATACTACTAATTGCCTCTAGGATAGATGTAGTTGTCTACCTAGAGGTAGTATGGAATCAAAGAAGTCTCCATCTAAACACCGAACAGTTCCAATCACGGAATCGATCACGCGCATCGGTGCTGGTTACCCAGACAAATTAATCATTTTTAAATGTGATGCATCGCCTTTTTGGTGGTGTCGTTACTACACCCAAGGCAAAATCATCAAGAAGTCTTCGAAGTTTGAAGACAAACGGCAGGCAGTGGCATTTGCAAAGCGGTTTTACGAAGACATCCTTCTTAGAGAAAGAAATTTACTTCCGCTATCTTCAAGTCCGTCGTTTGAGAGGTGCGCACGTGAATTGATGCAAGAGCAAGAACAGTTAATGCTGAGGGGTGAACGTAATCCCAAAATCAATGTAAATGACAAACAGAAACTTGATAAAGATATTTTGCCATTCTTTAAAGGGTTCGATGTCAAGGATATAACCTACAAGCATCTGAATTCGTTTGTAGCAAGACTTGCGGAAAGGAATTTAAAACCTAGTTCGATCAAGAATCATTTGAATTTGGTGCATAAAATTCTCATGCTTGCGAATCGCGAAAACATTCTGGATCGACTCCCAGTAATGCCGAAGGTAAGAGTTATTGATTCTCCAAGAGGTTGGTTTAATTCAAAAGAGTACAGTTTATTAAAATCAACAACTAAATCCTTGATAGATTCAAAAGAGGTTGTCAGAGGTCATCCAATCACAGATGAGATGCGATTTCTAATTACCTTTATGGTGAGTTCATTTTTACGACCGAATGACATTAAAGAACTTCGGCATCGAAATATACAAGTAGTTACTGGCGAACATCGATATTTACGCATCCAAACTGAAAAATCTAAGACAGTAAATACTGCAATTGTGACCATGCCAGATGCAGTCGGAATATATGAAGACATCATCAACCATCAAAAAATGCATGGAAGAGCACATGATGCAAATGCATTTGTATTTTTTCCGCACCTGCTAGGTCAAAATTCAAAAAAAGAACACAAAAATGAAAACAGAGATTTTGCTCTGCAAACGATGCGCAGACAATTCGATGTAATTTTGGGAAAAGCAGGTCTTAAGATTTCCTCATCTGGAGAACCAAGGACTCTTTATTCACTAAGGCATACAGCGATCATGTTTCGGTTAACGCTAGGTGAATCAATTGATTTGCTAACATTGGCAAGAAATGCTCGAACTTCTGTAAGTATGATTGAGAGGTTTTATGCAAAACCACTACAAGCAGAAATGAACGTAGGCAAACTTCAATCGATGCGGACAAGAAAATAAAACTTTTAAGGAAACCGTCCGTTGGAGACTTCGACAATAATTTTTTTTGCTTTTTTCAACAATCTCGACACGGTGTTTGCCGCGATCAATCTTTTTCTTAAAAGTTCACCCTTGAGTTTTTCATCACCTGCTTTGATTCTTGAGTCGGGTTTTACAACCCTACATTCTTGAGCGACTTCCCATAACTTCATTTTTGGGTTTTGTTTTTTCATGTCATAAACTGACAAGCATTTTTGAAGTGCATCAATGTCCACGTGACCTGTCACAGGATAAAGGGATGTTGAATTGCGGTTAGTTCTGATCCCTCGTTTGCCAGTGTGATTTTCATCTAAGATTTTTTGAAATTCACGCATTAAGAATCGTTTAGGCAAATCTAAAGGCACTTGAATATAGACACTGTTCCTAGTAGGAACAATTTCAACCTTTGGATCAATTATTCGAAATTGTGGCAGTTGTTCCTCGCCAAATAGTCTTGCCCCTCGATCATCTGTTTGCCACCAAGTCTTAAAGTCGCAACTGAACACATCACCAAAATCGGCATAAAGACCTTTCAGTTTTCCTTTGCCATTTGCTTCGCAACATTTCCGGTATTCCTCACTCCGCTTTAGATATTCCCACCACAAGTAATAGACCGAGTTTTGGTAGGGTTTCCGTTCTATTGCAATTTTGCTACGCCCAAACGTTGGGTGTTTGTATGCAAATTTTGATGGAATAAACATAATTTTATAAACACCTTAAATGCGCATTTGATGTGCTGAATGTTTAATTGTACCCAAAAATGTATAGTGGTTATGTACTGAAGCACTACTCAATTCAATGTGAAACGAGGTGTTGAGGTCACATTTTGGAGAAATATATGAATAAATCTGCTCAAAACAAAAATGCTCAACAATTGTCAAAAATTGCAAGTAAATGCAAAGACAAAAAATTGGTTGATTCATTGATTACAAAATTTCAAGACAACGCAAAAACTGTTGTGGAGAACATTATTCAGATGGCAGAAAGTGTCGTTGAAATGCATAACAAATACACCCAGGAAATATTAAATAAAAATGATCTTGAGTATTTTTGCAAATCGGTAAAGTTGGAACGAACTGGGTCGCAATATCGGAAGTACATTTGTATTGGAAAAAATGCTGAGATGTTTCGACAACGCATTGAAACGATACCGCAATCGATATCAGTTTTGTATGAAATGACAACACTTGATGCTGAAGAATTAGAAAATTTATTCAGTGCAGATCTGATTCAACCCGGATTGAGTCTTAAACAATTGAAATCGTTGGCAAATAAATCACCTTCACGATCAACGGATTCTATTTCAATTCCAATATCGGAATCGACTACTTTAGATAATTTTGACCGCTTGATTGATTCAGAGACAACCACTGATTTGCGATCTGTAGTTGTTATGAATTCTTCAATTGATAGCGGCGATGTTGATGCCTTGGGGGAGTCTGTTAATTCAAGTAATTGCTTAACTATTCGTTATGAAATTAATTCGTTGTCAGAAAAATCAAAGCAATTGATACGTAATTTTTATGAGGCATCAATTAATCAGAAGGATCTAGTTGTAGTGATGCCGAATGATGATGCTTTTAGTGAAGTACTTAGAAAATTAAACTCTTGAAAATATTTCAAAATAAATGATGTTTCAATTCATATATTAATTAAGAGAAAAATAATGAAAAATTTAAAATTAAACAGTGCTCAAGTGCTAAGCAGAATTTTGCAAAAAAAAGTGGCGATTAAAGATGTTTCATCGTCAATATTCCCCAAGTTATTGCGAGATCATGTTTTTTCTAGCGAATCTGAAAAGGATGAAGCACTTCGTGCGTACTGCAATATCGTACTAACAAAAGATATAAAAAATGCTATTTTCATAATGTTGCCTGAAAATCCTTCGATAAAGACGCTAGGACTTCAGTTCAGCATCAGGGAAGGAAAGAGTCATCAACACATTATTGATGAGTTCTCTAGGTCTCCAGGACATGTCTTGCCTGTGTGGTACGTTGATGCCGAAGTTAAAAAAGATGTTCCTACTAGGAACAAGTTGAATTTAATTGAATAATTATTCAAGTTTGCCGTTTTTTTATGTAATTCTAAGGATCAATCTGTATAAATAAGTGTGTACCAAGTGATTACAAGTCCCAAGTCCTAGACCCCTAATGGCGCCATCGTGCGGTCAAGTCTGGAAGACCAAGACACCTACATATTATGAGAGCGTCAAACGGCAACTGGACGCTAAAATGATTCTGCCGACTGATGGATGCACTGTGACGAACCACATCATCCGAGATCCTATGAAGTCGTATTCGTGGCGTATAGGATTTGCCGTTGTGTGACGGATAAAGACATGAGTGCTATGTCAATTGAAGTCGCAAGGCAGGGGGTAAACGGAGGAGACGCTCAACCGCCCGTACCAGAAATTGGTCACCCTACGAATATCGTCTGACGAGTCAATACGCAGATGAACCGAACTTTGACCATTAATGGCAAAGTTCGCCTTCAGGAATCAACCGCAGATTCATCGGCAATGCTGCTAATTAAATCATTCATCTCCGCTTCGCTCCGACGAATGTTCACTTCGTTCACCAAACTCAATTAATACAACAACCAGAAGCAGTGAGCGCAGCGAACATCATCTGAACGCACTGAAGATGATAAGACCAGATTGCCCATCCTGAAGACTTTCATAATTTCTGTATTTGCCATTTACCTGTGGATTTGTACCATCCAAACCTCATCCAGAACCCATGAGGAAAAGACAATGAATGAATCCAGCAGCACACTTAACAAACTTCGTAAGGTCATCCAATCACTTCAAAAAGAAGAGATGATCCATATGCAGAGATTGCATGGAGACGCGTTAAAAAAGATCGTGGCGATTGCCAGAGAAAATGGACTTACACTCGAACACATTGAGTGTGCATTGAAGGGGCGAGAACCCAAGAACAAGGCATCAAATGTTCCTAAGAAGAACAAGAAACAAATGACTGCAACACCTGAGTCTGGTGTGACTTGATTGCAGTTAGAACTTATATTTAAACCCGCACTTGTTGCGGGTTTTTCTTTGCCTGTGTCAGGGACTATGTACTGTCTACAGATAT
>CANGAW010000031.1 GCA_947451925.1 Burkholderiales bacterium | reverse complement strand
CGTCAATAAACTGAGTGGCTCTCAAGTTAAAACGGACAGCTATCATTATTTTGCCAATTACATTTCGCCCACTGCGTCAATCAGAGAGCGACTGGAACACGCCGGCATTCAAGGCCTGGCCGCTTTTGTGATGCTGTTATTTTGGCCATGCGTAGCAATCTGGATGGTTTGGAAAATACTAAGTGCAGTCTTTGTTCCGACATATATTGACAATGAAACCAGCCTCTTTTGCGAAACCCGGTTTTTGGTTGCACAAACAACTCTGGCCGATGCGGAAAATAATGGCGTTATTCACGACCCCACAGGCTTGATGCCGCGTCAGCCCTTCGGTTATTTATTTCCGGCGTGGTTAGCGTTCTGCGCCAAAGCGGGGTTGGATTGTGAAGTCTGGTCTTTCACTATTCCAAAAGATGCCTGCTACGGGCCACATTTTCAAATCGCGCAAATGGATATACACGGCTATGCCATCGTTGAAAATCAAAAAATCATGGATGAATTTCTGTTTGAGTTTCATTAGCCTTTTAACCGGCAGACGTAACGCATAACATTTTAAAAATATCCCGTACGGGATATTTACTCTCCTTTAGCTTGAAAGAAGCTTGTAATTACCCGAACGGGAACTTGCAACGATCATGTCCACCAGTCTGGTTGTTTGCCGACCAAGTCGGCACGCTGACATTAGACGAAGGGCGGCTGAATTTTTGTTACCTGCATCGCTGGCTGCAGCAAAAAAATGCGGTCGCCTTGTCCTGTTCTCTGCCGCTGCAGGCGGCCGCTTTTACTGGTTGAACGCTATGACCGGATTACAAATTCAGCAGATCAAAAACAACGCTTGCATCAAGAAGACTTTTGTCAGGCACTAGGCGTAGCACCGGAAATGAAATACCAAAACGAAGGCGGGCCAGACCTTGCGCAATGTTTTAGTCTGCTGCGACGCATAACGCGCCCGAGTGCCCCGCAGGTATTGAAAATGCTGGATTACGTCATCTTCAACACACTCATTGGCAATCACGACGCGCATGCCAAAAACTTCTCACTACTCTATACACATCAAGCACCCTCTACAGCCCCGGTACTGGCACCGCTCTACGACACGCTGTCAACCGCCGTGTATCCATCACTGACGTCAAAAATGGCGATGAAACTCGGCAGCAAATACAAATTCAGCGAAGTGGAGGCCAGGCATTGGGAACAGTTTGCCGATGCGGCAGGTCTGGCCAAGCCACAAATGAAAAAGCGTGTTCTGGCCTTGGCGAAGTCACTGCCGGCTGCGGCGCGCGCACTCCAGTCGGATCCTGCACGCGGGTTTGCAGACCATCCTATGGTCGAGAAGATCATTACCTTAATTGAACAGCGCTGCGCACTGACGATACGACGGCTCCAGAGATCTATTGGTGAGACTGGGTCCACTATGCCAGTCAGTTAAGGGATAACTTTTCGTTTGCATTGAAAGACCTTTGAAACGAAAGACACTGGGTCCCGGCCTGCACCGGGACGACGGGTGTTAGTCAACTAGTCCCGTATACGTCGTCCCGATGAAAATCGGGACCCAGTGTCTTCCATGGCAATCGAAAAGCTTCCTGATTAATGACTGCTATTTTTTTATAGCGAATGTCACCGAGCAGTCCACATTTCCATGCCTCAGCCGCTTAGCCGGACTGGGGCATTTTCTATTTCGCCCTCGCAGATTTGAAACCATTTCTGGTCTTTGAATATGTCTGCATTCTTTTTTTTCATCGCCCGCACGGTGTCATCCAGTGAGCCAGGCTCATAGTCAGAATGAGTTTCCGCCAATTACTAATTAAAAGCGTGCGGAAACACTTGCCTCTTTATTTTTCCTCCCTGCTCACTGTCGGCCTTGATATCCGGCAGTGAACAACATTCATTTTTTGGAGTCTTGCATGATCAAAAAAACGCTCTTGGCGCTGTCCATTTTGTCGCTCTCCGGTGTCGCACTGGCTGAAGAACCTTCAAAATATTATGTAGAAGCCGCATACGGTGCCATCCGCTACGATGAACCTGGCGCCTATGCCACACCCGGTGTCGGCACGCTTCGCTTCGGTGTCAATTTTGATAAAAATTTGTCTGCCGAATTCATGGTCGGCACCACCATTACCAATGCCACAGCCTATGTTGGTTTCACGCCCGTGACCATCAAATACGACAGTATCTATGGCGCCTATCTGAAAGCCAAAACTGAAGTCGCGCCTAATTTTGATCTGTATGCGCGACTCGGCTTTGTGCATGCATCCATCAGCGCATCCGTTCCGGGCGCTACCTTTTCTGCGGGCGGCAGCGATCTCAGTTATGGCATCGGCGCGCAGTTCGGCTTTAGCCCGACTGTATATGGCCTGGTTGATTACATGTCTTACTACAGTAAAGACGGTATCACTGCGAAGGGACCATCGATTGGTCTTGGTCTGAAGTTTTAAAGCAAAGCGGCCGTCCAGGCTCATCCGGTGACTCAGGCCGGCCGCTATAACTGTTTTTCATCCTCAATCTTCGGAGACCTCCATGGCATCCCCTTCCTCAGCGACCAACGCCACCCTCGCCGGTAACGCAGGCGAACAACTGACTCTGCAAAAAATCGATATCGAAGGCCGACTCGTTGGCTTGCTGTTCAAGGTCAAAGCCCGCCAGCATTATCAGAACCAGAGCGATGAAAACATTGAGACCGTGTATACCTTTCCGCTGGCCTGGGGCGTGAGCTTGCTGGGCATGAGTGTCACCATCGGCGACAAGCACCTGCATGGTGTGGTGGTTGAAAAAGATCTTGCCAATCGCAATTACGAAAAAGCCATTCAGGACGGCGACACGCCTGTCATGCTTGAACAATCCGGCGACGGTCTCTACACCGCCCATCTGGGCAATCTGAAACAGGGTGAAGAAGCTGTCATTGAAATCGAATACGCGCAGCTGCTCAAATTTGATCAGGGCAACATTCGCTTGGCGATTCCGACAACCGTCGCACCACGCTATGGCGACCCATTCGCTACAGGTGGCCTGACACAACCGGCCAGCGTCAATACGGATGCCAAGGCCCGCTATTCCTTGTCGCTGCACATTGCACTTGAGGGTGAAGTTGCCAAAGGCACCGTTACCTGCCCAACCCATAGCGTCAGCATGTCAGCCAGTGAATCCGGCACCAGTATCACACTGGCCAGAGGCGGCATGCTGGACCGGGACTTTGTATTAAACATCGACAGCTTGCAGGCGCATTCCTTTGCCACTTGCCTGCATGATGAAAACGGCTACACCGTCCTGGCGAGTTTCTGTCCTGACTTCCCGGTGGCCGAAGCCTCACCGCTGGCCTTGAAAATTCTGGTCGACTGCTCCGGCTCCATGGAAGGCGACAGTATGTTTCAGGCACGGCAGGGTTTGCGTGAAGTCTGCAAACTGGTCACGCCAGCAGATCAATTGTCGTTGAGCCGATTCGGCAGTGACATTCATCACCCCGTCAAAACACTGAGCAGTTGCACCCCTGCGTTTATCCAGCAAACACTCATGCCGGCCATTGAGGCAAGTGATGCCGACATGGGCGGCACAGAACTCAACAAGGCCTTGCTGCAAACCTTCCGCCTCAAGGGCGCGGAAGAATCCAGCCGCAACGCCGATGTGTTGCTGATCACTGATGGCGAGGTGTGGGATATTGAAAAAACCATACAGTCCGCGCAACAATCGCGTCACCGCATTTTTGCTGTTGGCGTGGGCAGTGCGCCGGCAGAAAGTTTGCTGCAGCATCTGGCAGAATCAACGGGCGGCGCCTGTGAACTGGTAACACCGAACGAAGATATCGTCGGCGCCATTGTCCGCATGTTTCGCCGCATGCGCGCAGCAGTGGCCAGCGAGATTGCCATCAACTGGCATGGCACACCGCAATGGGCTTCGCCCCTGCCCGGCGCACTCTATCCCGGCGAGACGGTTCATGCCTTTGCCCTATTTTCTGCAAAGCCTGATCAGGCGCCTACCCTCAACTGGACAGGAATAAATCCGGGGCAAAGCGCAGCAAGTGCGCTGCAAACCACCAACGAAGCTGCATTGGCGCGCCTGTGTGGCGCTCGTCAAATCAAAACAGCTGCCACAAAAGCAGAAGCCATCGAACTGGCCTTGCGCTATCAGTTGGTCACTGAAGATACCAATCTCTTCATGTTGGTGGAACGCAGCGAAGAAGAAAAAGCCTTGGGTTTGCCAAGGCTAAAGCAGATCAGCCACATGCCCCCTGCCGCGGATCTTGCGTTTGGTTCCGTACACTTTTCTCGCTCTTCCATATTGCAACCACAGCGTGCCCTGGGCCGTGCCGTCTTTGCACAGGAATTTTTCTCTCTTGAAGAAACACCTGTTTATTGCAGAGTACCGACGCCTGCCTTGACAGGCAGTCTGACGCCTTCGGCCTTGATGAAATTGTTTGACGAGGTCGCGTTGAAGTGTCTGAGTCTTGAAGAAGCAGCTCCCCAACTTGCTGCCGCCAATCTGGATGCGTCCATCAGCAATTTGATTGCATGGATAGAAGAAGATACACACAGCCAGCATCAGGCATGGACCATTTTTCTGTGGTGGTTGTCGATTTATTTGCTCGACCAGATTGCCCTATCACGTCACGCCAATCGTCTGCTGACTGCGGCACTTAAAAACATTGATGCCGATACCAAAACCTATTTCGTCGAATGGCTTGTTCAGTCCCTGCCGGACGCGCAAGCTGAAAGCTGGGGAGCGGTAAAAAAAGACGATACCTTCACCCGACACGACAAGCTGACGGGCAATCTGTTCAACATTTAAAACGCTGTAAAAAATCGACGGTGCTTTGCCGGTGCGGTTACACACATCCGCACCGGCAGGATTTATTTTTCTTGGATTTATAATCAATCTGCGTGATTCATTTGCTCCCTCTGCGCTTAATGCCAGTCAGTTAAGGGAAAATTTTTCCGTTTTCAATGAAAAACACTGGGTCCCGATTTTCATCGGGACGACGGTAGGAGAGTGAATAGCGACTCAATTCCTACCGTCGTCCCGGCGCAGGCCGGGACCCAGCGTCTTTGCTTAAGTAACTGGCATTAGCTCTGCGCTGATCAGGATCAGAACAAGAACAATGCATTAACCACTTGATATCGGCCTTCATGAACGCCTACTCGCTCGCTGCCTTGCCCGTTGATGGTAAAACCCTCATCCTCTGCGCCAATTCCCGCCTCGCTCAATCGCTCACCGCGATGTACAACCAGACCCGTGCCCGCGGTGGCGAGCAGCGCTGGACGACGCTCGATACGCGTACTGTCGCCTCATGGCTGGAAGCGCTGACAGAGGAAATCCATTTGCGTGGTGAAGCACGGGGTCTGCTATTGCGAAAAACACTGAGCAGCTTTCAGGAACGCTTGTTGTGGGAGCAGGCGATCCGAGACGCTTTGCCAAGCCATGAGCAGGCATTGTTCGATGCACCGGCCATGGCCAATGTGGCAGCGCAAGCCCATGCGCTAGTCACCGAATGGCATCTGCCTGTATTGACAGAGTTCCCGTCGGATGAAAGCCGGCAGTTCAAAGACTGGCAGTCACGCTTTCTGGCACTGTGTACAAAGCATGGTTGCACCGACAGCTTCAGCCAGCAACAGGCATTAGTAGCCTTGCTGCCCAATGCGCCAGTCCCGCTACCGGATCGCTTATTGTTTGCCGGCTTTCTGAGTTTTACGCCACTGCAAGCGGCCTTGCAGCAGGCGCTGGCTGCACGCGGCGTGGAAATTGGCCTGATTCGCTTTGAGCAGTCAACAGAGCACATCCATGCAGCGTCCTATCCGGATGCCGCCAGCGAGTGCCTGGCCGCCGCCTTGTGGGCGCGCGACCACCTCGCGCAAAACCCGGAAGCACGATTAGGCATCGTGGTGCCGGACATGGCAGCCAATCGTGACCGCATTCAAGACACGCTTGACGATATTCTGGCGCCGCACTGTATTCGTTCCAGTCTCAGCGAGTCGCCACGGCCTTTCAATATCAGTCTGGGTCGCGCCCTCAATCACTACCCGCTGGTCAGTACGGCAATGGATTTACTCAATGTACTGGCCAACCCGCATGTCATTGAACAAAGAGCCTTGCGACAAATCTTTCGTAGTCCGTTCTGGTCAGCGGCAACAGAAGAAGCAGATAGTCGTGCCGTGCTAGAGGCGCAGCTGCGCGAGAGCGTGGCGCCCAAAGCCAGCCTGACACGCTTCATCAAGTTCATCACCCAGCAGCTGGAAAAAACAAGCCGCACTGCGCCTGCGCTTTGCTCGCACTTGCAGGCCATGCAGGATGCGGCGACAGGATTCAAAAAACAGCGCCTGCCTTCAGCGTGGAGCAGCCACTTCACGAGCACGCTGGAAAACGTTGGCTGGCTCTTTGGCAGCAAACTCTCCAGCCACGCTTTTCAGACGCAACACGCGTTTACTGAAGTTCTGCACAAACTGTCAGGGCTGGATTTTTTACTGGGCGAGATTGATGCGGTGGGCGCTTTGAATCAGCTTGGCCTCCTATGCAGCGAGCGGGTATTCCAGCCCAAAACCATCGGCAACCCGCCCCTGCAAGTATTAGGTTTGCTGGAAGCGTCGGGTTTGCAGTTTGATGCGCTATGGGTGATGGGTCTGGTCGATAACATCTGGCCACCGGCGGCACGACCCAACCCCTTGCTGTCGGCCAGCGCGCAACGGTCAGCCGGATGCCCGAATGCCAGTGCATCGGTGCAGCTGTCGTTTGCGGTAAATATTCACGATCAACTCTGTGCCAGTGCACCCGACATCACGTTTTCATGGCCACGTGCTGATGGCGCTACGGCCTTGCGTCCCAGCCCGCTGCTGGCTGACTGGCTGCCGGGAAGGGAGTTAGGCTTTCCGGTTTCACCGCACTGGGTGGCGCAAGCCAGCACCACACCAGGGCAGGCAATGGCTGATCCGTTTGAGGATGCCATGGCACCCGCTGTGCTGGAAGGAGAAAGTGTCCGGGGGGGCACCTGGATATTGCGTGCGCAGGCAATCTGCCCGGCTTGGGCTTATTTCCAGTACCGGCTCGGCGCTACCAAACTCAAGGAACCGGTTGAAGGCCTGGATGCGGCCAAGCGCGGCAGTCTGGTGCATGACGCGCTGGAGCAGTTCTGGCTTGCTGTCGGCAATTCTGCACATTTGCAATCCTTGACTGGCGCGCACCGACTGCAGGCAGTGGAACGTGCAGTCGATCTGGCGCTGACCAAGTTTGACGAAGACCCAAGACAAGAAGCACTAAAGCCGCGTTTTCGTCTGCTGGAAAGACAGCGGCTAATCAAACTGCTGATGAACTGGCTAAAAGTAGAAGATGCGCGAACGCAGCCCTTCACCGTGATTGCCAACGAACGTGAAGTCACGGTCGAGATTGAAGGCATTTCCGCGAGGATGAAAATCGATCGCATTGATCAGCTCGAAGATGGTCGCCTGCTGATTATTGACTATAAAACGGGTGCCAAAATCGATTTCAAAAACTGGGCTTCCGAGCGCATTACCGAGCCGCAGTTGCCCATTTATGCGGCCATCTCGAAGCCGGCTGAAGGATCGGTAACCGCGGTTGTTTTTGCCAAAGTGCTGATGGAAAACGCCGCTTATGCCGGTCTTAGTGAATCCGAAGGTGTGCTGGACAAACTGCATGCGCTGGAGGGCACGAAGGGACGCAAATTATTTCCGCAGTCAAGCTTCCCCGACTGGTCTGCGGTGTTGGCGCACTGGGATACCAGCATTCGCGCCATCGCTTATGAAATTAAAACTGGTAACGCCCGCATCTGTTTTGAGGATGAGAAGGCCTTGAAATACTGTGAAGTCAAACCGCTGTTGAGACTGGCCGAGCGCAATGGACAAATGGCTGCTGCCAGCAAATTACAGATTGCGGCTGCCTGACATGACTATGAATAAAAAACTCTCGGCACAAGATTATTTAGAGCTTGATGCGCGCAATCGCGAACGGGCAATCGACACCAAAGCGTCTTTCATTATTGAAGCACCTGCCGGCGCCGGAAAAACCGAACTACTGACGCAACGCTTTTTGGCGCTGTTAACACGGGTCGAAGACCCGGAAGAAATTATTGCGCTGACCTTCACCAACAAGGCTGCCGCTGAAATGCGCGCCAGGGTACTCAGCAGTCTGGAAATGGCGGCGAGTGGCACACGCCCGCCCGAGCCGCACAAGCAAATCACCTTTGACCTTGGCTGCGCGGTGCTTGAAGCAAATAACAATTATCAATGGGGCTTGTTGCAAAACGCGGGACGCTTGCAAATCACCACCCTTGACGCCCTGTGCGGCAAACTGGCGCGGCAAATGCCCTTCTTGTCGCGCTTTGGCAGCCAACCCAGTGTGAGTACCGATAACGAGCAACACTATCGCCGCGCTGCGCGCAATACGCTCGATCTGCTGGAAGAAGAAAGCCTTGTCAGCGCACCGGTTGAGAGGGTGCTGGCCTATTTCGATAATGACGCCACGCGTCTGCAGTCGTTGCTGGAATCGATGCTGGCAAACCGCGATCAGTGGCTGCCGCATGCGCTGGGCCATGACGACCACGATAGTCAGATCCGGGTTGAAGCGGCGCTGACCATGTTGCTGGATGCGGAAATGACGGCTGCAGCGCAAGCACTGCCTGACTCGCTGCAAACAGCACTGATGCCCATTGCCCGCTTTGCAGCGAGTCAGGCATTGCTTGCCGCAGCGGACAAAGCCGACAGCCTGCAGGCTTTTCGGGTACTGGAAAACTGGACGCAACCGCTGCAAGGCAAGAGTGAGGAATTGCCGATGTGGCTGGGTTTGGCCGAGCTGCTGTTAACGAAAAGTGATGAGGTCAGAGCCAAGCCGCCCAACAATTTAGGTTTTAGTGAAAAAGATGGCAAGCCCTACGCTACCGAGTTGAAGCTTTGCCTGGAATCGGTCAGGGAGCTTAACTCGGCCCCGGCGCTGGCACGGGTGCGCACGCTACCCTCTGCAGAGTTTGCGCCAGACGAATGGCAACTGATTGCGGACTTGATTGCCATGTTAAAGCTGGCCGCTGCTCAGTTGTGGCTGGTGTTCAAAGAAGAGCGTCAGGTGGACTTCATCCAGATTGCACAGAATGCTTCGCAAGCACTGGGCGACGCAGAAGCGCCAACCGACTTGCAACAGCAACTGGACTATCGCATCAGCCATTTGCTGGTCGATGAATTTCAGGACACCAGTCCGACCCAGGTTGAGTTACTGGAAAAACTGACTGCCGGCTGGCAGGATGGTGACAAACGGACGCTGTTTCTGGTGGGCGACCCGATGCAATCGATCTACCGCTTTCGCAAGGCAGACGTCGGTTTGTTTCTGAAGGTTCGCGATCAGGGCTTGGGCCAAATTCGCTTAACAGCTTTACAGCTCTACCGTAACAACCGCTCTTACAAAGAAGTGGTGGATTGGGTCAACCAGAGCTTTCCGGCGATTTTTACTGATGGCGACAATCAGCGTCAGGGCTCGGTAAAGTTTTCTCCTGCCGAAGCGACCAAGGGCAGCGCACCGACAGCCGGCATTCATCTGCACCCGATTATTGACCAAAGCTCCAGCGAGGCTGAAGACGAGGAAGAGGAAGGTGTACTGAGCCCTGCTGACCAGCGCGAAGCGGAACAAATCGTCACGCTGATTCGTCAGGCGCAGGCTGAAGATCCCGAAGGGACGATTGCGATTCTGGTGAAAGCGCGCAGCCATTTAACGGCATTGGTTGCCGAACTGCGCCGCATTGCCGGTGAAATTCGCTACCAGGCCGTGGAAATTGAAAGCCTGAGTGAACGGCAAAGTATTCAGGATTTGGCTGCGCTAACCAGTGCCCTGCACCATCGCGCTGACCGCATCCATTGGCTGGCGATTTTACGTGCGCCGTGGTGCGGCCTGACGCTGGCCGACTTGCATCAACTCGCCGCCCACGACCATGCCAGCACGATCTGGGAGCTGATGCAGGACGACAGCCGACTGCTCAGCTTAAGCCAGGAAGGACAGCAGCGACTCGGCTTTGTGCGGCAAGTATTTACCGAAGCCTTTGCGCAGGAAGGACGCCAGCGACCACGACGCTGGGTGGAAGGCGTGTGGCAAAGTCTGGGCGGCCCGTTGTGTCTGCAACAGCCCAGTGACCTGCTGGATGTAGATGCATTTTTTACGGTATTGGACAGTCTGGAAAGGCGGGGTCAGCTTGACATTGCCGAGCTGGAGGCCGAACTCGGCAAGCTCTATGCGGCGCCTGATCCATCGGCAGAGTTTGTGCAGATCATGACGATTCATAAATCTAAAGGGCTGGAATTTGACACGGTGATCTTGCCGGCTTTGCAAAAGTCGGCGCGTTTACCTGACAAGCCCTTGCTGGTCTGGGATGAAGTGATTGTGGCAGGCGGGCGGGAGGAATTAGTGGTTGCGGCGATTCCGAAAAAGGGGGCCAGCGACGCACCCAGCAAATATGAATTTTTACGGGAATTTGAAAAATCCCGCACCGCCAATGAAAACCAGCGGCTGCTGTATGTGGCAGTCACCCGCGCGGTGCGTCAACTGCATCTGCTAGGCATTGCCAAGCCAGACCCGAAAGAAAAAGAGGGCTTGCTGAAGGCGCCGAGCAAAAGTGCGTTTTTGTATTTGCTGTGGGATCAGGTGCGGCCGCAATTCGAAGCTGCGGCAAGGGCGCATCGTGAAACGGACACCGCTGCAGACTTCAAACGCGTGACCATTGATGCGGCCACCTTTGTTCCGAAACTGACTCGACTGGCCAAGCCGATGCTGCATCAGGCTTTGACGGACTATGCGAGCGGAACTGGTTTGGCAAAGGGCAAAGCCGATGACGCTGACGAGACAAATGTATCAACCCCCGCCAATCTGGAAACCGACATTGGCACGCTGGTGCATCGTTATCTGGAAATGATCGCCACCGACGGCCTTGATGCATGGCCCGTGTCACGGATTGAAGATGCACAGGCGCGCTTTAAACAATGGTTTGAAACCCATGGCTATGGGCCACAGGAATGTACCCGGGCGACCGACGACGTAAAAAACAATCTGGTCTCGGCAGTCAGTTCGACCACAGGGCGCTGGATTTTGGGGCCCCATGAATCGGCAGAATGCGAAGCGGGCATCACCACAACAGAGAACGGCGTGAGCCGCTCGCATATTGTGGACCGCACCTTCATAGACAACGGCACCCGCTGGGTCATTGACTACAAAACCACGCGCTACAAAGGCGAAGATCTGGAAGAATTTTTGAAAGAGCGAGCCGAAAGCTACCGTGAACAAATGGTGCGTTACGCGTCGCTGTATCAGTCAGCGGGACAAGCACTGAAAGTGGCGATTTACTTTGTGAGCGAGGATCGCCACTATGAATTCAATTTTTAAATTCCGATAAAAAATGATGTTGTTTGTTCTTTCCGTGGTGTTTGTTTTATTACTGTCGATCTTTGTCGCCAGAGAAACCAGGCAGGACCGTACGATTGTGTTTCTGATTCTGCTGATTTTGTTTTCTGCAATGAAGTTCAAAAAACAGATGAAGATGGATGAAAGAAAATTTTGGGCAAACCAACACGTTGAATTTGCGGCGCTTCACTTAAGAATGCATCCAGAACTCCAGCGTCAGGGTGTTAATGCGAGCGCCTGAATTTTCTGCCAGTCGTAAAATTTTCATGCGCATTTCATCGGCAAACGCGTCCCCAACCAGCAAGCGCAGAGATTTGATCAGGCGGGTAATGCGCAGGTGATTATGGTTTGCCGGAGCAAGCCACTGATCATTGCGGCACAAGAATTGATAGAACCATTGAGCCGATTGCTTGAGGTTGCTGATTGCAACCGGCGAGGACTTGATGTCTGCCATGTCTTCCTTGGTCAGAACCGGCGCATTCGGCACAGCACCACTTTCCTGATCCAATGGAAACACGCATTGAATGTAGTCGTGACAGGTTTCCATCTCATCATCCGTCAATTGCCAGATGTCAGACAGCATCCGCCCCAGATAGTCCGGCGCAGCATTTTCAAGAAACGCTCGCAAATTCATGTGCCGCCTTTTAAATTTGTAAATGCCCACATTATTTTGAAGGCACACCCGTCATCTTGGCCACTTCCCGGTTCGACCGGACTTTGAAATCATCGATGGAAATCTGTGCACGCATCACGGACAAGCCTTGCTGATAAATGATTTGCAAAATGTCTCCCCTGAGATTGTGGCCGATGACTTTGTCGACATGGCTCAAGACAATAACCGGCTTGTCTCCATTGAGCTTTGCCAGATAGATCGTAAAGTTATCTTCATCTGCATCAGTCGTGTCCTTCTCACTGATCGGCTTGACTTCTATGTAGAGAGCCTTTGCTAAAAGATTTTTATTATCCGGATATGTTTCAAGCTTTTGAATAAGTTGCGCCTGATCTTTGAACACCCAATGCGCGGACTCCTGGTTATCTGGTATCAGCAGCAGGTTATGCGTTTGGTAGCGTCCCATTTCGTAGTCCCACGACTTCTGTTCGCTCGCGTCGAGATGGAAGATCCAGATGCCATTTTTTTCAAGATATTGACTCTGATTTAGAAAATAATACTGTTGTGCCTGTCCCGTAACTTTGGGTGCCTGCACTGCAGCTTTCGGTTTGTTGTGATCTTGCAGGATGGCCCAGCAAATACCCGCCAATATAAAAAGTATTGCGAGTAAGGGCAGCAGGCTATTGATGCGCTGAACGTATTTGAAGAATCGATCCATATCAATGACCTGTCATATTGAAGCTGCTTGTTTAGCAGGAATGCTGCCAGGTGATTATGCTGCAAAGCAGGCTCACCGGATGAGCCTGCTTCTGATTTAATCACTGGATAGAAGGTACTGAAGATTGAATCAATTTTGTATCTGAAGTGTCGGGCAGACTGGTGGCGATTCAATAGGCGTATTTTGCGATCGCCGCCTCGTTCCATGCTATGCCATTACCCGGGCGGTTCGGTACGATGGCCTGACCATCGACGACTTCGAAAGGCTCGGCGATGATCGGGTTGCCCCAGTCACGGTATTCCAGCCAGTCGGCTGATTCGCTCGCACGCAGCAGATGAGCGGATACTTCGGGATACAGATGGCTCGACAGTGGATACCCTGCGGCACCGGCGATTGCGGCTGCACGCATCCAGCCGGTCACACCACCGATGCGCATCAGATCCGGCATGTACAGATCGGCTGCTTCGGCCCGCACCGCGTCGAGGAAAGAACGAGAACCGTAGATGTTTTCACCGATAGAAATCGGCGTCTTCAATTCGCGTGCCAATTGCGCGCTCTGCGCATAATTGTCGAATACGACTGGCTCTTCGAACCAGTACAAACCCTGATCATCCAGCGCATGCATGCGCCAGATCGCTTCCTGCAGCGTCTGTCCCTGGTTGAAGTCGCACATCAGCTGGATGTCGTCACCGATTGCACCGCGCACCAGCTCCAGCGCCTTCAGATCATCCGCCACTTTGGCGCGACCAAGACGAATTTTGATTGCGCTGAAATTACCTTCGGCGACCAGCTCCTGAGCTTCACTGGCGAGTTTATCGAGCGGCATCAGCCATAAACCATTGGTGTTGTAGGTGCGGATTTTGCCGACCGTACCACCAAGCATCTCGGCAAGCGGCAGACCGGCCGCCTTGGAAAGGGCATCCCAAATGGCCATGTCGAGACCGGCAGCAGCAATGACGCTGACGCCTTGCCGGCCCAGCAAATGCAGCGAGCCAATGACATCGCGGTACATATCGAGAGGCGCCAGCTGTCGCCCTTTGAAAGCAGCGGCCATGTCCTCGATCGCGGGGCCGATGTAGCGCACCGCATTTTTCAGATAAGGCTCGAGATAGCTGCGACCAACGATACCTTCCTTCGTCTTCACATCAATCAGAATGAACGGCCATTCCGGAAAGGTGCCGACCTTGGCAACAATAGGTCGCCGCATCGGGATCGATACGGTACGAATCGTGACGCTTTCAAAGGTAAGTTTTTGCATCGTTTTTATATTTTTTCAAAAAATTAAATCACTCAAACAACGCAAGGCAAATCATGACAGGCTCTGCGCTCCGAATTTTTGCAAGGCTTCATTAACCTGCGTATGGTAACTATTTACCGCTACCTCTTTCACATGACCAAAGCCGCGGATCTTCTCGGCCAGTGCTGCGATCTCTGCCGCCTGAGACAGGTTCTCAGCAGTCAATGCTTGCAGCAGCGACGCGACGAGCTGGCGATAGGCAACAATCAGCTGCTGCTCCATTTTCCGCTCGGCGGTCCATCCGAACAGGTCAAGCTTGGTGCCGCGCAAGTTCTTGAATGTAGCAAGCAACCTGAAAGCCTGCCACACCCACGAACCGTATTCGGCTTTTACCAACTGCCCTTGGCCGTTCTTTTTCGAAAACAGCGGCGGCGCCAGATTGAATTTTAGCCTGAGCTTGCCATCGAACTGTTGCTTCAACTTTTCGATGAAGGCGCCGTCGGTGTATAAGCGTGCGACTTCGTATTCATCTTTGTAAGCCATCAGCTTGAACAACGACCTGGCAACGGCACGTGCCAGTTTGTCGCCCTGCCCGAATTTTGCCTCGGCCTGCCTGACTTCCTCAACCAGTGATTCATACTGGCGTGCATAAGCGGCATTCTGGTACGCACTCAGATAGTCGACGCGGTGCTTGACCAGAGCAGATAGCGATTCAGGCATCTTCAGCACTATCGGCTGCACCGGGCTGGCAACACGTTCGACCGCTTGCAAATCGGCCGCTGCACGGCGCCCCCACAGAAAGGCTTTTTGATTCGCGTCGATCGCAACGCCATTGAGTTCAATCGCACGCATCAGTGCAGCCGCTGACAGCGGCAGCAAGCCCTTCTGGTAGGCGAAGCCCAGCATAAACAAGTTCGTCGCCATCGAGTCGCCCATCAGCGCAGTTGCCAGTTTGGTCGCATCGATATAATCGGCACGCCCTTCCACAGACTCTTCAATCAATGCCCTGACTTCGTCAGCCGGAAACTGCCAGTCGGGCTGGCGTGCAAAGTGGCCGGATGGCTGCTGGTGCGTATTGATCACAACATGCGTGCGACCTGGGCGCATCTTCGAGATCGCGTCCTGTGCACCAGAAGTCAGCATATCGCACCCGAGCACGAGATCCGCCTCGCCAGTGGCGATACGCTGCGCGCGAATCGCCTGCGGTGTGGTGGCTATCCTTACGTGCGAGCTGACCGAGCCGTTTTTCTGAGACATGCCAGTCATGTCGAGTACCGACACACCCTTGCCTTCAAGGTGAGCCGCCATGCCAATTAAAGCGCCGATCGTGATGACACCGGTACCGCCAATGCCGTTAATGAGGATGTTGTAGGGCACTTCACACAAAGCGGGAACTGGCTCCGGCAACACCGCAAAATCTTCGTGCGCTTTTTTTGCAGCCCTGGCTTTTTTCGGCGTGCCGCCCGACACGGTGACAAAGCTCGGGCAAAAGCCCTTCACGCACGAATAGTCTTTGTTGCATGACGACTGATCAATCACGCGCTTGCGGCCAAATTCGGTTTCCAGCGGCAGAATGGCTGTGCAGTTTGACTGTTCGCCACAGTCGCCGCAGCCCTCGCACACGGCGTCGTTAATGAACAGGCGCTGCTCGGGATCAGGGAATTCGCCCTTCTTGCGGCGACGACGCTTCTCGGCTGCGCAAACCTGGTCATAGATCAACACTGATACGCCTTCGACTTCGCGCAATGCGCGCTGTACGGCGTCCATGTCTTTGCGGTCATGCAGTGTGACTTGCGCAGGCAGTGCTGAACGATTTGCATAACGCGTCAGGTCTTCGGTAACCAAAGCGATGCGCTTGACGCCCTCGGCCGCCATCTGCTGCGCGATCTGGCGCACCGAAATTGCGCCATCGACCGGTTGCCCACCCGTCATTGCAACGGCATCGTTGTATAAAATTTTGTAGGTCATGTTGACCTTGGCCGCGACCACTGCGCGAATGGCCATATAACCCGAATGAAAATAGGTGCCGTCGCCCAGGTTCTGGAACACATGCGGGATTTTCGAGAACGCTGCCTGACCGATCCACGGCGCACCCTCGCCACCCATGTGCGTGGTCAGTTTATTGAATTCCGGGTAGATGGTGGTTGCCATCACATGGCAGCCGATGCCGGCCAGTGCAAAGCTGCCTTCGGGTACCTTGGTTGAAGTGTTGTGCGGACAGCCCGAGCAATAATAAGCGGGACGCGACGGCGTGTTAACCGCCTTGTTCAGCACCTGCTCTTTGGCCTCAAGAAATGCCATCCTGCGCTTAATTAGATCACTGGTATGAAAGCGTGCAATGCGTACCGCAATGACACGCGCAATCTGGGCCATCGAGAAATCTGCCTTCGAGGTCAGCAGCCAGTCGCCGCGCGGCGCCACCCATTCACCCTTCTCGTCAAACTTGCCGACCACACGCGGACGCACGTCTTCGCGCCAGTTGTACAACTGTTCCTTGAGTTGATATTCAACGATCTGTCGCTTTTCTTCGACCACCAGAATTTCGTCCAGCCCCTGTGCAAACTCGCGAATACCATCTGGCTCTAAGGGCCACGGCATCGCCACTTTGTACAAACGAATGCCAATGTCCTGCGCCTGTTTCTCGTCGATACCCAATTCTTCGAGGGCTTCGCGTACATCAAGATAGGATTTTCCGGAAGCGATGATGCCAAGCTTCGCATTCGGGCTGTCAATCATGACGCGGTTGAGTTTGTTGGCCCGCGCATAGGCAATGGCTGCATAAATTTTATAGTCCTGCATCAGCGCTTCCTGCTTGCGCGCCTGCACCCCCAGGGTATCGGTGGAGAGCCGTGTGTTTAACCCGCCTTCCGGCATCGTGAAGTCTTCCGGATAAACGATCTCTAAGCGAAACGGATCCGCCTCGACAGAAGCGGTGGACTCGACCGTATCAGCCAGCGCCTTGAAGCCGACCGCGCAACCGGAGAAACGCGACATCGCCCACGCGTGCAGGCCCAGATCCAGATACTCCTGCACATTGCAGGGATACAGCATCGGGATCATGCAGGCTGTAAATATGTGATCTGACTGGTGCGGCAGCGTCGAAGAATACGCACCATGATCGTCGCCGGCGACCAGCAGTACGCCACCGTGCCTGGCGGTGCCGGCATGATTCATGTGTTTGAACACGTCACCGCAGCGGTCAACGCCGGGGCCTTTGGCGTACCACAGCGCAAACACGCCGTCATACTTCATCGGTCCGATTAGCTCGGTGGTCTGCGTCCCCCAGACGGCGGTCGCTGCCAGATCTTCGTTCACACCAGGAACGAACTTCACATGGTGCCGCTCCAGATGTTTCTGCGCCTTCCATAGTGCCTCGTCGAGCATACCCAGCGGAGAGCCGCGGTAACCGCTGATGAAGCCTGCGGTGTTGAGTCCCGCCGCTTCATCGCGCAGGCGCTGCATCATTGGCAGACGCACTAGCGCCTGTATGCCTGAGAGGTAAATGTGACCGTCGGTGGCGGTGTATTTGTCGTCGAGCGATACCTCGGGACGCTGAATGGATGTCTCGGTCGTTGCGAGTACGGGCGTGGCGAAAGCCGGCCGGGTGTCGGTCTGCATGGTGTCTCCCCAAATGTTCATCGGTGTGCGCTGTGGCTATTGCTTGCCTGGTAAGGCTGCTTTTGGCCACAGGGCGCGATGCCGTTGTAACGGCAAAAATGTTGGTCCTAGCCGCTCAATTTGTGCGGCTTTATTTTTTACTATTGATCGCTTGCCAGCATGACCTGCTGGTGGCCGGCGCCAGCAGGAATCATGGGAAAACAATTTTCTTCTGCTGCCACGTGCACGTCGAGAAAGTAAGGGCCATCACTGGCCAGACATTCAGCAATCGCGGCATCAAGCTCATCCCGCCGGCTGACTGCCTGCGCCTGCCAGCCGAAACCGCGTGCGACCGCGACGAAATCCGGCAGCGCCTCGTTATAGCTGTGGCTGTAGCGACCGCCATGAATCAATTCCTGCCACTGCCGCACCATGCCCATATAGCCATTGTTGGACAGGATCACCTTGACCGGCGTACGGTGCTGCATCGCCGTCGACATTTCCTGAATATTCATCAGGATCGATGCATCACCGCTGACGCAAACAACCGTCTTGTCCGGATAGGCAATCTGGGCGCCGATCGCGGCCGGCAAGCCATAACCCATCGTGCCGGCACCACCCGATGTGAGCCAGCGCATTGGCTGCTCGAACTTCAGGTACTGCGCAGCCCACATCTGGTGTTGACCAACGTCGGTCGAGACAATCACGTCACGCTGTTCCAGCTGCTTCTGCAGACGACACATGAGGGCTTGCGGCGCGATCACATCCGGCGTGTCGTTAAAAGCCAGCGACTGGCGCGCACGCCAGGACTCGATTTGCTGCCACCAATCCTTGAGCCTGGTGACGTCGGGCTGCTGTGTATCAATCAATTCAAGCAGACTGGCCAGCACTTCCTCACAATCACCCACTAATGGGATGTGCGCCTTCACCGTCTTGTTAACCGAGGTCGGGTCAATGTCAACGTGAATAAATTTCGCGTGTGGGCAAAAATCAGACAATTTGCTGGTTACGCGGTCATCGAAGCGCGCACCAATGCAGACGACGAGATCGGCTTCATGCATTGCCAGATTCGCTTCCAGCGTACCGTGCATACCCAGCATACCCAGCCATTGCGGGCTGGAGGCGGGAAACGCACCCAGCCCCATCAAGGTCAGTGTGCAGGGCGCACCGCTGCGTTCGACCAGGCAGCGGAACAGTTCGCAGGCTTTGGTACCCGAATTGACCAGGCCGCCACCACCATAAAACACAGGACGTCTGGCCTGACCGAGTGCCGCCGCAGCTTCTTTCATCCGCCCTTTGGAAAGTGCTTTAGCGCGCGCTGGCACAAGTGAGCCTTCGGCTTGGTCGGCACAAGGCGGGCACGATGTAACAGGTGACTGCTGAATGTCTTTGGGAAAATCGATCAATACCGGACCCGGACGGCCGCTTCTGGCGATCTGATACGCGCGACGAACAGTCGACACAACTGCGTCAACATTACGCACCTGCGTGTTCCATTTTGTGATCGTGCGCGAGATACCGAGAGCATCGCATTCCTGGAAGGCGTCGGTACCTATCGAATAAGTTGCGACCTGACCGCTGACGCAAAGAATGGGGACTGAGTCACAGATTGCGTCCAGCAAGCCGGTGGTCGTATTACTCATACCCGGACCGGAGGTCACGAACACCACGCCGACTTTACCGGTAGTGCGCGCATAACCCTGGGCTGCATGCACCGCCGCCTGCTCGTGCCTGACCAGCACATGACGCAGTCGCGGCTCGGCGTGCAGCGCATCGTACAAGGGCAACACCGCACCACCCGGATAACCAAAGACGGTATCGACCCCGAGTTCGAGCAGCGTTTGAATCAAGGCCATCGCGCCATTCGGGCGCGCGACGGAGTCAGGCGCAGGAGAGACAGGAGGATTTAAGGAATTGGTTGCAGTATTCATGCTGGAAGTTTAGTGATCCAGACAAAGAAAAGGCTTCCTTTTTCAAGTGAAAAATCGAATAATTCAGAAAATTATTCTGAATTTATAGAAATACACGAAATGAATCTTGATAAATTTGATATCGCCATCCTCGAAACCCTGCAAAAGGATGCACGCATCAGCCTACAGGAACTAGGCAAGCAGGTCGGCCTGACCTCCACCCCGTGCTGGACCCGGGTCCGGCGGATGGAAGAAGCTGGCGTAATCGAAGGCTACTCGGTACGGGTCAACCCGGAAAAGATCGGACTACCCGAGACCGTGATTTTGCATGTGACGCTGGACAATCACTCGGACGAGGCGCTGTTCGAATTCGGTCAGGCGCTGGAGGCGATACCCGAGGTGTTGGAAGCCTTCCTGGTCTCAGGGGATTACGACTATTACATTCGCGTCGCCGTCGAAGGCACGCGCGGCTACGAGCGCTTTCTGCGCGAGAGGCTCTACAAGATCCCCGGCATCCGCCATAGCAAATCAAGTTTTGTACTGCGGCGCTTAAAGCAAAGTCTAGTGCCCCTTCGCCGATCCTCTGCCAGTGGCAATGAATAATAGTGATGGCCAGCGTCCCGACGAATTGCCGATACATTCCTTACCCTGCCAGATCAGTCGCTGAACTGATCAAAAATGACGCCACGCAGCCATTGATTTCCCGGCTCTTTATGAAAGCGTGAATGCCAGAATAAATTGACGCCAATCTCAGGCAGTGTGAGCGGTAATTCCACATACCGAAGATTGAACGGATCAACACAGTGCCGGGCAAATCGCTCCGGCACCGTGGCAATCATGTCAGTGGTCGCCAAAATATGGCCGATCGCCACAAAATGCGGCACCGTCAACACCGCCTTGCGTTTGATACCCAGCTTGCCGATTGATGCATCAACGGTGGCATGCCCGGTGCCGACGGCAGAGACTACAACATGATTCGCCGCCTCGTACTCATCCTTGGTTAACGGGGATTTGGTGTCTAGCAGGTGCCCGCTGCGAAACATGCACACATGCTCCTGAACGAACAGGCGACGCTGAAAAAAGCCGGATTTCAAATGCGGCAACCAGCCAATGGCTAAGTCGATCCGGCCGGCTTCCATGTCGTCGGCAAGACTGGCGCCCGTATTTCTGATAGTTGAGAGCGAAATGCCGGGTGCGATAGAGGCCAGCATCTCCATCAACTTGGGTAAAAAATAGATTTCACCGATGTCGTTCATACCAACGATGAACTTGCGCTGACTGTTGGCCGGCTCAAAACGGGTCCGCTGATTAAGCGTCTCCTGAATCGCTGACAAGGCATAACCTATGGGCTCAGCCAGCTGCATCGCATACGCAGTCGGCTCCATGCCTTTTGATGTGCGCAAAAATAAGTCGTCACCCAACTGTTGCCGCAGCCGGTTTAAGGCATTGCTGACCGTTGGCTGTGTCAGTCCGAGGTTGACCGCGACAGCCGACACCCTTCGCTCGCGAAGAAGTTGCTGAAATATGACCAGCAGATTGAGATCAATATCTTTGATATCCATTAGATCGTCACCGGACCATTATTCAAAATATGAATTTATAGAATTCAGGTAATTCTATATCTTAATTTTAGTCGGCTTCCTATACTCAGCTCCACATTCTTATAAGAAAAACGTGGAGACCATGGAATTAGTTGTCCATCCGCTTGATCGGGTATTACAAGTGCCGCCAGGCGCCAACCTGCTTGAGACCCTGCGCGCCAATGACGTACCCATTTCCTACAGCTGTATGGCTGGCCGCTGTGGTACCTGCCGCTGCAAGCTAGTCAGTGGCAGCCTGCTCGATACCGGGCGCGAAGCCAAGATCACCAACCCTGCCGAGGGGGACTACATACTGGCCTGCACCAGCGTGCTGACCGAGAACTGCGCTATTGAAATTCCAGAACCGGACGAGGTGGTCATTCAACCTGCCCGCATTATTAAAGCCACCGTCACCTCGATTGAAGAGGTCACGCATGATATCAAGCGCATTCGCCTGCAGCCGGCCAAGCCCCTCTCATTTTCTCCGGGCCAGTACGCTTCCCTGCAATTTGCACCCGACAGTATCCGCCCCTACTCCATGGCTGGCCTGTGTACCGATAGCGAGCTGGAATTCCATGTCCGTCAGGTTCCTGACGGACGCGTGACGGGATACGTATTCAATCAACTGAAAGTCGGCGACAGCGTGCGGGTCAGCGGCCCTTTGGGCACAGCCTACCTGCGCACCCGCCATGAAGGCCCGATGCTCTGCGTGGCAGGCGGCACCGGCCTGGCGCCGATTCTGTCCATCGTTCGCGGTGCGATTGCGGCCGGCATGGACAACCCCATACACCTGTACTTCGGCGTGCGCTCGCCGCAGGACATCTATGGCCTGGATCAGATCAAGGCGCTGCAAGCTGCGCTGCCTTCGCTGAAGGTGGAAGTGGTCGTGACCAGCGACGACGCAAGCACCAGCCAATATCGCCTTGGGCTCATTACCGATGCAATCGCACAAGACATCCCAGATTTCCAGGGGTGGCGCGCCTACATTTGCGGCGCCCCGCCAATGGTCGAAGCCACGGCAGTGTTGGTGAAACAGCGCGGCATCGAAGAACAGCAAGTTTATGCCGACGCGTTTTACGCGAGTGGCACTTAACAGGGAGGCGCAAGAGGCATCATGCACAACACAATCAAGACCGCAGAAGCATCGTCAGCAGCAGGCAATCCGCGTCAGGATTACTACGACCGTATCGCCCAAGACCACATGACGCCGCTGTGGGAAGTACTCGGCGCGCTGGTGCCGAAATCCCCCAACAGCCCGGCACAAGCTGCCTTGTGGCGCTACGCTCATCTGCGCGACAAAGTGATGGAAGCCGGTCGCCTGATCACCGCCGAACAAGCCGAGCGTCGCGTGCTGATTCTGGAAAATCCGGGGCTGGCGGGGCAGTCGGCAATTACCCAGTCGCTGTATGCGGGCCTGCAGTTAATTTTGCCTGGCGAGGTCGCACCTGCACACCGTCATACACAGTCGGCGTTAAGGCTGGTAATGGACGGCGAAGGCGCCTACACCGCCGTCGATGGTGAGCGCACCACGATGCGACGTGGCGACTTCATCATCACGCCGTCGTGGACTTTTCATGATCATGGCAATCTGGGTGAGCAGCCAGTGGTCTGGCTTGATGGCTTGGACATTCCTACGGTGCGCTTTTTCGATGCCGGCTTTGCCGAGCATGGTCAGAGTGCGTCGCAAGATACGGTGCGCGCCGAAGGCGATGCGCTGGCCCGTTATGGCAACAATATGTTGCCGGTCGATTTTTATCAGGGACCTGCCGAGCCTACACGCGTATTCGTCTATCCGTTTGCGCGCACCATGGAGTCGCTGGCCATGATCTCGGCAGGCAAGCCTGACCCGCACCTTGGCCACAAACTCCGCTATGTGAACCCCGCCACCGGTGCCTCACCGATGCCAACCATTGGCGCTTTTACCCAGCGCCTGCCTGCCGGATTCGAAACCCGCCCCTATCGCAGCACCGATGGCACGGTGTATGTCTGCCTTGAGGGCGAAGCGACGGTGGCAGTGGGTGACACCGAATGGCATGTGCAGCGCGACGATATTTTTGTGGTGCCGTCCTGGCAGCCACTGAAATTTCTCGCCAAGCGCGACACCACCCTGTTTAGCTTTTCCGATCGCCCCATGCTGCAGTCGCTGGGCCTGTGGCGCGAAGCCCGTCTTTGATATTCACACTTACTGGAATTCTGATGAAATACGCTATCCCTGTACAACCCACCACCACCCTTGCCATCGCTGGCAGTGAAGAAGTTTTTCCGGTCCATCGCATCTACTGCGTCGGCCGCAACTATGCCGCACATGCACGCGAAATGGGCAAGGACCCGGACCGTGATCCACCGTTCTTTTTCATGAAACCGGCTTGTGCCGCAGTACAAGCCGGCGAACAACCCATCGACATTGCTTACCCGCCGATGACGGGTAACTTTCATCATGAGATCGAACTGGTTGTCACCATCGGTATTGGCGGCAAAGACATCCCGCTGGAACAAGCACTGGACCATGTCCATGGCTACGCAGTGGGCCTGGATATGACACGCCGCGATCTGCAACTCGATGCGCGTGACAAAGGCCGTCCATGGGAGTTTGGCAAATCCTTTGCCCAGTCCGCACCAATCGGCCCTATCCATACGGTGGCCCAGGTCGGCCACTTGTCGACAGCAACCATCTCGCTGACCGTTAACGAGCAGCCGCGCCAAACCTCCGATATTGCAAAACTGATCTGGTCAGTGGCCGAATCAATTTCTTATCTGTCGCGCTATGAAACGCTGGTACCTGGCGACGTCATCATGACCGGCACGCCAGAAGGCGTAGGCGCCGTGGTTCAGGGTGACGTGATGCGTGGTCATATCGATGGTTTGGGCGAAATCGTCGTCCGCGTGGCCAAGTAATTTTTCTCAAGGAGAGCAACGTGGGTGATACGCCGGAAGTATTCAAGCAGCCGCATGTGTGGGAAGCCGAAGGCTCCAGCCGCATTCCGTTCTGGGCCTATACCGATGAGTCGATCTATCAAAAAGAACTCGACCGCCTGTTTTACAAAGGCCACTGGTGCTACATAGGCTTGGAGGCGGAAGTGCCCAACCCGGGCGACTTCAAGCGCACCGTCATTGGCGAGCGCTCGGTTGTGATGACGCGCGATATGGATGGTGTCATTCATGTTGTTGAAAACGTTTGTGCTCACCGCGGCATGCAATTTTGTCGCGAGCGTCACGGCAATAAAAAAGAACTGGTCTGCCCCTACCATCAGTGGAACTACTCACTCAAAGGTGACTTGCAGGGTGTGCCTTTTCGGCGCGGCGTAAAGCAGGACGGCAAGATCAATGGCGGCATGCCGAAGGAATTCAAGACCGAAGATCACAGCCTGACCAAGCTCAAAGTCGCCAGCCGTGGCGGTGTCGTTTTCGCATCTTTCGACCATGAGGTCGAAGCCTTCGAAGACTATCTTGGGCCTGCCATGCTGTCGTATTTTGATCGCCTGTTTAATGGCCGCAAGCTGACCATTCTGGGTTACAACCGCCAGCGTATTCCCGGCAACTGGAAACTGATGCAGGAAAATATCAAGGATCCCTACCATCCTGGTTTGCTGCATACCTGGTTCGTCACCTATGGCCTGTGGCGGGCAGACAATAAATCCGAACTGAAGATGGATGACAAATTCCGTCACGCGGCAATGATCTCAACCCGCGGCACCGGCGGCAAAAAAGACGACGTCACGCAGGGCATCACCAGCTTCAAAGAAAACATGGATGTGCTGGACAAGCGCCTAATCGACATCGTGCCTGAAGCATGGTGGGACGGACCGACTGCGGTCATGATGACCATCTTCCCTAGCGTGATCTTTCAACAGCAAGTCAATAGCGTATCGACACGCCACATCCAGCCTAATGGCCATGGCTCTTTCGACTTTGTCTGGACCCACTTCGGCTTTGAAGATGACACCGAAGAGATGACGCAGCGTCGTCTGATTCAGGCCAATCTGTTTGGTCCGGCTGGTTTCGTGTCAGCCGATGACGGCGAAGTGATTGAACTCTCGCAATTCGGCTTCGAACAAAAGCCTTCGCACCGCACCGTTGCCGAACTCGGCGGCTATGAATGCGAAGACACCGACCACATGGTCACCGAAACCCTGATCCGGGGCATGTACAACTACTGGCGCAAAGTGATGGAAGTGTGATGACCATGACCACAACAGCAAGTACAAACACATCTGAGAGCCAGACTTTGCTCGACCTGATCCGCCTCTACAGCGACTACGCGTCGGCGGTCGACAGCGCGCAATGGGATAAATGGGTCGAATTTTTCATCGAAGACTGCGAATACAAAATCCAGCCACGCGAGAATTATGAACGCGGCTTCCCGCTGTCAACGCTGGCGCTGCTAAGCAAGAACATGCTGAAAGATCGCGTATACGGCATTCATGAAACCCTCTATCACGATCCGTATTACCAACGGCATGTGGTCGGTCTGCCTATCATTCGTGAAGACAAGGATGGTGTGATTACTGCGGAAGCAAACTACGCCGTTTTCCGCACCAAGCTCTCCGGTGAATCGACGGTTTACAACGTTGGCCGCTACCTCGACCGCATCGTGCGCAGCGATGCGGGACTGAAGTTCATTTCGCGCCTGTGCATCTATGACAGCGAAATGATCCCCAACTCCATCATCTACCCTATTTAAAAGAGAACAACATGAGTCAGAACTGGATTGACGTGTTGGCCATCGATGCCGTTCCTGAAGATGACGTCATCGGCGTTGATATCGTCGGCAAGAGCATCGCCTTGTATCAGGTCGCCGGCGAGGTCTATGCAACCAACAACATTTGCAGCCATGGTAATGCGAGGCTGTGTGATGGCTTTTTGGAAGGGCATGAAATCGAATGTCCGCTACACCAGGGCAAATTTGATATCCGCAACGGCAAAGCCCTGTGCGCCCCGCTGACCGAAGACATCAAGACCTATCCGGTCAAGATTGAAGGCAATCGCGTTTTCGTCGATATTCAGGAGCGAGCATTAGCATGAACACCAGCACTTCACAGCTCGAACTGCACAATTACTTTCGCAGCTCGGCCGCATATCGGGTGCGGATCGCCATGAATTTAAAAGGCCTGAACTACGATTACGTCGCCGTGCATCTGACACGCGATGGCGGCATGCAGTTCAGCCCCGACTACAAGGCTAAAAATCCACAGCAACTGGTGCCGCTACTCGACGATGACGGCTTTCAGTTGAGCCAGTCGATCGCCATTATTGAATATCTGGACGAAAAATATCCTGCCGTGCGCATGCTGCCAGAATCGATGCAAGGCCGGGCGCGGGTGCGCCAGATTGCGCTGGCAATTTCATGTGACATCCATCCCCTGCAAAATCTGCGCGTCTTGAAGTACCTGACAGCCAAACTCGGCGTGTCCGAAGACGACAAAACAATCTGGATTCAGCACTGGTTAAACATTGGGCTCGAAGCGCTGGAAGCGGATCTGTCGCGCTCGCCATCAAGAGGGAAATTCTGCTTCGGCGACAGTCCGACCATGGCCGACTGCGCGCTGGTGCCTCAAATGTTCAGCGCCGCCCGCTTTGGTGTCGACACCACGCCCTACCCGGTACTACGGGAAATCATTGAACACTGTGAAGCCGTGCCGCACATCGCCGCTGCCCACCCTTCCCGCCAGATCGATTCCGAGTAACTCTCAACATCCATTAAAAGGAGCAAGCAAAACAGCCGATACCGCCACGACGTCCCAAAGATAATTCAAGCATCACAAAATAATTAAACAAGGAGAGCTTCATGAATAAAAATCTACTGAGCCTGGCACTTGTCGGCTCACTGGCTGCCGGTTTTTCCGGCTCGGCGATGGCCACTGGCGCATCGACCAATGATCTGATCAACGACACCAAAACCCCTGGCGACGTGACCACCTACGGTATGGGCTACGGTCAACAACGCTTTTCCAAGCTGAACCAAATTAATCGCGCCAGTGTGAAAAACCTGGTGCCAAAGTGGAATCTGAGTCTTGATTCCAATCAGCCACAATCGCAGCAGCCACTTTTAATCGACGGCATTCTGTATCTGCCTACCGTCAATGCCACGCTGGCAGTCGACGCCATCACCGGCAAGCAGTTGTGGAAAACCCCGCTGGACCTGCCAGAAGATGTGTACAACGCCGTCTGCTGCGGTAACCACAATCGCGGCCTGGCTGCGCATGACGGCTTGCTGTTCCGCACCGTCATCGACGCCACCATCATTGCGCTGGACATGAAGACCGGCAAACAAGTCTGGAAAACACTCGTTGAAGACTACAAGCAGGGTTATTCCATGACTGCTGCACCAGTCATTGCCAACGGCGTGCTGCTGGCGGGTATTTCTGGTGGCGAATATGGTATTCGCGGCTTCATCGACGGTTACGATCCAAAAACCGGTCAGCGTCTGTGGAGAAAATTCACGACAGCGGCTCCTGGCGAGCCGGGTGGCGACACGTGGCCTGCGGATACCTACAAACGTGGTGGCGGCTCAACCTGGATTACCGGCTCCTACGATCCGGAACTGGATCTGGTTTTCTGGGGCACCGGCAACGGCGGCCCATGGAATGCAGCCTTCCGCGGCGGCGTTACCATGGACAACAAGTACATCGCGTCCGTACTGGCGCTGCGCCCGAAGACTGGTGAGCTGGTTTGGCACTATCAGTTCTCGCCAAACGACGCGTATGACTACGATGGCGTGAACGAAAACGTGCTGGCCGAAATTAAAGTCGAAGGCAAAGCACGCAAAGTGATTTTGCATGCTGACCGTAACGGATTCTTCTACGTGATCGACCGTACCAATGGTCAACTGATCTCGGCGAACAAATTCGTCAACCGCGTTGACTGGGCCAAGGGTATCGACATCAAAACGGGTCGTCCCATCCTGACCGACATGGCGGAAAAGCATAAAAAAACCCTGGTGATGGAAAAAGCCGATGAAGTCTGGCCATCAGCACTGGGCGGCAAGAACTGGATGCCAATGGCATACAACCCAGAGACCAACACCGCGTTTGCCAACACCCTCAACTTTGGTATGGCTTACCGCACCATGGAACAAGAGTGGAAGCGCGGCACCTTCTACATCGGCATGGACTTCACCGGCTTTGCTTACGACAGCAAGCAGCCACGCGGCTACCTGAAAGCGATTGACCCGTTAACGGGTAAAGACAAGTGGGCCGTGCCTCTGGCCATTCCACACTTTGCCGGCGTGATGGCGACCAAGGGTGGTCTGGTGTTCACGGGTTCGATGCTGGGTGAGTTCATTGCATACGATGATCAGACCGGTAAAAAGCTGTGGTCCTTCCAGACCGGTTCGGGCATGGTTTCAATGCCGATCACCTGGGAAAAAGACGGCAAGCAATACATTACCGTCACCAGCGGCACCGGTGGTGTGTATGCGTTGTACTCCGGCGACGAGCGTTTGAAAAACACGCCGACCGGCAGCTCGATCTGGACTTTCGCTCTGTCGAAATAAGCCTGTCGAAATGTAAAAAAATTGAGCAGGCATCAGCGCAGCTGGTGCCTGCTTTTTGTGAGCATGACCTATCGGCGGCAACAAGCGGTGCTTCGTTGACGCCTCTGAATTAATTGAATGATACGCAGCCGATTAAAAAATCGGCCGATGGAGAAGACATGACTGAACCGACGACGGCCACATTGCATGCCAGTTTCGATGTAACGAAGGCGATTGACGATGGCAATTTTTCTACCATCCAGAAATTCGCTTACCTGTTTGCCGCACTGGCGATTGTGCTTGATGGCTTTGATGGCCAGATGATTGGCTACGCCATCCCCATGATCATGAAAGAATGGGGCGTCACCCGCGCTGCATTTTCAATCGCTGTGGCCAGCGGCTTGATGGGCATGGCCATCGGCAGCCTCTCGGCCGGCGTGATTGCCGACAAAGTGGGACGCAAACCGGTACTGATCGCAAGTATTTTTCTGTTCGGTGCCTGCACTATCATGATTGGCTTCGCACCCGATGTGGCGACCATTTCAGTGATCCGTTTCTTTGCGGGCCTCGGTATTGGCGCTGCATTGCCAGCGGCTACGACACTGACCGCCGAATTCATCCCCTTCCGGCACCGCACCATGGCCGTGACAACCGCCATTGTGTGCTATCCGCTAGGCGGCATGCTGGCTGGCCTGGTAGCGGGCCAAATCCTGCCCGTCCAAGGTTGGCGCGCACTCTTTTTTATTGGCGGCGCCATGCCGATCGCTTATGCCTTGCTGTTGCTGCTGATGCTGCGTGAGTCACCAAAATACCTGGCACGACAGTCTTCACGCTGGGAAGAATTACGCGCACTCATGACACGGATGGCGCACCAGGTCGCACAGGTCAAAGAATTCACCGACGGCAGCGTCAGCAATGCGAAACGAGGCAGTATCAGCGACCTGTTCCGGCACGGCCGGGCAGCAGATACGACCTGGTTGTGGATCAGCTTTTTCATGACGCAGCTGTCGATTTACACCGCCTTCAGCTGGCTGCCTACCATGCTGACCACCGAAGGATTGTCACCCGCCTTAGCCGGCATGGGACTGACCGCTTACAATTTTGGCGGCGTCATTGGTGCCGTGTTGTGTGCATTGGCGATTAATCGTTTTGGCTCACGCTGGCCGATGATTTTCTGGGCGGCGATGTCAGCAGCAACGGCGTTCAGCCTGAAAATCGTCAGTGTCACGGCGACACCCGATATTTTTCTATGGGGCCTGGGCTTGCATGGCTTGTTCGTCACGGCCTTGCAATGCGCATTGTTCGCCTTGTGCGCTCACATGTATCCAACCTTGATTCGCACCACCGGCACCGCGTCAGCGATGGCCTTCGGTCGCATGGGCGCGTTTGTCAGCTCCTTCGCCGGTGCTGCCATGATTACCGCTGGCGGTGCATCGGCTTATCTGAACTTGCTTGGCGGTTCAATGATCGTCGCCGTTCTGGGCTTAGTGATGGTACGTGGACACATCGGACCAAAGCATTAACTGAAAAAACGTTCGGCATGGATGTACGCTGTAAAAACAACCTGATCTGCCAGATCATCGACACCTCCTGGTCTTGTAAGGGCTCAAGGGGTGAAACGATTGAGTGCTGAGCGGGTTCCCACTCACATCCATGCCAAAATCATCCTCACTCTCTGCTTTGCAATCGCCATCAAGCCTTTTTACTGCACCACAGTCAAAAGACGCAAAGCAGGACCGCCCGGCTTTTTGATGCCGCGCTCCCAGTCAGCAACGAGATTTTTGAAGCGCTGGAAAAGATCAAGGTAGCAAATTACGCTTGCGACAAGCGCTGCAAATCTTTATTTTTGAGGCGAGGGCAAAAAGAAACCACAGGAAAAATAAAAAGGGGTCACGTCTTATGAACGTGACCCCTCGGGTATTACTGGTGCGGCTGGCAGGAATCGAACCCACGACCCCTTGGTTCGTAGCCAAGTACTCTATCCAGCTGAGCTACAGCCGCGAAGCTGCGCAGTATAGCACTACTAAATCAAATTGAGCAACAAATCGTGCGCACTCATTAACGCTTGCCCGGATAGAGGTCTTTACCAGCCTCGTTAATTTGCTGGCGTAATGCCTGGCGCTCCTCTGGCGAGAGCCTTGGCTGCCTGCGCGCTGCATCATCCTGGCTTGGTCTGCTCTCTTCATGACGGCTATTGCGATTTTGGTCGCCGCGATCCATATTCATGCGTTCCCCACGACTATGTCCATCCCCACGGCCATGCCCGTCCGCACCACCCAGAGCTGGATCAGCCCAGGCATTGGCAAAGCCAATCCCGAGCAGGGACAAGAAAAGCGCACGTAAAATAAAAGCAGTCATAACAAGCAATCGAAATAGATGGCAACGACTAAAACCCATAGCAGTAGTGTAAGGTCGTTCGCGTTAAGGTAAAGCCTGCAAAGGCAGCCGTTTTGTAAGGCTTTGTAAACACGCCTCTAGCAAGCATTGTAATAAACAGGAAGGACGTTACCATACGACTATGACCCCTACCAACACGCCAGCGCAGGTTTCATCCAAGCGCAGTCCCGGAACGCAAGCCAAAATCTTGGTCGTTGATGATGATGCCCGCCTGCGCGAACTGCTGAAGCGTTTCCTAACCGAACATGGCTTTGCTGTTACTACTGCGCCCAGTGCGGTCGAAATGAACCGCTTCTGGATTCGTGAACGTTTTGACCTCTTGGTACTGGACCTGATGCTACCCGGCGAAGATGGCTTGTCTATCTGCCAGCGGCTGCGCGGCGGTGGCGACAATACACCGATCATTATGTTAACGGCCAAGGGCGACGACGCAGACCGCATCACCGGGCTTGAAATCGGCGCCGATGATTATCTGGCCAAACCTTTCAATCCACGTGAACTGCTGGCGCGCATTGCCGCCGTACTGCGCCGGGTCAGTCCTGATGAAATACCGGGTGCACCGTCGGACCATGCAGAAACCTATCTGTTTGGTGAATTCGAATTTGATCTGGGCAAACGCCTGCTGAGCAAAAATGGCCAGACCGTGACGCTGACCACCGGCGAATACTCCGTGCTCAAAGTACTGGCACGACACGCAAAACAACCACTGTCCCGTGAAAAGCTGATGGAGCTTTCGCGCGGGCGGGAATATGAAGTCTTTGACCGCAGTCTCGACGTGCAGATATCGCGGCTGCGCAAACTGATCGAGCCTAACCCGGCCAGCCCGCGCTTCATTCAGACCGTCTGGGGTCTGGGTTATGTCTTCATTCCTGATGACCAGCAAAGCGAGCGTTAATACCGTCGTCAGGCGACGTTTAGCGTGGCTGCAAAGCGGACTGTTCTGGCGAACTTTTTTTCTGCTGGCGTTCTTGCTTGCGGCAAGCATGGCCGCATGGGTCGCCAGCTTTCGGATTGTCGAGCGAACGCCGCGGGGCGAACAGATTGCTGCGCAAGTAGTCTCCATTGTCACCATCACCCGTGCAGCACTTACGCACTCTGCGCCCGCATTGCGGCGTGAACTGTTATTTGATCTGGCCAGTTCGCAAGGCATTCGCGTCTATCCACGCGAAGACGACGACCAAACCACCCCCCTGCCAGACAACGCAGTCAACCAGGCCATTGAATCGACTGTCCGTGCAAGGCTGGGCAAGCAAACCCAGTTTGCCGGCTTTGTAAACGGCTTGCGCGGCTTCTGGGTCAGTTTCCGGATTGAAGACGATGACTACTGGCTGATGCTGGATCGGGAACGCCTAGAGCGCGCCTCAGGCATTCAGTGGCTGGGGTGGATCACGGTTACCTTGTTTCTATCCCTGCTGGGCGCGGTCTTCATCAGCCGGCTGATTAACCAGCCGCTGGCCAATTTGTCTGTGGCTGCCCGCGACATTGCGCGCGGCAAAAATCCGGCGCTGCTGCCGGAAAAAGGGCCGACCGAAATTCGGGAGGCTAACCAGAGCTTCAATCAGATGGTCAAAGATTTGCAGCAGGTGGACTCTGAGCGTGCCGTCATCCTGGCCGGCATTTCGCATGATCTGCGCACACCAATTGCGCGCATGCTGCTGGAAGTGGAAATGGCCGCACTGCCCGACCATGCGCGAGAAGGGATGCAATCCGATCTGGCGCAAATGGAAGCCATCATTACCCAATTTCTGGACTACGCACGCCCGACTGATGCTGCCCATTTTCAGGCAGTCGATTTGTCTGCCTTGCTAAAGCAGGTTGCGCGAGAAGCAGAGCGCGATACTCAGGTAAAAATTCACGCTGCCATTGACGCCAGCCTGCAGGTGACGGGCAACCAGACCGACCTGTTACGTGTACTGAGCAACCTGATCGAAAACGCCAAACGCTATGGCAAAACTGCCGGTACCGAATTCACTGAACTCTATCTTGGCGCCCGGCGCGAAGCGGGCCAGATTCTGATCGAACTGGCAGACCATGGTAGCGGTTTGCCAGCAGAGCAAATCGCCTATTTGCTGCGCCCTTTTACCCGCATGGACAGTGCGCGCAGCCAGGCCAATGGTGCCGGTTTGGGGCTGGCGATTGTGGAGCGCATCATCCAGCGCCATCACGGCCGGCTGGAAATCAGTAATAGCGTTAACGGTGGCTTGTTGGTACAGATACGATTGCCGGCAAGTTAAAGCGGCGGTAAAAAAAGCAAGGCTACCGCATCAGCGGCCATGCCTTCTTCACGCCCTTCCCAACCCAGTCGTTCATTGGTCTTGGCCTTCAGATTGACCTGGCCGTTTTCAATGCCAAGGTCCGCAGCAATATGGGCAATCATTTGCGGCAAATGCGGCGCCATTTTGGGCGCCTGCGCAATGATGGTGGCGTCGATATTACCGATTTCATAGCCGGTTTCGCGCACGCGCCTTGCGGCTTCTCTGAGCAGCACGCGTGAATCTGCGCCGGCAAACTGCGCTTCCGTATCCGGAAAATGCCGGCCGATGTCACCGAGGCCGGCCGCACCGAACAGCGCATCCGTAATCGCATGCAGCAGCAGATCGGCGTCGGAATGACCAAGCAAACCCGCTTTGTGGGCAATGCTGACGCCGCCAATAATGAGCGGACGTCCCGGCACCAGCGCATGGCAGTCATAGCCCTGACCGATTCTAAATGGGGGTGTTGTCTTCATAGCGTCCTTTTAAATACAGTTCAGCCAGCAGCAAGTCTTGCGGCAGCGTGACCTTGAAATTGCGCGCATGGCCCTCGACCAGTTTCGGCTGCAAACCCAGCGCTTCCATTGCACTGGCCTCATCCGTTACCGCATCAGCCTGCTGCAAAGCCTGCAGCAAAGTCGCATGCCGAAACATCTGCGGGGTTTGCGCTGCCCATAAAGCGTCACGGGAAACCGTGGCATCGACCCGGCCCTGGCCGTTAGCCCGCTTGAGTGTATCGACTACCGGCAGCGCCAACAGGCCTCCTACCGCATCGTCTTTAAGCGCAGCTATCAGTTGTTCAATCAGGGGCACCGTTAAACCGGGTCGGGCGGCGTCATGCACCAGCATCCAGTCTTCAGCACTCACCTCGGCGGCAATCGCAGCCAGACCATTCATGACCGATTCGCGACGCGTCGCGCCACCACAGCGCAGCACGGTGGTGCCCGCTATAAATGGCAAGTCATCCACATAAACATCCGCAGCGCTGACCACGACATAGGTATGGGTAATGTGGGACGCCCGCGCAAAGGTTTCCATCACATGCTGCAGCATGGGTTTACCAGCCAGCATTGCATACTGCTTGGGGCTACCTAGCTGCATGCGGGCGCCGACACCGGCAGCAGGAATCAGGGCAAAGTAACGCGGCACATTCATAGAGAAGCAAGCTTGAAAGGACGATCCAGCGTTGCCGGACAAGATGAAGCCGGGGCATGAAGCGCAGTACGGCTGACGGGTGAGAACTAATTTATAATCGCATCTTACATTTTCACTGTCAATTCAGCTTCGCGCCTGCTCCAATCCGGCACCATCCGCGAAGACAGTGCTGCCTCAGCAATCCATGTCCTTCGACCCAAAACACGCTTTACCCAAACCCGGCACCCGCTTTGTGCTGCCTGCGCTGCATGGCGCCGCCGACGCCTATGTGCTGGCGCAAGCGGCTCTGGCCTTAAAAGCCGAAGGCAAAATGCTGGCCGTAGTGGTGGCCAATGCGCCAGACGCCCAGCGTTTGATTACCGAAATGCCGTGGTTCGGCAAAGGGGAGGAAGACGCCCTGCGCTGTCACCTGCTGCCCGATTGGGAAACCCTGCCCTACGATGCTTTTTCTCCGCATCAGGATCTGGTTTCCGAGCGGCTAGCCACCCTGCATGAAATTCATACCGGCCAGTGCGATGTCCTGATCGTGCCGGCCACCACCGCGCTCTTGCGCATGGGGCCGCCCTCCTTTCTCGCGGCTTACACCTTCTTTTTCAAACAAGGTGAAAAGCTCAACGAAGCCAGACTCAAGTCGCAACTGACGCTGGCCGGCTACGCGCATGTGGCGCAAGTCATGTCGCCGGGCGAGTACTCGGTGCGCGGCGGCCTGATCGACTTGTTTCCTATGGGCTCGGTCCTGCCTTACCGCCTCGACCTGTTCGGCGACACCATCGAAACCATTCGCACTTTTGATGCCGACACCCAGCGCTCGCTGTACCCGGTCAAAGAAGTGCGCTTGTTGCCGGGCCGTGAATTTCCGATGGACGAAGGCGCACGCAGCGCCTTTCGCAGTCGCTGGCGTGAAGTGTTCGAAGGCGATCCCTCGCGCGCCAACATCTACCGCGACATTGGTAACGGCATCGCCTCGGCCGGTATTGAATATTATCTGCCGCTGTTTTTCGAAGAAACCGCGAGCTTGTTTGACTACCTGCCCGAAGGCACCAGCTTTGCGCTGATGGGCGACATCGATGCGGCGATCCGGCGCTTCTGGAGTGACACCAAGTCGCGCCATCATTTTTTAAAGTCGGACCGTGAACGGCCCTTGCTCGCGCCGGAACAAGTTTTTTTAAGCGACGAAGATTTTTTCACGCGAGTCAAACCCTACGGTCGCTGGGTGATTCAGGAAGACCCTGCCCCTTCGGCCCTGTCTGCACCTTTGCCTGATATTGCGGTCAACCGCCGCGCTGACGACCCTTTGACCAATCTGCGCAGTTTTTTGCTGCAGACCGACAAGCGCGTGATGATCTGCGCCGAATCCAGCGGCCGTCGCGAGACCTTGCAACAATATTTCAGCGAATACGCACTGCCGCTCACAGTCTGTGAAAGTCTGACTGACTTTCAAACCAGCAGCGACAAACTGATGCTGTGCGTGTCCCCGCTGCATGCCGGCTGCGTGCTGTCTGCTGATTTGGGCAATATCGCCTTCGTGACAGAAACCGAGTTGTATGCCGGCAGCGGTCGCCGTGCCGGTCGCCGCAAGCAAGAAGGCGCGACCCAGGTCGAAGCGATGGTGCGGGATTTGTCGGAGCTGAAAATTGGCGACCCGGTGGTTCATGCCAATCATGGCATCGGCAGGTATCAGGGCCTGATCAGCATGGATCTGGGCGAAGGTGAGACAGAATTTTTGCATCTTGAATACGCAAAAGAAACCAAGCTCTATGTGCCGGTTTCGCAATTGCATGTGATCTCGCGCTACTCGGGT